>JBGAUU010000069.1:0-23256 GCA_044228465.1 Cyclobacteriaceae bacterium
GTGCAATTGTCGGATGCTGCTGGTAGTTTTACAAGCCCAACTACAGTAGGAACATTCAATGGTGTGGTAAGTAATCAAAGCCTTACCGTTACGATACCCTCGGTACCTGCAGGTACGGGTTACCGCATTCGTACGCTCAGCTCCAACCCTTCCGGAGGATTGGTAAGCCCTGACAATGGTTTTGATATTACCATTGCCGCCCCGGTAGGTGACCCTACCGTTTTCGGAACCACCAATTGGCGATGCTACGCCTATCAAACAAACAATACGGCTAATTTTAATGCAACTACATACCGAGGTTTTTATGTTTCATCACCATCTCTTTCGTTCAATTCTGTAGGCCAGTATCCTACTACCTCTGCAGGCCATCCCGGATTAGCCCCTACTTTTTCAGGGTGCAATAATATGAACCCGGCAGCCCCCTGGGGAGTTGCTTATAAACGAACCAATTTTACCTGTGGATACTACACACTTACAATGGCTCGGTTGTTTGGCAATGCTGATATATTGATTAACAATAAATTGGTGGCCAGTCTAAATTCCGATCCGGCAGCTCAGCCAGGATGGACGGGATTTCTCAGCCCTTCTTCAATCATCGAAATACGGTATACGAGTAATGGCGCACCTGCTACTAATACAATTGTATGGAATTTAGTATCAGGATCGTTACCGATTTCGCCTTATAATACCGTAACTCAATGTGCCTCGGCCACCAGCCCAGTTTCATTTACAGCGAGTGCACCTATTAGCAGTGCATTAACACCGGCCAGTGTTACTTATGCGTGGACACCAACTAATGGGTTGACTCCCGCAGACGGTTTGGGGGCAACAATTACGGCTGCGCCTAGTTCTACCACTGTATATACCGTAACAGGAACGGATGCGATTACCGGTTGTACAGCCACGGCACCGGTGCGAGTCAATATTTCTGCAACACAACCTCCGGCAACCATTACAGTTACACCGGCATCTTATATTTGCAATGGTTTGACCTCAACTCAATTATCAGGCCCGGCCGGAGTTGTTAATTACACATGGTCTCCACTTACAGGACTGCGTGATTCTGTTACAGGTTTAGCACCAACTAACTTAAGCAAAGCAGTCATTGCCAGACCCACTACTACCACTACGTATACTCTTACTACGGACAATGGTTGTACAACACCTACACCTAATTCACAAACGCAAGTAGTTACGGTAGAAAATGTCGCCAATCCTATTCCCGGGTTTGGTACTGGCCAATGGGATGTGGCCGTGTATCAGGGAGGTGGTTCTTCTTTGGCGGGAGGCGTTGCTCCGGGCGGGCCTTATTTTGGAAAGTATTCGACTACGCCATCCGCATCTTTGAATGTAAATACCGCCACTATTTGGAGCAGCTTTCCGGGGAACAACGCCCCAGGATACCAAGGATGTAAAACAGATAAAACTTTTGTTGAGGTTCTGAAACGCACCGGTTTTGATTGCCGATACTACGTACTGGACTTTCAAAATTATAGCCCAGCGGTTTCAGTTTATGTTAATGGTAATAGAGTATACAGCAATCATTTTGGAAGTGCATCTCCTACCAACGCCTGGGCTGGCTTTTTAAGTCCTACAAGCACGGTGGAAATCAGACACTATAATAATGGTGGAAACAGTGCGCTTTTACGGTTTACATTTACTCCGACAGGGCCACAGGTGATTAGCCCTAACGTAACAATTTGCCCTGGCACAAGTACAAATCTTACTGCCACATCCTCCATTCCCGGAGTTACGTACGCTTGGAGTATTTCTCCTGTTGAACCAACCATCACTTTTAGCAATGGATTAAATGTGGCCAATACCACATTACAAACCACGGCACTTACACCCTCTCGCACTTACACGATGACAAATGTAATGACAGATGCTCTAGGTACGGGGTGTACATCTACCGTTTCAAATGTAGTTACAGTTTCTGCCACATCTGTTACAGCCGTTACACCATTAAGCGCCACTACCTCGTGCCCCACCAGCTCTAGTTTTACACTCACAGCAAGTGGCGCCAATACGTATTCGTGGAGCCCTTCCACTGGTTTAAGTGCCACTACAGGGCATCAAGTAATTGCATCACCTGTTGTAACGACAACCTATACTGTAACAGGCGATAATAATTGCACCACCAGTCAGGCTAATACTACTATCACCATAGTACCTTTGCCCACTGTAGGAACCTTTCCAACTAATACGTGGAATGTATATGGGTTCAATTCAACTACAGTAGGCACCAATTATTCAGGTTATTATACGGAAAATGGGAGCGGGTCTAGTGGATACAACTTTGATACCCAAGCAAGGTGGAGTGCCATTAGTGGGCCTTCCGCAGCGAATTCAAACAACGGATTTCCTTGGCAAGGTTGCGCATTTCCAACTACGAACGTCAGTCTTTCATTTAAACGAAGCGGCTTTAATTGTGGTATATATCGCATCGATATTCCGGCATTTGGAGATCAGTTTGCTCTATTGATTAATGGAGTGCAAGTAGCCGCCAAATCAACCCCTGGAAATTTATCGAGTGTCTGGACAGGTGTACTCTCGTCTTCTACGCAAGTAGAGTTTAGGCTCGTCTTAACGAACAACACAAATTCTCAATTGTCAGTCACTTTTACTCCAATAAGTCAGCCGGTTGGTACCAATATTTGGCATGGTGGAGTCGATACAGATTGGTCAACCGCTTCCAATTGGTGCTTAAATTCAGTTCCTCTTTCAACCACCCATGTACTAATTCCTCAAGGAGTATTAAATAACCCTACTATCTCAGTAGGAGCTGAAGCTAGGAATATAACCATCAATTCGGGGGTAGCATCTTCTACTTTTACTTCTGCTTTGGCTGCAGGCAATCTGACTATTGTGGGTGTCAATAATTTAAATGTCTATGGTAATTGGGCCAACAACGGAACTTTTACAAGCTCAACGGGCACGGTTACATTTAGAAATATCGGATCAAGTGTAAATGTTATAACCTCATCGGGTACAGAAACATTTTCTAATATTACCATCAATAACCCGAATGGTGTATTGATGACCTCGGGTGTACATGAAATAAGCAATCAACTCACTCTTTCCGCGGGGGTATTAACCAATAGCTCAACGTTAAACATATTGAACGGAGCTTCCGTGTCGGGTTCAAGCAATAGTAGCTATGTGGATGGCCGCATAACAAAAATTGGTAATCAAGCATTTGTTTTTCCTACCGGAAATGGTGGCTTCTATAAGCCAATTGCAATCAGTGCACCATCATCGGTAGGCTCTAGTTTTACGGCTCAATACTTTTTCACCAGCCCTACACCGCTCTATCCAATCAGTCAAGTAGATCCTACCTTACTTTTTGCCAACGGCATCGACTACTGGTTTCTGGAAGGATCAGGATCAGTCAGTACTACTTTGTCATGGGGTGCAAATAATATAGGTATAGGCCTGCTGCCAGATTTAAGGGTGGCACGATGGAACTCTACCACATCGCGATGGCAAGATCATGGCAATGGCGGCACTACCGGTACGATCGCAGCAGGAACAATCATTTCTGCCGGGCCAATTAATTCATTCAATACTGCTTTTGCATTGGCGACTGTCAGTCTTGGTAATCCATTGCCCGTAACAATAAGTCGCTTTGAGTGTTTCAAAACGGAACTCGGCACCATTCGAATTGAATGGGAGATTGCTAGTGAAAAGAATAATGATTATTTCGTGGTTGAAAGATCACAAAATGGTGAAGAGTTCACTGAAATTGCTCGTGTAAAAACATTGAGTAAACCTACTACTTATCGTGTTGATGATCCTTCGCCTAAGGTTGGAACAAATTATTATCGGTTGAAGCAAGTAGATTATGATGGTACTTTTACCTATTCAAAAGTCATTTCAGCAGATACAGATCAAGTAAATCAAGCCAATTTCTATCCCAATCCGGCTACTAAAGGTGTTATAAACTTTTATGTTGCCAACCTGCTACCTCACGAAAACTATAGGATAACACTTCAAACACTTCAGGGAAGCAATGCTATTGACTACGCTGTTTCAGCAGATGATAACGGTACAGTGTCCAAATCGTTAGACTGTTCCAATGTTGTAAATGGTATCTATTTGCTAAAACTGAATTCGAAATTAGTGGGGCGTATAGCCATTTTCAATTAGTTGTTGGCTTCTTATCTATGGACGAATTGTGTGAAATACCAATTGATTTGATGGAAGACAACAGAGGTTGGTCCTTTACAAATCAAGAAGCTGTTTTGATGAAGAATTATGCATTGCCAAAATTTGTTCAGACCAACTATTCATTTTCAAGACCCAATGTTATTAGAGGACTTCATTTTCAGCGTGCCCCTTATGAGCAAGAAAAATTACTCACAATACTAAAAGGAAGTGCACTTCATGTGGCTGTTGACTTGCGCCTTGAGTCAGGTACATTTGGTCATGTTTCGTATAATCAATTAAGCACGAGCAAACGTACAATGATGTATGTGCCGGCAGGTTTTGCAAATGGCATAGCAACATTTGAAGAAGTGTATCTTTCTATTTGCACATCCTGTTATTTCAACGCACAAGCCGCATCCGGTATTCGTTGGAATTGCCCTGATTTAAAAATTGACTGGCAAGTATTAAACCCAATTGTATCCGATCGAGATCAAACTTTCATGGGGATTGGTGAATACTTTAAAAGTGGTAACTTCTAGGATCAGTAGGGCATCATAAATTTAAGACCCAATCTGTAGATGTACGATTTTGCTGGTAAAGAAACAAATACCTCCTTTACAAAGAATGAGTATTGCCAAGTATACCGATAAATGAATAGATTGAATTACTTAACAGCTTATCGGTAGTAAATTTGAACCGGGTAAAGATTTTGGATGTAAGCTCGGATTTATGAGGAGATAGCCGAGCGTAAGTTCAAAATTTAGGTGGAGGGTTGCTGCTAATGCGGCAGCCCTCTTATTTTAGCAAAGCATATAGTAGAAGCGTTATGTGCATAGACTTAGTTTTGAAGGAATAGATCGATCAACAAAGTGTATGGCTATTTTGGTAGTGAAATGATATACTGATGGCTATCAGCCTGGTTTGAATTGATGGAAAATTTGCCATGATGTTGGGCTATGATCACGTTAACAATTGCCAGACGCCCTTCAGCAAATTTCTTGGTAGCTTCGTCACTTGGTATTGACCTTGATTTAGAGAAGTTATTCCTAATTTGCTTTTTAATTTCACTGCAGACGATTAATATCTTTACAGCCGCAGGGTCTTCAAGAACTTGAATAGCTAAAATAGGATACCCGGAGCAATTTCTAAGAATGGAGATTGTGTGCTCTAATAAATTGGCAAATGCCAGAGTTAGCAAGCTCTCATTGGCGTTTATCAGGGTAACAATTTGAAATTGTTTATTGATTAATATCCCATGTTGCCGGATGCTTACAGTAAATAAAGCAATTGCACTTTCCACACAGTTTCGTACATCGGTAGACGCTTCACTATACACATTATCATATTGCCCTACCAGCGCTTTTATTGACCCGGTTGTAATTAAAGCTCGTGAAATTCCTCCTCTTATTAAGTTGTTAATATGAACTAATTCACGAGCAATATCCTTCCACTGAAATGCCTGTTCAGAAGTATTATGGGCATCTTCAATTTGTTGTGATAAAACGATCAATGCCTGAGCACTGCCTGATATTAAGTTGAGTGGATTATTAAGTTCGTTACTAATATCAGTTAAATTCCTGCCGAGCAGTGCCAGTTTTTCAGAGTGCAGTAACCCCTTATGAATAGATGTGATACTTTGTAATAACACATCATACTCGTTCTTTAAAGTGATCTTTTGTTGTTTAAGACGCTCCACTTCAAAGACCAATAATTTAATTTTATCGGTAAATTGGCTGTAATTGATCATAATAACCATTACACCAACTATTCCAATAACAACCGCTAGAAAAATGATTAGTGGCTCCCTAATCTGTGAAATGTCCATGAAGTAGCATGAGTAAGTATGGCTGAGCACACGTGACTTGTTTTAACACTATGCTGCGCATTTATTTTGATCAGCCATTAGCACTTCTTTGCCATTCATTTCAAATTGCATTATTTTTCTTCGATGTTCCCCGCCCCAATCAACAATATTTTCAATTAGCGAATACAAATATTTTCCATGATCCGTCAACTGATAATCCATAAACTTGTTATTTCGTGTACTTGGTACGCGTTCAATTATTTTATTTGCTTCTAGGTGTCGTAATTCCTTGATTAAGATACGAGGAGTAATGCGTCCTATTTCATGTTTGAGTAAATTAAATCGTTTGGGGCGGTCACTCAAACAAATAACCAGTGTAGCCTTCCATCTGCCTTGGAGCAACTCTAAAACATCACAGATGTTACGAACTTTTAATCGGTGTTGTGTTAACATAAGAATAAATGATTATGGTTGGGTTTTAAATGGAAAATGAATGCGCCCACATACTCCTTTTGGTGCAACATTTCAGAGATTGATAGGTACATACGTTTAAATTGTATGACCTATGCCAATAATCATTCCATTTGTTAATCTTTGAATTTGATTGAAATTGAGGGGTATTTTGAATGATACCACTTTAGTTTGCCTAATTTTGCCTAGGCAAAATTCATTATTAGGCAAATGTTGTTGCTTTTACCTTTAGAAAATAAGGAGCAGAATTGTACGTAATCAATTCCGGCTGAAGTCAGGAAGGATAGGAATTTTTTTTAGCAGCTGGTATTAATCAATAGGAGGAATCTTTAGAGGGTTTTACACGAGCATTAGACCGAGGAGAGGTGCCCTTGTTGTATGATCAAAATGCTCTATTTCTGAATTTAGTTAATCAGCGTCTCTTCCTATTCCATATTTAAGCATCTTTGATCTTAGCGTATTTCGATTAATATGAAGTAATGCTGCCGCTCCATTTTCACCGGAAACTCTCCAATTCGCCTTTTGTAACGCGCTTAATATTTGCCGCTTTTCCAATTCATCTATGTTCACTAATTCATTATTATCCATTGGATTGATTTCCTCGTCCCAATCCCAATCAATGTATTTTGAATTCAGAATACCGCTATCAGAATTTTCAATAATGAGCCTTTCAATATATGATTCCAATTCTCGAATATTCCCAGGCCAATGATACGAGAGAATTCTATTGAGTGTATTTGTCGGTATTTCTTTCACTGAAATACCAAGCTTCCGTTCGAAAATTGATACAAAATGTTTTACTAATTCAGGAATATCGTCTTTTCGGTCCTTTAAGCTGGGTACTTTAATCGGATATACATTAAGACGATAATATAAGTCAGACCGAAACTTTCCGGATTGAATCATTTGTGTCAAAGATCTATTGGTGGCAGCCACTATTCGTACATCTACCTGAATGGGTTTAACACCACCCACTCTATAAAACTCACGATCCTGAATAGCACGCAACAGTTTCGGTTGTACATCCAATGGTACCTCACCAATTTCATCTAAAAAAATAGTTCCTTCGTGCGCTATTTCGAATAACCCTTGTTTGCTTTGAACGGCACCTGTAAATCCACCTTTTTCATATCCAAAAAGTTCGGATTCAACCAACGTGGATGGGAGAGCCGCGCAATTCAGTTTTACAAATGGCTTGTTGCTGCGATCACTTTTGTGATGTATGGCACGAGCTACTAATTCCTTTCCTGTCCCTGTTTCGCCAAGGATCAGTACATTTGTCGAAACTTTAGCAACCAGCTCCACTTGTGAATTTAGTTTGATAATCGGAGTACTTTTCCCTACAATAACATGAGGATTATTGGCCGAATTGATCTCGCTTTTTAAATAACGGTTTTCAATTTCAAGCATATTTTTTAACTTCTTAATTTCAGTCAAAGCGTCTTTTAACTGTGAATTTGACTCTTGTACAGAAGTTAATAGCTCCTTGTTGTGCTTACGTAATCGAAAAGTTTCAACACCACTTTTTATGAGCGTGTTTAACTCGTCACGATCCCACGGTTTTGTTACAAAGCCGAATATTTTTCCTTTATTAATGGAATTGATGATGATATTCGATTGATCATAAGCGGTTAGCATAATTCTAACTACATCATTATACTGGAGAGAAATATTCTGTAAAAAATCCACACCATTTTCCTCCGGCATTTTATAGTCTACTATGATAACTTCAATAGGGGCATTATTTAAGAAATGGTAAGCTTCCCGAATGGTGGTAGAAAGCAATACATTATACTCATGCCTAAAATTGATGTCAAAAACCTCTAGGTTTTCAGGTTCGTCATCAACGTACAGTATGGTACTTCTGCTGGGGAATGACATGAAGCAACTTTTTTATCAAAATAGGTATTTGCATGTTGAATTCAATGGTTACGGCAGTATTTTTTTTGATACCGATGTCCATAGATTGTTTTTTTATTGGATTGCCCATAACTGTGGCATTGGTAATATTCTACTGTACATGAAGTGTTGAATAATGCTAGAATAATAAACATCAATAAACGCATGTTGCTTTTTTTTTCGCAATGTAGATGCTACTGATTTTTCATTTAGAGACCGTCAACGAAATTGAAATATCTATAAGGATACCTGCTGAATAGGTAATAATTGCTACCCCGGATGATAGCGAATTATTCACCTCAAATTTCCTAAAATACTCCAATCGGTTGATATTGAAATTTCGTGGAGCAAGAATGTTAAAAATTCAACCCAACATATAATCAATCAAACTCGTCATTCAAATGAAAATTGCTATTATCGGTTCTTCCAGGGGTGTGGGAAGATATTGTGTTTTAGAAGGACTGCTTCGTGGACATGAAGTCATTTCGCTTTCCAGATCTATAGCACCTGCTTGTAAACATCAAAACCTTCATCACGTAGTGGGTGATGCTACCAGAGCTTCTGTAATTAAGAATCTGCTAACACATGCCGATGCAGTTATTGTAACTATTGGCAACGCTGTAAATAAAAGGCATTGCAATCTGTATACAAATATGGCTTTCGCACTCTGTGAAGCGTATGAAGAAGTGCGGAAAAGGATTCCCGTGGTAGTGGTTTCAGCATTTGGTGTCGGTACAAGTTCCATTTACCTGAAGTGGCATGAAAAATTAATTCTTCAAGCAACTCGAAAGGAATTTATTTCGAACAAG
Organism: Cyclobacteriaceae bacterium; assembly: GCA_044228465.1. GTDB lineage: Bacteria > Bacteroidota > Bacteroidia > Cytophagales > Cyclobacteriaceae > ELB16-189. Next base: position 9,133 of record JBGAUU010000069.1, read on the forward strand.
GCATCCATGGAAAAAGTGATTTCAACGTCACCACTCAATTGGATTATAGTAAGGCCTAAATTGGTTGCATCTATCAGAAAAGAAAAGGCCGATTATAGAGTTGTTACAGAATATGATCCTGACTATAAAATCAGTAGCATTACCCGGCTTACTCTCGCAAAGTATTTAATTCATCAGGCAGAAAACCCAAAACATTTATTCAAATTCCCAATCCCTCAAAGTAAGCGTGTCGGGTATTCTGAATGATACTGCAATTGGCTATTGCTTCTAGGGAAGCACTCAAAATTGTAATTAATATTGTATCGAATTCTTGCCGTTCATCACTAAACGAAGTGATTTTCACATGCTGGGGTATTGGGGAATTTTCTAGCAAAATAAGGCAAGCACTAAAAAGACATTGCATAGTATGCGATGTCTTTTTTTTTAGTTATCCTTTTAGCAATACCAATATAATCCGCATAAGGCATTTCTCCTCCTTTGGAATAGTCTAACCTAACCCCACTGGCAAATCGACAAAAAAGCAAGTACCATTTTTAGTGGAGTTAAAGCTTATTTGGCCCTGGTGTTTTTTTACAATGCCAAAAGCAATAGAAAGACCTAAGCCTGTACCTTTACCCTGTGGCTTCGTTGTAAAGAATGGCGTAAATATCTTTTCTTTCACCCATTCTGAAACTCCGGTTCCATTATCACATATTGATATCCGGACATTCGAGGGTAGGGGCTCAATACCTACTTTAATAATGCGCGGTCCAGTTATTGGCTCAACCGCATCAACTGCATTGTTGAGAATGTTTACGCAGACCTGTACAAGTAATGAACTATTGCCGGAGATATGCCCGGATTTCAAAAAGGACCGTTCAACAATGATAGCACTTTCCTTAAAGCGAAAATTGAGCAATGTAAGCGATTCCTCCATCACCTCTTCAAGGTCAACAGTAGTATGGGGTATTAAAGAGTCTTGTGGGGCGGAAAAATGATTGAGTGAGGAAACAATTTTTGTTGAACGCTTAACGCCAGTTTGGATTAACTCCTTGATTGAATCAAAGTCGCTAAGCAACCTTTCGTGTTTAGTATCTCCAAGAGTAACTAAGCTATGAAAATTTTCGCGTAAGCCAGACATAGCAGTAACCGCTCCCGAAATATAATTTAGCGGGTTCCGAATTTCGTGCGCAACTCCAGCAGCCAATAAACCAAGTGATGCCATTTTCTCAGATTCTATTAATTGCTGCTGCGTTTTATGAAGATTGGCGATATTCTCTTGAAGTTCTACGTTCTGTTTGCTTATTATCGTATTTTTTGTTTCAAGCAAGGCGTTTATTTTCTGCTTTTTAAGATAGTTGTTGAAGATATAACCAATTAATAGAAAGGCAATGACGATACCAACGACTAGAATATTTCTTACAATGCGAGTTATGGCCAATTTTTTTTCTGCCGCAAGTTGCTCGATTTCACGGTTGTAATTTACTCTCTGAATTTCCGCTTCCATCTGTAAATTGGTCTCCATTTCTTTCACAAAATTGGCTCTATTTACGTTTGTAAGTGAGTCATAAAGGGGTTTAAGTTCGCGAAGGTAACGGTATGCTGTCTTCATATCCTTCCTTGACTCGTAGTACTTATAAAGCCGTTCGGAAGCACTAATCTGATTTAATATATTGGATTCTTTCTTCGCTTCTTCATAGCCTTTATTAAAATATTTATCTGCTGTTTTGAAGTCACCCCGTTTTGAACTTATTTCTGCAAGCAAAAAACTTAGCCCACCAATCTGAAAATTGAATTTTTCTCTTAGACTCAATGCCTTCCGAACATAAAACTCAGCGCTGTCCAGGTTATTCTGTTTTAAGTGAATTTCACCAAGCATAGAAATGATACGAACCACCCGCGCATCATTAGCGCCAAGCATCCGTAAAGCATGTCCCGTAATGTATTTCCGTGCATTCACAAAATCACCCATCTTCATATAACAATCAGCTAGGTTCGTATATGCCTGCACACTTGCCTCGAATTTAATGCTATTATGGAAATAGGGTATGGCCTCTTTCATTTCATTATTGGCATAATGCGTGAGCCCCATTACATGATAACAATTAGATATAAGCACACTATCTTTAACAAATTCGGCATACGCCATCACCTGTTTAATAACTTCCATGCTTCTTTTAAAGTTGTCGGTGTACCAATAGACTTGCGCCAAGTTGTATTTTATATATGCAATCTCCGAAGGGTATTGTCCCATAGGATACCATTCTAATGCCTCTAGACCTTTTTGATGAGCTACTGCTACCTCTCCCTTATAGTAGTAGCCTTTTATTAATGAATACCTTGCTTTTAATCTTCCTTTGTGGAAGTTTATCTCCTTTGCAATCTGCTCTGCACTTTGAGCATACAGTATTACAGAGTCGGTGTTGTTGTAATAATTCGCTATTGCTTTCGTGATAAGTGTATTTACATACGATGTATCGCGTTTTTCGGGATTTACCAAAATGAATGAGTTGGGTTCAACCATCTGACCGAATATACAAGTACTAGATAGTAGGAAGCCTAGCCATAGAGGAACAGAAGCAATAAATTTCATAGTAGTAATATAATCATAAAATTCTATAAGTGGCCATTTTGAAGAACTTATCGCTCTTCCGTATATGATAAAACAAGCTAAAGCCTATTCTTGCATCTGAGAACGACAAGTAGATAAGGAACGCAATAGTAAAGCACGATCAAGTTTTAAGATGTACAACACGGAAGTGTATGAAGCTTTCTTCGGTTGAACAGGAAATACCTATTATCTATTTCTGGTATGCCGTTAAGCTCGCAATCTTTCTGTGTTTTCGTTCATAGTTATTCCACTGCAAATATTTTTCAATGTGCTGCTTAACATTATAAAAGCTGTTAAACTCAAAACGGTCGATGGGTTCTCTTTGTAGTATGCTTGAATGTTTGCATTTTCTAACAATCCTGCTAATCCTAAAATCCGGATTCAGACAACAGTCCACACATTTCGCAACTCTCAGCTCCCATTAACGATTAACGATTAACTTTTTTTGGAGTAGTGGCAGAGAAGAACGAGATTTGTTTAGAGAGGCAAGTGAAAATTGTCTGAATCAGGATTTACAGGATGAAAGGATTTACAGGATGTCGATAAATGAAATTACCTACAAGATAAATGGCTGTGCCATGAAAGTGCACAACACACTCGGTAATGGCTTTCAAGAAATTATCTACCAACGTTGCCTTGCTATTGAGTTAGAAAAAGCAGGCTTACAATTTGTGCGCGAAATGGATCAGGATATTTATTATGATGGTATTCTGGTGGGCACACGCAGAGCAGATTTTGTGGTGGAAGGTAACATCGTAGTGGAGTTGAAAGCGTTGATCAATTTAGAAGAGGTGCATTTGGCGCAGGCAAAGAACTACTTAGTAGCATACGATAAGCCCATTGGATTGTTGATTAATTTTGGCGCCACAAGCTTACAGATTAAAAAAGTATATAATCCGAAGCGCCCATAATCCTGCTAATCCTAAAATCCTGCAAATCCTGATTCAGACAGTAGTCTGCACTTCACGCAAACACACACACACCGATTAACTATTAACCATTAACTCTCAACTGCCTCCGCCGATTAACTATTAACCATTAACTCTCAACTGCCTCCGGCCGCCAATATAAAAGAATTCCGGACTTTCTTGTCATGAAATCTCTACACGATCTTGTAGAGATTTTACGACAAGACTTTTTTTGGAGGTGTGGGAGGGAAGGGCGAGATTTGTTAGTGGAAATTGTACTTAAATAATTGAAATACAAACAAGGTCTAGAGTGATAGACACTGAATGATCTAATTTGCAATATTTAAGAACATAAATTTCATTACGAGAATTTTATTAGTTATCAAATAAAGGCTAAAGTATATAATTGGATATAATGATTATTGAACAATTTCATAAGGATGACCCACTAACAAAGAAAGAGCGAGCACGTTCAAATTTTGTCCGGGAATTTGTACAAGGTTATAAGGAACCAAGACAAGTAAATATAGATTACTTACAGAAAATCCCTAAATGTATTGTTCAATTCTGGGATGACCCTAATCAACTCCCACATGATGTTAAAGAGTGTATGGAATCTTGGCGAAAACTTGAGCAGTCAGGTTACGAACTTCTTGTTTTCAATGAGGATACTGCTAGGGAATTTATTAAAACAAATTTGGGTATTAGGTATAAAGATGCATTTGATAAGTGCTATCACCCTTCAATGAAGTCGGATTATTTTCGCTATAGTTACATATTTGTTAAAGGGGGCTTTTATATAGACGCAGATGACGTCTATCACGGGACACCAATCGATCAACTTTTTGATGATGGTAGACTAAAGCTTCAGCCATTTTGCTATGATATTGAAACTGGCCAAATGATTTCCGCATCTAAGTTTGTAAAACCAGGTGTTGATAAATCGAGTTGGATTTTTTACTTCAATACAACACCTTTAATTGCAAAGCGTAACCATCCAATTTTGGAACGTGTTCTACTTAGTGCTACAAATGCACTTGAATCATTTGATGAGTTACCTGAAGTTCAGGCTACAACTGGACCAGGTATACTTACTCAATCAATAATCGATGTGATTGTGCATGAAAAATATCCAGAAGAAACAATGATGGTTCTTCATGATTGGGAGTCAGTCTCCACAAGTAAGTGGCCGTTAAGTTATAGAAATGATAAGAGAAACTGGAGGCTTTCTAATCAGAAACCATATGATGTGACTAAACAAACAAATAAAAAATGAATTTGCTACCTAGGCAAACAATGATAGCTAGTTACCTCTTTAGGTTTTTGCTTATTATGCGATGGATTGTACCTAGAAGGAAATGTCACGCCTTTGGAAATAAGAAAAAAAAGGATCACCAACAAATAGAGAAAATTTATGTAATTAATCTTGATCGTGCACAAAGTCGATGGTTAAACATGAAGCAAGAGCTTAGCCGTATCTTAGATATCAATGGAATAGCACTTTTAAATCTGACTGAAAGAAGCATTGCAATTGATGCTAATAAATTTATTGAAGACCCAAGTAAAGATGATAGACTTGACCCATTTTACACACTTAGTGATCAACTATTGGTAGAACCCCAACCCCTAACCCTTCCAACTCGCCTTGAATTAGATAGCCCTATTCGAATGAGTCGGGCTGAGTGCGCTATCGCCCAATCACACATTAATGTTTGGGAAAAAGTAGCGAGTGGCAATCATGATTTTGCTCTTATTCTGGAAGATGATGTGTGGTTTCATTCAGGTTTTGCTAAAAGTCTAGATAATGTATGGAATGAGGCCGTATCAAATGATGGTAGCGAAGAAAAATTTGACATTCTTTATTTATCTTATCTTGAGGTGAAGCATGGTGCACCCAAAACCATTCTGTCAAAACACTTATTTCGCCCGGCACGTGGACTTTGGCATTTATCAGGATATATTCTTTCAAAAGTGGGGGCTAAGAAGCTTATTTGTCAACTTCCATGCCGTGGTCCTATAGATCTATGGATAAATCTTAAGTTTGAATCACTAAAAGTTCGTGCCTCCAAGGAATCTCTTATTAGTCAGCGTAGGGATATTGTATCATCTAACTCATATTCAGTACTTCCTTCTCTCACTAAAATTGGTGCGATCACTAGTGAAGGAGCATCCCTATTTAATATCCGTCCAAGCGAGCATCCAGTATTTGCTTTTGGCTCTAAGGAATCTGGTCTTTCATCGCTGGCAATGGCATTATCTATGTTAGGTTACAAGTGCTGCAGTGATCTCAAGGATATACCAGTTTCGGAAATGCGAAGACTTCTCAAGGGAAGAGATGATAGGATTTTCAATGCATATGTGAATATTGGTTCATTAGATAATCGAGTCAGAGAACTTTATTTCCTTTATCCGAATGCTAAATTTATTATAACTGTCTCTAAGGAAACAAAATCAGATCCAGCATTTCTAATGCTAAAAGATAAATTAGAGGGAGCTAATTTGGTAATACTTCATGGAGAAGAGTTAAATAAATGGAAGACTATCTGTGAACACTTAAGATGTGCCCCACCTAGGAGTAGTTACCCTCTAATAGACGATATTGGTCAAAGGCATATACTAGACAAAAATATTGAAGTAAAAAGAGTTCTTGAATCCAAACATGACAGTTCACCTTGGATTGCGGAATCTAATGGATGGTGGAATGGAATTAACGTGGAAGCAAAAGAAGAAGTGCTTAAGGATGGGCAAAAAAAAGTTAATATTATTGATACTTTAGAATTTCTTGACACAAAGCTTTGGATGACTCGGAGCGATACATTCACAGATAACTTAGCTCTTTTTCGCCCATCTAACGTCAAATTTAGTCCAGAGTTTGGAGCCATGCTTTCTATTAAAGCAGAATCTCTTGGTGTTCGAGATTATTCATCGGGATCAATTTGTTCCCAGGATCAGTATTTGTTTGGCAAATTTGAAGCGACAATGCAAGCGTCTCGTGTGCCTGGGGTGATTACTGGATTCTTTCTGTACAGAAACTTGCCGCGACAAGAAGTGGACATTGAGATTGCAGGAAACTTACCTAACCGTCTTTTGGTTAATGTTTTTTTTAATCCTGGTAATGAAGGTGCAAATTATGACTATGGCTATAGAGGCACCCCAACCTATATTGATCTTGGGTTTGATGCATCTGAATCGAGTCATCGTTATACAATTGAATGGAATCCAAATGAGATTCGATGGTTAGTTGATGGTAATTTAGTTTATAGACGCGGTGTTTGGGATCCGACACCTATCCCGCACCTTCCAATGATTCTCCATGCCAATAATTGGGTAACTCGTTCTACCCAACTTGCTGGTCGTATTAAAAAACAAAATCTCCCAACAGCCTCAATATTTAAAGAGATAAGAATAGAGGCAACTCTAGTTATAAAAACTCAGAACAATACTGATTCAAATAAAAGCTAATTGCAAACGCGTATTAGGTAATTTACATAGCACAATGAAAATTTTGTCTTTTAACCCTGGCCATGATGGTGCTTTCGCTTATCTTGAAAATGGTCGATTGATTACCTCAATTGAAACTGAGAAGGATTCTCATTATCGTCACTCACCTATTTCTATTCCTGATGTATTCAATATTTTAAGCGATCTTAAAGAAATTCCGGATACACTATGTAGAAGTGGTTGGTGGCCAGGGAATACAAATATTTCCGAGAGTCGTTCTAATTCTGGGTATTATGGTATTAGCAAGGACGACATTGTGGTTCGTAAAGAACATCTTTTCGGAAAAGAGATCAATTACTTCTCTTCTTCCCATGAGCGATCTCATCTTTTGTGCGCATATGGTATGTCAAACTTATCAAAGGGAACACCATGTTATGCACTTCTTTGGGAAGGTGTGATTGGTGCATTCTACAAAATAGATGCTGATTTAAACATAGTAAAGCTATCAAATGTAATGCCTGAGCCAGGACATCGGTATGCATTGCTTTATGGATTAGGTGATCCAACTTTTGACAAGAAGGTTGCGGAATTCTCACGGTTATCTGATGCAGGTAAATTAATGGCTCTTGCCTCATTCTCAAAACGCAATAAACCTACTCCGGAAGAAGAAAAAATAATCGCCTTTTTAATACAAGATTGTCCTCATCTTAAGCCACAAGAATGTGAAGCATTAAAGGATTGCAGTTACTATAACGTGGGATTGGATGATGTTGAATTCAGAAATTTCGCAGGTATCTTCAGCGATGTAATATTCGATCAATTTTATCAATATGCTAAATTGAATTTGAATAGGAACATGCCATTGTTAATAGCGGGTGGTTGTGGCCTAAATTGTGATTGGAATACGAAATGGAAGGAGTCTAATCTCTTTTCACAAGTATTTGTACCCCCTGTTGCGAATGATTCGGGATCAGCAATTGGCACAGCAATTGACGCTCAATTATTTTTTACTGGTAATCCAAAAATAGAATGGAGTGTTTACTCTGGTCGTGAATTCAATTCTGATATTTTATTCGATAAATCATTATTTGAAGTGTTTGAAACGGATTACAAAATGGTAGCCGAAATGTTGGTGAATGATTTAATTATAGGCTGGGTAAATGGTAGTTATGAAATCGGACCTCGCGCGTTGGGAAATCGTTCTATTCTTGCTGCACCTTTTAAGGATAGTACCCGAGTGCGATTGAATGAGATTAAACAACGAGAACAGTTTCGTCCAATTGCACCTGTTTGCTTAGAAGAAGATGCCGAGAAATGGTTTGGTTGCGATCATTCTAGTCCATTTATGCTCTACACAAAACACGTTTCAACAGACTATCTAGCAGCCGTGACTCATGTTAATAAAACTGCACGAATTCAAACTGTGTCATCTGAAACGAATTACCCCTTATTTGAATTACTCAACGCATTTAAAAAATGTACTGGATTTGGTGTACTTTGTAATACTTCTTTGAATTTTAAAGGGAAAGGATTCATAAATAATATTGCCGATCTCGCTTCTTATACAATTGTGCATAAATTAGATGGGTTTGTTATTAATGGATATTGCTTTATGTTGAAAGCATCACCGGGCTTTGAGAAGTATTTGAGAATAAAGAATATAGTTAATTAGATATGTAAAGTCAACCACCCCAGCTATCCGTAGTTTGTGCTAGTCTAAACTGCTGTCCTTAGTTTGCAACTAAGGACTTACACTTGATTTATCGTAAATGGTATTGCTATCTTCGTTTTTGTAAATTTGTGTAACAATAGTGTAAGTCATGAGTTGCAAACTCTTGACAGCAATGGGGCAATTTTTGTGGTAAAACATACGCATTAAATTTTAAAAAAGATCACACCATGGTATTATTCAAGCAGACGAGGTACTTGAGCACTAGAGAGGTTCAATTTAAGCAAGACGGAATACTTTACACGACAAGCAATCCTCTAAACTCTAAAGAGATTTTTGTACCTTATGAGGAGATCCAATTTGAAAAACTATTGAGAGAACTTAAAACTGATAAGGTGAATGTCTGGATTGCAGGAATTGCAGGCTTTATCAGTATTAAATTTTTAATAAGGACCATAGACTTTCCGAACAGTTTTGACTATGGGCTTCTTTACACCTCGTTATTGGTATTTGTATTCTTTATAATTGCCGCAATTCTAAGCAGACGTCATTTGCTATTTATATCCACTTTCAATTCTGGGCTGATTGAACTATATGATGAAAATCCATCACGAATTGAAGTAGAAGAATTTCTAACTGAATTGAAAAATGAAACCAGTAAATTTCTAAAGGACAGATATGCTACTATTGATAGGGACTTGCCGATAGATAATCAGTTGCAGAATTTAAGTTGGTTAAAGAACAGAAAAATCCTTACAGAAACTGAGTATGAGGAACTGAAAAGTAAATTGACAGGAAACAGAAATGAAATTAAAGGTTTTGGAAATAGTAATCAATAAGGCTGCGCACAATAAAAGCTTATGCAAGCGAGCGTGTGCCCTATTCTGGAGCGGAAGTTACTTCCGTTCCCTCTAACTCCTTTCTTACAGCATAGACCCCCACGCTGTTCGACATGTTCCGCAGGGCATGTCGAACTGAAGATAAAAGCAGGTTTGCAACCTGACTACAACTTTTATTAAGTTTAGGTTTATCTTGCCTAAGATCGGTGAATAGTGTGTTGATCTTAAAAAGTGCTTTTAGAACTTTCAGATGTTTTTGGATAATTCCAATAAACCTTTACGTGTGCCATAGTGGTCACAACAACTGCTGTATAAATATTCTTCTTCCTTCAATACAATTCCAGCCCTCACAGAGTTGAGGTGAATGTAATTTAATTTGCTTTCATAGAACGTTTGACTTGTAATCTCTTCCGTGTAAGATTAATAATTAGAGTTTTTGAATTCTGCTGGGTTGTTTTGTTTTTAGAGAGCACGGAAGTAACTTCCGCGCTAGAGGAGTGGCAATGTGGCCGGACAAATTAGCGGAGACTTACATGAGACAAAAATCAATTTTATTAATCATTCTTTCTGCAGTCATACTGACGAGTTGCTTTATTGGTGCAGGGACACATGGCTCGTTGAAAGGATACGAGTATCAGACAACAAAACAACATTTAGAAAACGCAGTAATGGATGTTATAAAAAGCAATCCAAACATAAACAGAGATACGGTTGGAAAGACGCAGGTTGTAAACATTGGTGGAGGTAAACAGGGGACAATTGTGGACAACTCTTACAATGATGGAAAGGAATATGTAACAGTCAATATCAAGTCCGGAAAAGACACCATTGAATATACTTTCAGATACTATGGTGGTCAAGAGTATTGGGACAGTTCAAAGACATCAGAAATATTTATATGTTGGGCTCACGACCAGTCAGGCAGGCGCGCAAATAATATGTCGGGGGACTTGGACAAGGAAACATTAAAACTCTTCACCTCAGTGTTTGAAAAGGAATTGGTCGAAAAAATTGATAAAAAATTAAATCTGACCCACAAAGATACCGACTAGGCCACACAACCCCTATTCTGGAGCGGAAGTTACTTCCGTTCCCTCTAACTCCTTTCTTTCAGCATAGACCCGTGCCACTCTGCGGAGAAAGAACCTAGGTAGCAGATAATCCTGTAAATCCTATAATCCTGCAAATCCTGATTCAGACAGCGAGCAGTCTGCACATTTTGCAACTCTCAAACCCATTTAACTCTTAACGATTAACTTTTTTGCATCTGTGATAGGTAAGAACGAGATTTGTTAAACTTCCAAAAAAATGGATAAGCGTAACATACGCAAGGTTTACGGTAGAATAGGCGCATAAACGAATGTTACTCCCAACCCTTTCAGTCAACTCACAAATATGAATAGAATTATAGCATTTGGATTTTTATTAACTTTTATTTCTTGTGGCCAGAAAACGGGCAACAATAACATAGACCAAACAAAAGACACTTTATCCGCCAAAAGGGAGCTTACATCTTCAACCAGCGAAGCAAGAAAACACGAAACCTTCAATAAAAATATTGACACAATACCAGAGACCTTGAAAATATTTATTCCGATAGGTTATTCCGTAATTAATATTTCAATGGGTGACGCTAACCTTGACGGTATTACTGATAACATTATTGTAGTAAGGAAGAATACTGAAGAAACGACTTCAAATTATGCAGAGGAAAAACCTGATAAAAGACCTTTATTGTTATTGTTAGGACTGCCTGATAATTCGTATCAACTTGCTTTTAGAAACGATAATGCTGTGTATTGTATTGACTGTGGTGGAGTTTCTGGTGACCCATTTACGGGGACAGCAATTAAGAATGGCTATTTTTCAATTGAACATGGAGTTTCTGGTGGACAGCATTGGGAACAAGTAATAACTTTTAAGTACGACAAATCGAAGAATAATTGGTATTTATTCAAAGACCATTTTGTAAGTTACAAATTGAACGACAGTAATGATGAAAATGCCGAAGCGTTAGTCATAGATGTTGACAAAATGAAAACCGAAAAGGACTTTGGTAAAATTTCGTTTGATAAGTTTAATATTTACAATGAAGATTAGGTCTGCCATCGGCCACCAAACTGGCGCAAGCCTTTCTATTCTCCTTCAATATAGACTTGTGCCATCTTTCTATACGCGCAGCGTCTCCGCCTTGGGGCTTTGCGCAACACCCTACATAAACTGACCGATGAAACTGACCTTCATAACTTTTATTTTTCTCTTGCTGAATTGCTTAACTGAGTACAACGTTCCAGCTAAAAGGCAGATCAAATGGACATGTGACGCTAAGTGGAGAAAAATTGAAAAAGAAGAAGAGCGACAATTTGATGAAAAGGAAAACTTAACGAAATGGATTCAATACACATTGAGTGGATCACTATGTGATGAATTTAAGTACGAATATGATGGCGTAAATTTAGTGAAAGAGTATCGAAAGAATTGCCTAAAGAGTTATAGTACATCAAGTATGAAAATCTTTAAGTATGGAGTTGGCGGTAGGATGGAAGAGGAAAATACTTTTGAAAATGAAAAACTTGCAAAAACCTCAAAGTTTAAGTTCAAGAGCCAAAAAGACAAGTATCCATATTTGAGACAAGACTATTTTGACGGGGAAAGTGAACCAACAACAATAGCCAACCTATCTTATGATACGTATGGAAATCTTCTGCAAGAAGAACAACTCGTTTCAGGTAGTTGGTTTGGAACCTACTCTTATAAGTTTAACAACAGCGGACAATTAATTTATCACGCTGCTTCGGTAGATGGTGGCGTTGGTCTTGTTGAATACTTTTATATTTATGATAAAGAGATATTGATAAAGGATTCAGTTAAGATTCCTGACTCTAAGACAGAGTATCATATTTATGAAACAACAAAAATGAAGTAAGACCATAAACGGCAAGCACTCTACCGCAATCTGGCGCAAGTCTTCTAATTGGTAGAATCATTGACTTGTGCCATCACAACGCCCCGGCTATTGGTAGTTTCAATTAGTCTAAACTGCTGCCCTTTAATTCTCTCCGGAGTCTCTAAAAAAGTCCTAATTATTTTTAGGATTGTAGAGGCGCAGGCTCATCCAGACAGAATCGCCAGGGTTAGGGAGCAGAGGCAACCTTCATCCTTACAGAATCGTCACGATAGTTTGAAGGGGCGAGGTTATATTTTGGAGGGGCGGGTTTGTAGGTTAAGGGGGCAACCTTATGGGAAGCAAGGGCAATCTTATAGTTTGAAGGGGCAACCTTATAGTTTGAGGGGGCAATCTTCATCCTGACAGAATCGCCAGGATAGTTTGAGGGGGCAATCTTATGGGAAGCAGGGGCGACCTTATAGTTTAAAGGGGCGACCTTATAATTTGAAAGGGCAACTTTAAAGGTTGAGGGGGCAAGTTTATAGTTTGAGGGGACAACCTTCATCCTGACAGAATCGCCAGGATAGGAAGCAGGGGCAGGTTCATTCTTACCGAATCTTCAGGATCAGGAAGCGGGAGCAACTTTTAACTTTTTCACATTCCACTTTTCACTTTCCACTTCCCACTTTCAATTTTTAACTTCCCACTTTCAACTTTTAACTTTCTGCCCACTAGCGATTAACCACTAACCATTAACGATTAACTACCCAGTCTTTTCCTTACATTGCAATACCCTAAACCAGTATCAACATGAAGATAAAAATTGCTCTCTTGTGGCTCGCCAGCATCACACTCTGCCAGGCACAACTGTCGCCCGCCAAAATCGATAAACTGAAAGCAGAAGTCGCTGCCGAAGTGGAAAAGAATGCCGCCCTCGGCCAGCAAATCAACGACATGCTCTTCAGCTTTGCCGAGCTGGGCTTCCAGGAGAAAGAAACTTTCAATTACCTCACCACCTTGCTCGAGAAGAACGGCTTCACCGTAGAGAAAGGCATTGCCGGTGTGCCTACCGCGTGGATCGCCAAGTGGGGCAACGGCAAGCCCGTGATTGCACTCGGCTCGGACGTGGACTGTATTCCGAAAGCTTCACAAAAACCGGGTGTGGCCTACCACGACCCGATTGTGGAAGGGGCTCCCGGCCATGGCGAAGGACATAACTCCGGTCAGGCGCTGAACATCATCTCTGCACTGGCACTCAAGAAGATCATGGAACGCGAGAAGATGTCCGGCACCTTGTTACTATGGCCCGGCATTGCCGAAGAGTTAGTAGGCACCAAAGCATATTATGTGCGTGCCGGCTACTTCAAAGACGTGGACGCCTGCATCTTTACACATGTGGGCGACAACCTCAAAGTATCCTATGGCGACAATGGATACAATGGATTAGTGTCGGTGAAGTTTAACTTCGAAGGCCAGGCAGCACACGCTGCCGGTGCCCCTTGGCGGGGACGCAGTGCGCTGGATGCCGTGGAGTTGATGAACATCGGCTGGAACTACAGGCGTGAACATTTAGAGTTAACACATCGCTCGCACTATGTCATTCCCGATGGAGGTGACCAGCCCAACGTGGTGCCTTCGAAAGCATCGGTGTGGTATTACTTCCGCGAGCGCACATACCCCGCCATCAAAGCACTGTTCGATAAAGGGTTGAAGACTGCCGAAGGCGCAGCACTGATGACGGACACCAAGTTTACCTATGAGATTTTGGGCTCCGCATGGCCAGGGCACTT
>JBGAUU010000167.1:0-2675 GCA_044228465.1 Cyclobacteriaceae bacterium
GGCACCGGGTGCCAAAGCAAGCGCGAGTAGTACTACAATATCCATTGGTTTCGAATCGAGGTTGAAAATTACTTATTTTCTTTCTCTTTTACGGCCTCCACAATAAAACGCAGTCCATCCAGTGTCAATGTAGGATCGATGGCATGAAAAAATGATTTGAGTGGTGATATAACAAAAGAAAGTCCTCCCGTGGCGATTGCTGCACAATCTTCCTGTAACTCTTCGCGGATAGCGCTTACCATTTTTCGCACGAGCCCTTCATAGCCAATTACAATACCCGATTGAATGGCGGTGACGGTGCTGGTACCTAATGCTGATTTGGGTATTTCCAGAGGCACATCAAACAGTTTTGCTGCGTTTTGGGTGAGAGCCTTCAACGCGGTGCGCAAGCCCGGCACAATAGATACTCCTAAAATTGTTCCTTCTTTGGAAATGGTGGTGAAGGTGAGTGCAGTTCCAAAATCCACCACAATACAAGTCTGCTTAAACTTTACATAAGCACCCATGGCATTAGCAACCAAATCAGAACCGATTTCATAAGGATTTAAAACCTGAATGGGCAACTGCTGATACACTTTCGGGCCGAGTGTGATCGGCTCTAAAGCAAACAGCGTACGAATCATGCTTTTGATTTTCTCCGTCAGGCCGGGCACTACGCTGCTCACGCAAACAGTAGCGACTTCCTGCATCGATAATTTCGATTCTAAAAAATAGTCGCGGAGTTTTACGCCATAATATAATTCGGGCTGATCGGGCTTTGAAGGAATACGCCAAACCGCTTTCCATTCATCAACATGCCAAAGGCCAATGGTGATGTCGCTGTTGCCGATGTCGAGTACAAGTAACATGCGGCAATCTAAGCATATTCAGTAAATCCCAAAAGGTCACAAAAAGCGCAGTGCCACCTTGGCTCCCCACCACGATGCGATATTATAAGTGGTATCCCAATTTTGATTGTGAATGAATTTGGGTTGGTAATTTTGGAAGATGTTGGGCTTATCGGTAGCAGTGATCTCTGTGATGTATCCGTTGAAAGTTACGCCTCCGTAAATCCAAAACTTGCGCGCCAATTTAAAATCAAGTCCCACATGCAGTTTGTTTAGCAAGCTCATCGAAGAAGTAAAGTCGCGGGCCGAAACATGTTGCGAAGTGATGTCAATATTAAGGTGAATGCCGGAAGAAATTTTTCTTGCTGTACCAAGTCCATAGCCGAAGGTCCAACTGTAATTGTTACTGCTGATTTGATTCGGCTGAATACCTGCTAAAATGATATTGTAAAATTTGCGCACACCCGTGCGGAAAGCTAGGTTCGCATAAAAAATTTCGTCAGCCGAAAGTTCTAATCGGTGATAGCCGTGATTGACATAGCTGATTAGTCCGATCGGCATGCCCCCCAAACTATCGGCATAATTTAAAATGCCAATCTGTGTGCCACGCACATTCTTTCCATAGTTAAACACAGCAGAAATTTGAGAACCTCTTACTTTACGAGTGGCGATATTGCTGACACCTGCCAGCTGCGAGCCGGAGATATTTCCTGTCACAACATTTACTGCTCCCGCTAACTGCATGCCTCTTAATTGTCCGGTCATAACGTTGGCTCCGCCTGCTATTTGCATTCCGCGTGATCTTTTGTTAGCGTAGTTAGCAAAGCCTCCAATTTGCAAGCCATTCAACGAACGTAAGCTTGCGTTTGCAAAAGCGCCAATTTGCAAGCCACTGGTTTGCCCACGATTGGCATTGAAAGAGGATAGTTGTAAACCAGTCATCTTTCCTCCGTTGATATTGGCAAAACCGGATGCCTGAATACCATCGACATTACGTCCTACCAAGTTCGCCACACCGGCCACTTGCAACCAACCCACATCACCTCTATCGATATTGAAGAAAAATCCCAATTCAATTTCGCGTGTGCCGAGCGAGTAGCCCCCTAAAAAGTTGATGGAATAATCGTTGATCGTATTGCCGCTTAATCCTTTGTTGGTACCGATATAAGGAAGAAAAGAAAGTTGAATGTCGCGGTAAATGGTGTCGCTAATGTTTTGAACGTTGGGGTTCGATTCATACGGAAGTTGCAGTGGCTCTTCCTGCTTAGCCGTATCGACTACCGCTGCAGTTACCACTGGTTTGGTGTGTAGTTTGATTTTCATCGAAGTGCGGTTTTGTGGTGGTAAGATCATCAGTGTATCTTCATACCCGCCTTTGCTCACCGACAAGCGAATGGAGTCGGTTTGTTTATTAAACTTCATGTGAAAGTATCCCCACTCATCCGTGAGCACAGAATTGATGAGGTCTTTGTCGTACACACTCGCGTCTCTCAGTTTTTCACCTGTGCTTTCGTCTTCAACAAATCCTGCCAAAATAAACTGCGATGGTTTTTGGGTGAGCGTTACCTTTTTCAAAATGATGTATCGTTCTTTTGCTTTGAAGCTTACCGATCCTTTAAACAAATCCGTTAGGATGGCACCAATGGTTCGGTCAATAGCGTAAAGTGTTACCAACTGCTGATCAGAAATAAGCGAGCTGTTGTAGGTGAACGAACAATTGCCGGCCTTGCCAATTTTATTCAATGCCTCCGGCAAAGTTACTTCCACTAGGCTGATGCTAATTCTCTTCTCCAAAAGCGAGTTCTGTGCCGCTGCCGGAAATAAAATGAAACACAAGAGTATAGTGCT
>JBGAUU010000070.1:0-22410 GCA_044228465.1 Cyclobacteriaceae bacterium
ATTTTCACGGCACCGCTTCCTATTTTCCGTGCGATGCCCAACACGGCAATTGCCATTCAAGAGTCTGTTACGTGTATGTGTGCGCAGGGTGCTTCCGCAGAACAATCGGCTTATGTAAAAGAATTGTTTGATCAGATGGGTGTTACTATTCCAATTGATGAAAAACTGATGGACGCAGCTACGGTATTAGGTGCTTGTGGCATTGCGTATGCACTTCGATTTATAAGGGCTGCTACACAAGGTGGAATTGAAATAGGATTCGATGCCAAAACCGCCAGCCTGATTGCCGCACAAACCGTGAAAGGTGCAGCCGAACTTTTACTAAAAGGCAACAACCATCCCGAAGAAGAAATCGATAAAGTCACTACTCCGAAGGGGTGCACGATTGTAGGCCTCAATGAAATGGAGCACCGCGGATTTAGCTCTTCGCTGATTAGGGGTATTGGTGCTTCGTATCATAAGATTAGTTCGTAATCTTTATGAACCTTCAGCAACTCGAATACATTGTAGCGGTAGATACACTGAAGCATTTTTCTGCGGCTGCAGCCAAATGCAATGTCACACAGCCAACATTGAGCATGATGATTCAGAAGTTGGAAGAAGAACTGGATGTGAAAATTTTTGATCGCAGCAAACAGCCTGTTCAAACGACTGAGATCGGCCAAACGGTGATAGATCAGGCTCGCATGATTTTAGGCGAGGCTGGCAACTTAAAAAAATTAGTCGCCCAGCAGAAAGGTACGATCAGTGGCGAGTTGCGCATTGGCATCATACCTACACTCGCCCCGTATTTGTTGCCACTTTTTCTCAATCAATTTTTGAAGAAGTATCCGTTACTCAAATTAAAGATCAGCGAACTCACTACCGATCAGATCATCGAGCGCCTCAATGCGCAGCACCTTGATGCCGGCATTTTAGCTACGCCATTAAAAAATCCGACTCTGCAAGAGTTGCCCTTGTTTTATGAGCAGTTTGTGGTCTACGCATCACAAGCAGAGAAGATGATGAAGAAGAAATATTTGCTCGCAGCTGATATTGATGTCAACAGGCTGTGGTTGTTGGAAGAAGGTCATTGTTTGCGTTCGCAAGTGGTGAATCTCTGCGAGCTTAAGCGCAAAGAAGCGCTGTTGCAAAATCTGGACTACGAAGCGGGCAGTATTGAAACGTTGCGCAAGATGGTAGACCTGAACAATGGCATCACCATTTTACCGGAGTTGGCCATGCGCGATCTCACGAAAACACAGCTAAAAAACATTCGCTACTTCAAGTCACCGGCACCGGTTCGCGAAGTGAGCATCGTTACCTATCGCTATTTTGTGAAGTATCATTTGATTGAAGTGTTAAAAAGAGAGATTGTAGCAAATGTACCTAACCACATGTTGATTTCCGATGACAAAGAAATCGAACCGATTAATAATTGACTGGGTCGTGTGCAAATTGGATTACTTCATTTCTTCATTATAAGCATTGATCGCATCGATCAATTTATCTCTTTTAGCGAAAAGTAAAAATTGATTTGCCGTAAAAGAAATTGCCCCAATAATTATACCTGGAGGTATGCCACTGCCTTTTGAGCCGGATAAGCTGCTGACTCCTCCAATGATAAGCGCGGATCCGCCTAAATAAAGAACACCAGATAGGGTTCTTAGTTCCTTCACTTTTTTCATAATCTTCATAGCTTCGGGGCTTTGGGCGAGATCTTTTTTTAAGAATCGATAACGCACCTTTTTAAGGGGGCCATTATCAATCGAATAATAGTCCCATCGGTTGCTCATGGTCGACATGTGGCCGCCTTGAAAAGTGGTGTATGTGGAAGACTTAGAATAGGATTCAATTTTGCCTTTTGCAGTGCGTAGAAAAAAAGTAGGTCGTATAAATCCAGGTAATAAGAACTTTTTGAAGTAGTTATTATCGATTTGGTAGGCACTGACCAAATCCAAACTATATGAGGTGCTATCAACCAGCAAATAGGGGCTCTTAAAGACTGGTTCTTTATAAATTACTTTTCCGTAGATCATTTTTCCATTCGTTAATTCAACAAACGAATCTTGACTTTTTGCTATAACTAGAGTCAGAAGGAAAATGATGACTGTTAAGTTTAGTTTCATTGTGCTTAATGATTTAAAAACAAGCTTTATGTTAAACCCTAAAAATATTTAATAATCGAGAACATAAAAAATGCGATGGTTATTAAATCGTGGATTGAGCGTGAGCAAGGATTTAGATGGAACGCTTTAACAATTCAAATTTGAGTCGGGTTCAAATTGACAATATGCGTAGCCTTTTGATTCGAATTCATTAACTTTATAACTTGACTCGAAATTATGACAGAACTGAGAAGCGACCAAAAGAAGTACATTTTGCAATCTGAAGCAAACTTTTTTGTGAAGCAAAACCGAGCTACGATCAAAAAGAGTAAGCCATTAAATTCAATTCAGGAAGCTCGTTCTTTTAGAAACAATTTGATTCTAAAATGGGCAAAGGCAACTTAATATTGAAAAAGTCTGTTCTTGCATCTATGCTTAGCTAGGCTTATGATTTAATTCCTTCTAAGCTAATTATTCTACTAATCCTACCCCCCAAACCAAATACTACATTGAGCATCTTCACCACCACCAGCAAAATAATTATCACTTGTCACAAAAGACTATCTCCATTTCTGGTGCAGGAAGTGCAAGACCTTGGTTTTGAGATAGACCACAAGTTTATTACTGGAGTAGAATTGCGTGGCACGGTCAATGATTGCATTCGCCTTAACCTCAACCTGCGTTGTGCCAGTCAGGTGCTGTATTCGCTCAAAGAGTTTACGGCCAACAGCCCTGATGAAGTTTACAATCAATTGTTACGGTATCCGTGGGAGACGCTAATACCCATAGACGGTTATTTTTCGGTAACGAGCAATGCCAAGCACTTTACCGTCAACAACGATATGTTTGTGAACGTAAAGGTGAAAGATGCCATTGTCGATAAAATGCGCAGAGAGTTTGCCAAGCGTCCTGACTCCGGACCTTCGCACGATAAAGCAGTTATTCACTTATATTGGAATGATCGCGATGTAGAAGTTTTTCTCGATACCTCCGGACAAACGTTGGCTAAGCACGGCTACCGGAAAATTCCCGGTCAAGCACCGATGCTCGAAGCATTAGCAGCTGCCACAATTTTTGCCACCAAGTGGGATCGTCAATCTGCTTTTGTAAACCCGATGTGCGGATCAGGCACGCTCGCCATTGAGGCGGCATTGATCGCTACCAATCGCAGGCCGGGATTGTATCGTAAAAATTATTCGTTCATGCATGTGCTGGGGTATGATGCAGCAGTATATGAAAAGGAACTGCAATTGTTGAATGAAAAGATTGCTGTACTCCCCGATTTAAAAATTATTGCTACTGATATTAGCGAAGATGCCATTCATGTGTCCAAAATAAATGCGGGTATAGCCGGTGTTGAGTCGCTTATTGATTTTGCTGTGTGTGATTTTGAAGAGACAATCATTCCTGAAAAACCGGGAGTGATTTATCTGAACCCAGAATATGGTGAACGCTTAGGCGATGTGACTGAGTTGCAGGAGACTTATGGACGCATCGGTGATTTTATGAAAAAGAAATGCCAAGGTTATACTGGTTATATCTTTACAGGAAATCCGGACCTCGCCAAAAAAATTGGACTGAAGACCAGCAAGCGTTTAGAGTTTTATACAGCACAATTGGATTGCCGATTGCTGGAGTATGAGTTGTATGGAGGTAGCAAGCGCGTACCGAAGCAACCGGGGGGTGAGTAAAGTACCGTTTATCCAACTAATTCAAATCTTTGTAATACTGGCTTCTTAAAGTTAGTTGTGACTAATTATCTTAAGGTGCAATTTATATTCTACGCTATGAAAAAAACATCAATCTATCTTTCGATTTCATTCCTTGTCATTTCAACTCTGGTGAGCGCCCAAGAGCGTGTTCTTCTGGCAGAGTCTGCGGTTAACTCGACCGGCCAAGTTACCATCAAAGGCAAACTCGTTCCCTACAAAGTAACGGCAGGCACGCAGCCAGTGTGGAATGCCGAAGGCAAACCTAGCGCTTCTTTGTTTTATACATACTACGAGCGTACGGACGTAAGTGATAAATCCAGAAGACCGTTAGTGATTTCATTCAATGGTGGGCCGGGCTCTGCATCGGTGTGGATGCATGTAGCCTATACCGGTCCCAAAGTTTTGAATATAGACTCCGAAGGATATCCGGTGCAACCGTACGGAATTCACGACAACCCAAATTCCATTTTAGATGTTGCTGATATCGTGTATGTCGATCCGGTGAACACGGGTTTCTCGCGTATCCTCGATCCGAAAGCAGAAAAGTCTACTTTCTTTGGTGTGAATGCAGACATAAAATATCTGGGCGATTGGGTTGACAATTTTGTTTCACGTCAAGGCAGATGGACATCACCCAAATATTTAATTGGCGAAAGCTATGGAACGACTCGCGTTTCTGGTTTAGCACTAGAGCTGCAGAATTCACATTGGATGTATTTGAATGGAGTGATTCTAGTGTCACCCACCGATTTGGGAATAAAAAGAGATGGCGCGGTGAATGATGCATTATCACTTCCTTACTACACAGCCGCAGCTTGGTATCAAAAAGCATTACCAGCCGATTTGCAACAAAAAGATTTGAATGAAGTTTTGACGGAAGCAGAAGCATTTACCATCGATGAGTTTATTCCGGCATTGGCACGTGGAGGATTTTTAGATGAGGCGAAGAAAAAACAAATAGCAGCAAAAGTTTCGCGATACTCTGGCTTGTCAGAACGCACCGTGTTGCATCATAACCTCGCAGTGCCCACACAATATTTCTGGAAAGATTTGTTGCGCGAAAAAGGATTGACCGTAGGCCGATTGGATTCACGCTATTTAGGAATCGATCGTCAGCAGGCTGGCGATCAACCTGATTACAATTCAGAACTTACTTCGTGGTTGCATTCCTTCACACCTGCCATCAATTATTACTTACGTGATGTGTTGAAGTACAAAACCGATTTGCAATACAACATGTTTGGCCCGGTGCGCCCGTGGGACAACTCCAATGACAAGACAGGTGAAAACCTGCGTCAGGCGATGGCCGAAAATCCATATATGCACGTAATGATTCAGTCCGGATACTACGATGGAGCTACGACTTATTTTGATGCGAAGTATTCGATGTGGCAATTGGATCCGAGTGGTAAAATGAAAGATCGTTTGCGCTTTGAAGGCTATCGCAGCGGCCACATGATGTATTTGCGTGCGGAAGATTTAGTTTCTTCTAATGAGCACATCCGCGACTTTATTAAGAAAAGTACACCAACTGGCGCTGCGAAGTATTAAGCAAAACAAAATCAATGGGCAAAAGCGATAATGCTTATGCCTATTGGTTTATCTTGATGCTGCGCTTTTTGCCAAGGCGCCTGACTGGTCAACCGATAGAAAGTGGGGTATTGATCTACTTTAAGTGATGCGTAAAATTTCAAGCCCAATTCTCCTAGATCTTTCACAAGCTCAATTGAAATCAAATATTTTTTGCCGACCAGTAGTTGATAGCGGGTCAAATTAATGATTGGCTTTGCTAGTACTTCTTTTCTCGAAAGATGAATAAATACATTTTCAGGTAATACATTTTTAAAGTTTCCACTATGTCCATCATAAACATTTAAACGGATAAATACTGAATCGTACGTGCACGAAACAAAATTCAGTTGCACGCTGTCCAGCATCAACATCGAAGAATCTTTACGCTCAAAGAGGGTTCCTATTTCATGCCCCAGCCGATTTACAGTAAATCCCGCTTTCGTAAATCTCGATTTTGGGGGATGGCCAAATATAATCGGTTTATTTGGTTTGCTGTTTATAATTACTTCTTGCAGTACAATCACATGCGGTGACAAACGGACTTCAAAAAAGTTTTTGGTTCCCAACTGATTTTTGAAATCGCGTAAAACAAATTCTTTTGATAAATATCCGATGGAAGAAAATTTTATGGTATCACTCTCGTGTGCTTTGGCGATGTCAAGTTCAAATTCGCCATTCAAGTTTGAAACAGTTCCCACAGCTCCATGGAGGATGCCAATGTTTACATAGGGAATCAAAACTTTTGACTCCTCATCAATCACTTTTCCCCGGAGAAGTTGAGCTGTTCCTTGAAAGGATGCAAGACAGCAAAAAATGAGCAGCGAGTAAGCAGACTTATTCATTGCGCAATGTTTCTACCGGATTGGCATGAGCCGCCCGGATCACTTGAGTTCCAATAATCAGCAACGAAATTCCAATAATTGCTACGGCTGCGTATGCGATCGTCCATAAATTCAATTCCACCCGGTAGGCGTATGAGCTCAGCCACCATTTCATGGCGAACCAACCCATTGGACTAAATAATACGATAGCTGCCAAAATGGGCTTCAGCGAACTCCATGTCAATAACTGTGTGATGTTTGCCACGGACCCACCCATTACTTTGCGAATGCCGATTTCTTTTTCGCGCACTTCAATCATAAAAGTAGATAAACCCAACAACCCCAACCCTGCAATAACAATGGCAACCGCTGAGAAAATGTCAGTTATTAATTGTGTTGACTTAAGGCTGGCAAACTTGCGCTCATACTCCACATCGACAAACGAGTATTCAAACGGATATTCCGGATTGTGCTTTTGAGACAACTCGGCCAGCTTCGCGAGATTTTCTTGTGTGCTTTTTGTACTGTTTAGGCGAATGTGAATCACATTAAAAGCCCAATCGCTTTTGCACCCAAATAATAGCAGCGGTTCTACTTTATGAAATGGCGAAGTAAGAATAAAGTCTTTGATCACACCTACAACATGCCATTCTTGTCCGCTGTCGGTAATAATTTCACCAAGAGCGTGTTTAAAGTTCATAGCCTTCGCAGCAGATTCATTAATGATAACTGCGGTAGAATCTGTTGGGTATCGACTCAGATCCATGTCACGCCCCTCAAGCATTGTTAGCTTGGCTGTGCCGGCAATGTTATCATCAATATAAAATCGCTCGAATAAAATATTGAGTTGAGGATCTTTGCCATTCCATCCAATGCTCGATGTGTTGCTCCACCGTTCTGTGATAGGCGAGCTAGTTTTAGTTACAGCTTCGGCTAATCCGGATTGAAGTAAGTCATTTCTATAGGCCGCATAATTTTTGGTGAAATCACCTGTCATGTATTGAAAGAGCAGATTGTCTTTCGCGTAGCCTACTTCTCTATTTTGAACAAAATTGATTTGCCTGTGAATAACAACGGCTGAGATGATGAGTACTACAGCAAACCCAAATTGCAATACTACGAGCATGTTTCGCGAATAGCTTTTGGATGTAGCGATGGCCTTGGCACCCTTTAAGATTTTTACCGGTTGAAAGGAAGACAGCACCAGCGCAGGATAAACACCGGCAAGAATTCCGATGAGAAGAATGGATAAACTTAGGATTAGCCAAAAATCTGAATTGAGCAAATTCAACTCGAGCGGTTGCTTTACCAAGTTACCAAAATAAGGTAGCAATAAGTAAGCAGCGAGGGCAGAAATAATGCCCGCACCGAGTGAAGTTAAAACGGATTCACACAAAAACTGCGCAATGAGTGAAAAACGAATAGCACCGGTAACTTTTCGAACGGCCACTTCTTTGGCACGCCTTTGGGCTCGTGCGGTGCTTAAATTGATGAAGTTGATGCAAGCAATCACTACGAGGCAAATCCCGAGTATAGCAACCATTTGAATAATTTCAATGCGCCCACCGGCCGGTAAACCGTTTTCAAATTTTGAATACAGTCTCATCTTCGTGAGCGGGTATAGAAATATATCAATGTGTTTTGATTCAGCTCTGTTTTTGCGCTCAATATCTTTGATCTGATCATTTACAGATCCAATGTCGGCACCGGATTTTATTTTTGCATAGGTATAAACTGAATTGACACCCCACTTAGTGTCGCGGCCACCTTGCAGGTTTTCAATAAATTGATAAGGAATCAAATAGTCAAATTTGAATTCTGTGTTACTAGGAAGGTCTTTTAAAATGCCTGCAACTTTTAATGGGAAAGTATTGCCGGAAGCGCCAATGTTTAGTGTTTCGCCAAACGGATCAACATCTCCGAACAGTTCTTTGGCAAAACTTTCGGTGAGAATAATCGAAGCAGGCTCATTCATGGCAGTATGCGCATCACCTCGAAGTAGTGGAAAGCTGAACATGGTGAGAAAGGCAGGATCGGTGTATGCCCCCGTTGTTTTCAGTAATCGCTTTTCTCCCACCGTAAATAGGAGCTGATCGCCCCAGCTTGCGAAACTAACAGCACTTTCAATAGGCGAGAATTGTTCTTGCATGGTAGGTGCTAAAATGCGTGGGGTTACATCCCAACAACTTACATGACCATTGTCTGTAGCGCGATTCCATGCTTTGTAAATTCTGTCTTTATCTGAATGAAATTGATCGAAAGTAAACTCTCTCCCTACCCAAATGAAAAGTAAGATAGCGCTCGTGATACCAAGCGTAAGTCCAAACACATTGATTAGTGTAAATGCTTTGTTGCGTACCATTACGCGCGAAGCCACTTTGAAATAGTTTAGAAACATAAAATGATCGAATAAGGTGAATGAAAATTTGTTTCGCAGAATAATTCCGGGTCGGAGAAATTTGATAGCGTTCCAAAAAAGATTTTGGCGCGCCTTCCTTTCGCCAAACTGCTGCGCATCTTCATCAAATTGCTCCAGCAGATCACCCTCAATACTTTCGTATAAACCGGGTGGACAAAACCAGACGAGAAGACGAAGAACAAACTGTGGTTGATTTATTTTACTCATTCTTTAAAGTCTCGGCCGGATTTAAAAATGAAGCTTTGATTGCATGATAACTGACAGTAGTAAGAGCTAACAAAAGCCCTGTCGCCAAACTGAAAACAAATAATTCCCAACCGGGTGTAATCGCGAATTGAAAACTTGAAAGCCATTGTTTCATAACATACCAAGAAAGCGGTGCAGCGAATGCAAAAGCTAAAAGTGACAGCCAAATGAATTGTTTGTTCAGCATGATGAATATGTTGCTCAGGTCAGCGCCCATTACTTTTCGAATTCCTATTTCTTTGGTTCGGTTTACAGCACTAATTCCTGCGAGCCCGAATAAACCAAGACAAGAAATTAAGATGCCAAACAAAGTAGCTAAGCTCATGATATTCATCCATCGGTTGTAGCTTTCATATTGCATGGAAACATCAGCATCTAAGAATGCAAAGTCAAATGGTCTGTCGGGATAGAGTTCCATCCACGCAGTTTTGATTTTGTTTATTTGCGAATGGACGTTTCCCGGCTTTACTTTCACGTGCATGGTTACCAAATATCCGGCTGCATTTTTATCCATACTCAACAGCATTGGCTCGATGGCTGATTCCAGCGAACGAAAATGATAATCTTTCACAACACCGATTACTTTAGATCCTAAACTTGTTTTGTCTTCGGTCCAGTTCAGATATTCATTCAAAGGATTTTCCCATTTCATATCTCGCACCAGTGCTTCGTTAACAATAACCGCGGTTGAGTCACCAGGTCTCTTCGAATCAAAATTTCTGCCCATTGTCAATTCCATCCCTAGGGTCGGAATGTATTCCGGATCAACAGCATAGACGTAAGCAGATTTATCTTCATCATTGATTTTGTAACCATTCAGCGACCAACCTTTATTGAAAGATATGCTTGTTCCCGCCACAGAAATTACTTCGGGTTCTTGAGCTAATCGAATTCGAAATTGTTCAACCGTTCTATTCGATTCTTCGGTCCATCCTTTTTGAGTGGGGATGACAATTACCTGATGTTGATTATACCCTAGGTCTTTCGTAGTGATGTACTTCATTTGCTGGTACATAATAGCCGAGCTGATCATTAGAAAAGACGAGAGTGCGAACTGCAACACAACCAAAGGCTTTGTAAAGCCGGATTGTAGGCGAGAGGTATATCCGCCCTTCAAGACGAGAGCGGGTTTAAACCTTGAGAGAAAAAAAGCAGGATAACTTCCAGCAACTAAACCTGTGATCATAGCAATTGCGAGACTTACGGCTATCACCGATGGCATGTTTTGAGCAGTTAACTCAATTGACTTGGTGGTGAATTGATTGAACATGGGCAATGCCAGAACTACGAAGCCAAGACCCAGTATTGCCGAGAAAATAGCAATTAGCACAGACTCGATGCTGAATTGGTAAACTAATTGCCGATTGTATGCGCCAATTGCTTTTCGAATGCCAACCTCCGTTTTTCTGGAAGCAGATGTCGTTAATGATAAAGAGATATAATTAATGCAAGCAATGAGTAAAATGAGCAAAGCTATTCCACTAAGAATGTAGGAATATTTAGAATCACTTACGCGTTCCCACGCGATCTCCTTTTTCAAATGAATTTCCGTCAGAGGTGTATATCGGTATTCAAAAATCTTTTCACTAGAGGGGATAGGTATAGTAGATTCCTTTTTCCATTTCTCCAGTCGATCACCCATAAACTTTTGTACAACCTTATCTAAGTTTGCTTTGAATTGCATGAGGCTAGCGCCATCATGAAGTTGAACAAACGTGGGGGTGTTGAAATTTCCCCAACGTGTGAGTTGCTGTTTGTAATAAGGTCTTGTCTCTTGTGGGACAATAATCGAATAAAGAAGACTGGAGTTGGCAGGAGCTGGTTCGATGACTCCGGCTACCTTAAAAATTTTCTCACCTTCAATATCGATTGAAATTGTTTTGCCGATAGGATCGTCACTGCCAAAATATTTTTCAGCAATGACTGTTGTGATGACCACGTCATCGGGTTGTTTGAATAATGCTGTGGAATTTCCTTTGAGCAGCCGAAAGGAGAACATATTGAAAAAGTCACCATCCGCGAAAGTGATGTTCTCGGTGAAAATCTTGTCTTGATATTTAAAAATGCCGGTATAGCCGGAAGAGCCTGATATAAAACGCGTGGCATACTCCACTTCGGGCAGTTCATCTTTTAATACTTGCATCAAACCCAATTGCACGTAAGCGGATGCTGCATTTTGAAAATTCTTTTCTTCTATCCGATAAATCCGATGTTTGTTCTCGTGAAATTGATCAAAGCTTTGCTCATCAGAAATGAACAAGTAGATCAATACACAAAACGCAATCCCGGTGCTGAGGCCAAATGCGGTGATAAAAGAGTAAACCTTTCGTTTGAGAATGTTGCGTGAAGCTACCTTAAAGTAATTGCGCGTCATTTGGCTGTTGGTTAATGGTATGTTAAATCGGTTTCTGAGAATGATGGCTGGCCTGAAGAATCGAAGTACATTTAAAAACAATTTCCATTTAGCGCTTCTAATTCCATTTGTACTACAATCAGCCTCATATTGTTCTAATAAATCGCCCTCGATACTCTCATATAAATGAGGCGGACAAAACCATCCCAGAAAGCGAAGGGAGAACGATTGGGAAAAATGACGTTTTTTCAAGGATGAAATTTTAGCGATAAATAAATGCTTGTTGAATTGAGCAGAGAACAGCTAAACCGGCAATGGATTAGCTACCCACAATCTTCAACTGCGGAATCAACTTCCAAAGCTGCATTTGCTGCTCTTTCATAGCTCGCAAAGTGGCAAGCCCCGAATTCGTAATCGTAAAAATTCGTTTGCGTCTACCGCCTCGTGCGTTTGTGGCGCCACCCATGTTTGATTTTACAAGACCCTTATCTTCTAGCCGATAGAGCGTGACGTGTACGGCACTGAGATTGCACGATCGCCCCACTCGCTCTTTAATCTCATTCACAATGGCATTGCCATAGGCTTCTTCCTGTAAAATGCCAACCATGGTGAGAACCAATTCTTCGAATTCACCGAGATACTCTTTGCCCATATCTATATTTTTTGTCAGACTAATATACGGATTAGTATATATTTTGTTAAAGAAATGTTTGAAATTTTAGAAAATACTCTCCGGCTCATTCACTTTTCAGTGAAATGAGTTTGAAGGCTGTAGCCGAGATTAAGGTTATTTCAGAATTGAATAAGATATTACGGCATCCGGTTGGCATGCCGACTAGCCAGTAGCCATTTGCCTTGTCGCTTCAGGTAAACTTCGGTGTAACCCAATTCAATTGTCAGCGGATTGCCATTCATGGTCACCTGAAATTTTCCGGTGCCATTCACAATGGCAGTTTGTTCGTAAAGCCGAACCTGCGCAGTGTGAATATCAATCGCTATGTAATTGAGTTTACCGGAAAGCAAATCATCTAAAACTTCTTGCTTGGTTTCACTCCACCCATTCGAATGAACATACCTTAAATCACTGTCCAACACCAAAGCGAGTGAATCTACCTTCTTGTGAATCATCCAGTCAAATTTTTTCTTGGATAACCACAAAACTTCTTGATCGCTTTTTAACTGCGCAAAACAAGTGAGTGGAAAGGCTAAGATGAAAACGAAACTCGGCAAACGTTTCATGGGGGCGACAGAGGTATTCAATTTACTTGGAGTTTTGAATAACTTCTTCTTCGGTTATTTGGCGGATGGAAAACTTATACCCTTCGTACGCAGCTATTCCGTAAAACAGCAAGTCCATCGGGCTAAACGATTCCATCATGATGCTGGGAACTAAGCTGTAATCTATACTACCTAGAATGCCGAATACATCAACGCCTTCTGACTTTGCAGCGAAACCTACTAGGCTGAAAAAATTACCCAACAAACATCCCACTAATGCAAGCGCACCACCGGCAATTGCAAAAATATTATCAAGTCCTTTACCAAGGAAGCGAACACTATAACCAACTAAAAAGCCAACACCTACTGCCATCCAACCTATTTGGTAGCCGGTGCTAACAGTAACAAGAGCCCAAACAACTGCGCCCACGACAGCCGCAGCAGCACCACCTGCAATGCCCATTGGTAAGTTTTGTTCTAATTTCAATTTTTCCCGATACTGAAGAACTTTTTCTTCGGTTAACGCGGGAGCAGGTTGCACAGGTTGCTCGGATTGGTTTTCCATAGTAGTTGTTTTTTGAAACAATGTAAGCAACTACACCACCAATAAAAACTCAAACTCAGATTTTCTCACGTAAAAATTCGGCAGTATATCCTTTTCCTTTTTTGGCCATGTCTTCCGGAGTACCGGCAAAAAGAAGTTGTCCTCCATTTTTCTCTCCACCTTCCGGTCCTAAATCAATTATCCAATCGGCACACTTGATTACTTCCATATTGTGTTCAATCACAATCACGGTATGTCCTTCATCAACCAAGGCGTTTATTGCTTTCAGTAATTTTGAAATATCATGAAAATGCAAACCGGTGGTGGGCTCATCAAATATGAACAGAATATGATCGGCCGTATCCGATGAATTTTTGCCTAAGAAAGACGCCAGCTTCACGCGTTGCGCTTCTCCACCGGAAAGTGAATTAGAAGATTGTCCCAACTTTACATAACCCAGCCCTACTTCAAACAAAGGTTTAATGCGCTCGTACACGGGCTTCTTGTCTTTAAAAAATTCCAATCCTTCTTCCACCGTCATATCCAGCACATCGGCAATGGATTTTTCTTTGTAGGTCAGCTCCAACACTTCTTGTTTAAAGCGCTTGCCATGACAGCTCTCACATTCTAAGAAAATGTCGGCCATGAATTGCATCTCGACTTTGATTTCGCCTTCACCTTCACAGGTTTCGCATCGTCCTCCCTCCACGTTGAAGGAAAAATGAGAAGGCTTGTAACCGCGTTGTTGCGCTAGAGGTTGATCAGAATACAAATTTCGAATGGCATCGTATGCTTTCACATAACTGATCGGATTGGAGCGTGACGATTTTCCAATCGGATTCTGATCCACAAATTCAACTTGTTTGATTTTGGTAAAGTCGCCCGTGAGTTGATCATACTTTCCGGGAGATTCAGATACAGATCCACTCAATCGGCCAACTGCCGGGTATAAAATTTTTGTAATCAAAGTAGATTTGCCAGAACCGCTTACTCCGGTCACCACAGTCAGCGCACCTAGCGGAAACGTAACTTTCAGATTCTTTAAATTGTTTTCTCGCGCACCCACCACGGTGATCGAGTCTTTCCACTTTCTGCGCAAAGCAGGCACCGGAATTTTCTCTGAGCCACTCAGGTAATCGGTGGTGTGGCTGCGTACCTTCCCTTTAATATCTTTAATAGACCCTTGAAACACCAAATTTCCGCCATGCGATCCTGCATCCGGACCAATATCAATAATCTGATCCGCTGCACGCATAATTTCTTCTTCGTGCTCTACTACAATCACCGTGTTGCCCATATCACGCAATGATTTCAACACTTCAATCATGCGGGCGGTATCACGTGGATGCAATCCAATGCTCGGCTCGTCCATAATATACATCGAGCCCACCAACGCACTGCCCAACGAAGTAGCGAGTTTGATGCGCTGAAACTCACCGCCTGACAAAGTAGAGGTCACGCGATTCAACGTGAGATAGCCGAGCCCCACCTTTACCATGTACTCCAACCGCGATTTGATTTCCGTTAAAATGCGCTCGGAAACTTTCTGTTCGTAAGCAGGTAATTTTAACTTTTGAAAAAACACGAGCGCTTCTTCAATGGGCATCAACACTAAATCAGTAATGGATGTATCTGCAATTTTTACGTAAGCTGCATCCTTACGCAACTTGGTCCCTCTACAATCAGGGCATGTCGTTCTTCCGCGGTAGCGCGAAAGCATTACACGGTATTGGATCTTATGCGTTTTGGAAGCGAGGTAACGGAAGAATTCGTGGAGGCCTTCAAAATATTCGTTTCCATTCCAAATAATGTCACGCTGCTTTTGAGTCAACTCGCTGTATGGACGGTGCACTGGAAAATCAAATTTGATTCCATTTTTCAGCAAAGGCTTTGCCCACTCACTCATTACTTCTCCACGCCATGGAGCGATGGCGCCTTCATAAACCGAAAGACTTTTATCAGGTATGACTAAATCTTCATCGATTCCTAAAATTTTTCCGAAGCCCTCGCAGGTTTGGCAAGCACCAAAAGGATTATTAAAGCTGAAGAGATTGATCGATGGCTCCGTAAAAGAAATACCATCTAACTCAAATCGGTCTGAAAAATTCTTTTTAGCAGCTCCTTCTACATACACAGCACAGTCCCCATGACTTTCGAAAAAGGCAGTCTGCACCGAATCAGATAACCGAAAAGTTAAATCTTCGTCCGTTGCATTAACAGCTGCACGGTCAATCAAAATTTCAACATCACCTTCTATCTTCTTTGCTTTCGCAGATGGTTTTTTCTTCACCTCACCTTCAGCTGGAGGAGCACCGACTAATTCTTCAATAAATTTTACTTCACCATCCACCAGCACACGGGTAAATCCTTTGCTGAGCAGTAGATTGAGTTCATCTGATACCTTGCGCCCTTTTGCAATTTGCAACGGACACGTAATCATAATACGAGTCCCCTCTTTCTGCCGGTTGATGTAATCGACTACATCGGCTACCGAGTCGCGCTTTACTTCTTGTCCGCTAACAGGAGAATACGTTTTACCGATGCGTGCAAAAAGCAACTTCAGGTAATCATAAATTTCGGTAGTAGTTCCGACAGTCGATCGTGGATTGCGCGTGTTGACTTTTTGCTCAATCGCGATAGCAGGCGATACACCCCGAATGTAATCCACTTCGGGTTTTTCCATGCGACCCAAAAATTGCCGCGCGTACGAACTCAAGCTTTCTACATACATGCGTTGCCCTTCGGCAAACAAAGTATCAAAGGCAAGAGAAGATTTGCCTGATCCGGATAGCCCGGTGATCACCACGAGTTTGTTCCGTGGAATGGCTACACTAAGATTTTTGAGGTTATTGACCCGCGCCCGCTTAATAATAATGTATTGCTTGGGATCGAGGTCGTCTAAATGAGAGTCGTCAGGAAAGTTATTCATTTCAATCGGTAAAAGTAGAAAATAGCCAAGCGATGTCCTACCGAAGTTCAAATCTTAGTAAGGATCAGAAAATGAAACACCATCCAATGGATGGTGTTTCAAACTCATTTAAATAAGAAGGGAATTAATTATCAAAATCCGGATCGTAGCTGGCTTCTTTTCCGCCATCGCCATCATCGTCAAAGCCATCGCCATCACCACCTTCAAAATCATCGTCTCTTGGACCTTGAATATCATCATCTTCGGCATCAAACTCTTGCTTTTTGCCCGATTCAACATCGTATTCACCTTCACTATTTTTAGTGGCGGGTACTTTCACCAAAAAAACTGAATCATCGGTCTCTAAGGGAAAAACAAAGATGGGTTCTTTCTTTGCATTGGTGATACGTGTGATACTGGACTCATACCCATTGGGGTATTGTTCGCGCATTAATTCACGCAAGTCTTCGGATAAATTCTCCAGACTCTTAATTACTCGTTTTTTAGCTACTGCCATGGGTTGGTTTATCGATACAATCAAAAAATCGGCTCAATTAGCGAAAGAAATTATACAACAGGCAAGATTTTTGTAAAAATTTTTTGGGTTTCAGTAAAATAATTCTACTTTTCACTATTCAATTTAATAAAAACTAACCCACACACTATCGAGCGACATCTTTACGTTACTAAAACGCAAGACGATGATTGACAGCAGATCTAGCGACAGCCAACTGGTTGCGCTCTATCAAACCGGTAACGAAGAGGCGTTCGAAATGCTACTTCACAGACACAAGTCCCGTATTTATACGGCTATCTATTTAATCGTTAAAGATCGCTATGAAGCACAAGATTTGCTTCAGGACACCTTTATAAAGGCGATCAATACGATTAAAAGTGGTCGATATAACGAAGAGGGGAAATTTCTTCCTTGGATTTGCAGAATCGCACACAACCTGGCTATCGACCATTTCCGAAAAAATAAGCGCTACCCCGAGGTAACGCTGGAAGACGGAAGCCATGTGTTTGATTCTATGCAGTTTGCAGAAGAATCTTTCGAAGACAAGCAATTGCTGCGCGACACGCGCACACGCATGCGCGACCTGATAAAGGAACTGCCTGAAGAACAAAAGCAGGTGCTCATTATGCGGCACTATTTGCAGATGAGCTTTCAGGAAATAGCGGAACGCACGGATGTGAGTATAAACACGGCACTGGGGAGAATGCGCTATGCGTTGATCAACTTGAGAAAGAAGATGATTAAAAACCATATTGCCTATGATAAAAACTTTTACCCAGAACGACCTGATCAGGTTTTTATACCACGAGACCTCGGAGCAAGAGGAGAGGGAGATTAATAAAGCATTGCTTTGCGACAGCGTACTGCAGGCACAATACAAAGAGTTGAGTGCAGGCATGAAAGCGCTGGACGATGCACAGTTGCAACCCTCTTCGGCCACCGTCTTATCTATTTTGAGCTACTCGCGTGGCATGCAAGAGCATAGTTCGTAAGCCTTACCAGGAGCCTTCGTTTAGCGAAGGCTTTTTTATTGACAGCCCATCCATGTCTTTCAACAACTCAGTTGAAATTTTTAGATGTGTGCCAGCAGATGTGTGTAGCATTGCAGCATGACAACAGAAAAACTTCTCACCGGCATGTTATGGTTACACATAGCCGGAGGCACGATTGCATTATTGAGTGGCTTAGTGGCCATGTTTTCCGTGAAAGGTAGCGACACACACCGGCTGGCTGGTAAAATTTACTTTGCCGGAATGACGGCCGTTTTTATTGGAGCGCTATTTACCGCCATAGGTCACCGCAAAGATTTTCTCCTGATGGTGGCATTCTTTAGTTATTATATGACCGTGCGGGGTTATCGCATTTTATCCCTCAAAAAACTTAACCAGGGTCAGAAACCTCAGTTATTGGATTGGATAATCAGTTCTTTGTCTGCTGTTTTTATACTATCGTTATTGGGCTGGGGAATTTGGGTACTACTTCAAGGTGTAGGCATGGGCATAGCCGGAATCATGTTTGCATTGATTGGATCTTCATTTTTGATAGCCGATGTTCGGAATTTCATTCATCCTCCAAAAGAAAAGATGCATTGGTGGTATTCGCACATCAGCAGCATGGGCGGAAGCTATATTTCTGCTGTCACCGCATTTGTAGTAGTGAACATTCAACTTCCACAGCACAATTGGATTTTGTGGATTTTACCCGGAATAATTGGAGGTGTCATCATCGGAAGAACGATTCGGAAGTACAAAGCAAAATTTCAGACAGCTTCTAATGCCTAAAGAAACAAAGCTACTTCCTCCACCAATTCTTTCGATTTCAAATTATGTCCTAAACCCTCGGTGGTAATCAACCTGGCTTTTGGCCAAACCTCTACCATATCCAATGCTGTTTTGTAAGGAGCTTCTTTGTCTTCCTTATCGTGAATGATCAAACCATCAATCGTCAATGATTTGGCAAACTCTTTCATCTTAAAATAAGAGGGCGGATGACCGATGGTTTGTAAGAAATATTGATGCGTTAACTCAATCATTCGCTTCGAAAGCCCCAACACCTTCTGATAATAATTAAAGAAATATCCTACTTCACCCGGAGCAGCCATGATTACTAACTTGCTAATTGGCAAATTGGGAATGCGATGAAACGTATACACAGCCGCAAAGCCGCCAAACGAATGAGTGAGGATGGCGTGCAATGACGGATGCTTGGCCATAAACTGTTCAATCAACCCACTGTAGTGTGGCAGATTGAGAAAATCTCCTTCCGACAAACCGTGGCCGGGAGCATCGAGCGAGTAAACGGTAAACTCTTCCTTGGGCAATCGGTTGATCACATAGCGCCACCAGTAGCTGTGGCTTTGCCAGCCATGCAGTAGCAATACTTTCTTTTCTCCATTCCCCCAGCGGTAGCCTTGTACTTTTTTGTCGGCATAAAGAATAGTAAACTGCTCATCGGCTTTTTGTAGAAACTCTAATTGATGCGGCTTCATTTTAATTCTGCGAGGCCAGCAGAAAAGTTCAAAACCTTTTTTGCCTGCTATCTTGGGCGCAACAATGGCAAGCGTATTCAAATACAAACCAATCGAACGAACGAATATTTTGTTCATAAAAATTTAATCAACAGTTAATTTTTTTCCGCAACCTCATCGATCATTTTCTCCAGATGGGTGATCACGATTTGAATGTCGCGGTTGGATTTAGAGAGTTTGCTCATCATAATCGCACCTTCCAGACTAGCGATCATTACCGTAGCAAAATAGTCTTGGTCGATTTCTTTTTTGATCTGACCAAACTTTTGGCCGTTGGTCAACAAAGTGACGATGGATTGCTTCAGTACATCTAAAATCAAATTGGCTTTTTTACGTAAGTGCGGACTTTGATCATCGGCCTCAATGGCCACATTCAACAACGGGCAACCTCCTTTGATCGGTGGCTTGGTCACGTACGATTCAAAAAAATGAATGATCGCTTTCAGCTTGTCGACAGCATTCGCTTTTTGTTTAATCTCTGCGCGCATCTTCTCAAACATCACCTCCGTCAGGTGAACCAATGTTAGCTCTTCCAGCTTCTCCTTGCTTTTGAAATGCCTGTAAATAGCCCCTTTGGTAAATCAGGTGGCATCTGTAATGTGACTGATGGAGGTAGCTCGATAGCCTTGTACATTAAACAAGCCTCCGGCATGGTGAAGAATAGCTCCTTTTGTTTCGGTTGGGTTACGCATGCCACAAAGATACCGATCGGTATCTAAATAAAAAATGATTTGTTCCAGCAACTTCCGTAGATCGGAGTGTGTTTGTCATAAAAACCTCTATATTTTCTTCATGGAAGATTTACTGCAACAGCTTCAACGAGTGCCCGAATTGCAACCCGTTCCACTGCCCCAAATTCAATGGATGGCTGAAAAGGGTCGAATCGATTCATTTGCGGATGGTCAGAAGGTTTTTGTCAAGGGCGATGCCATCAGCGAATTGCGCATCATTCTAAAAGGTGAAGTCACCTTGTATATCGAGCAAGCAGGCAATCTTAGAAACATGGGCACTATTGAAGCCGGAGAGATTACCGGTAAGCTTCCGTTTTCACGGATGAAAGGTGCCACCGGAACGGGAATTGTGACAGGTGAAACGATCGTGTTTTCGCTGCATCAGGATTTTTTTCCGGAGATGATCCGAAACCATCATGAATTGGTGGAAGCACTCGTGCACGTAATGACCGATCGGGTGCGCGACAACACGCGCATGCAACAACAAAACGACAAAATGATGGCACTCGGCAAGCTCTCTGCCGGACTGGCGCATGAGCTCAACAATCCATCAGCAGCGGTGGTGCGTAGTGCGCATGAATTAAAAAAACATCTCTCCAACATTCCGGATAATTTTAAGCGCGTCATTCAAATTCGCACAACAGAGCAAGTCGTTGATCAGGTCAATCAATTGGTCTTTTCAAAAATTGCCAATACCGGAAAAACTGCATTATCCATGTTGGCAAAAACAGCACTGGAAGATGAACTGACCGAATGGCTGGAGTCCAATGAAATTTCCAATGCCTATGAAATGACGGAGGTAATGGCAGAATTTGATATTCATGCCGAAGATTTGGAAAACGTAAAATCATGGCTGCGGCCGGAAGACAAGCAACCTGTCATTGGCTGGATATATCAAGTGCTCACCACCGAAAAATTAGTGACGGAAATCGAGGAGGCCGCGAAACGTATTAACACATTGGTGTCGTCTGTGAAAGGATACACGCACATGGATCAGGCCCCCGAAAAACAACTCACTGATATTCATGTGGGCATTCGCAATACGCTAACCATGTTGAATCATAAACTGAAAAAGAATGGAATCAAACTTATTGAAAGTTTCGATGCGCAATTGCCGGAAGCATCGATATTTATCAGCGAAATGAATCAGGTGTGGACGAATGTAATTGACAATGCCATTGATGCCATGGAAGGTCGCACGAACAATACATTGGAAATCAAAACCGAGAAGAAAGGATCGTTCATCAATGTTTCCATCATCGACAATGGTCCAGGCATTCCGAAAGAAATACAAGACAAAATATTTGATCCTTTCTTTACGACTAAATCCATAGGGAAGGGAACCGGTTTGGGCTTGGAGGTAGTTCGCCAGATCATTCACCAACACAATGGCAAAGTGTATGTGGATTCAAATCCGGGTCGAACAGAGTTTATTATTTGTTTTCCGATTTAAACATTGATTAGACTAGATGAAAAAACCAATTATACTGGCCGTGGATGATGATCCCCAAGTGTTGCGGGCGGTGGCGCGCGATCTGCGGAATCAATATGGAAAAGAATACCGCATCATCAGCACGACTTCTGCGAACGAAGCATTAGCATCACTCACAGAACTGAAGAATAAAAATGAAACCATAGCGCTCTTTCTGTCGGATCAGCGCATGCCCGAAATGTTGGGTGTACAATTTTTGCAACAGGCCAAAGAACTTTTTCCGCAAGCAAAACGCATTTTGCTGACAGCCTATTCAGATACCGAAGCCGCCATTCGCGCCATCAACGAGGTGCAATTGGATTATTACCTGATGAAGCCGTGGGATCCACCGGAAGAGAAATTGTTTCCGGCTTTGAATGACCAATTGGAGGAATGGCAAAGCAAACACATTCCCGTTTTTCACGGTATTCGCATGGTCGGCTACCAATGGTCGCCTCGCTCGCATCAGATTAAAGATTTTCTTTCCGGCAATCTGATTCCATACCAATGGCTGGACATTGAATCGGAGGCATCGGCTTCAGAATTAATTCAACTGAACCAAATTGAAACCAAAGATTTGCCGGCCGTATTTTTTGAAGACGGTTCGTTTCTTTTAAATCCGGATTTAGCAGCAGTGGGCGAGAAGACAGGCATGCAGTCCAAAGCATCGAAAACGATGTACGATGTTACCATCATTGGAGCAGGACCTGCCGGATTAGCCGCAGCAGTGTACGGAGGTTCAGAAGGATTGAATACCGCACTCATCGAGAAACGTGCTCCCGGTGGACAAGCCGGAACGAGTTCGCGCATTGAAAATTATTTGGGTTTCCCCAATGGATTGAGTGGAGCCGAACTTTCGCGCAGAGCCATTTCGCAAGTCACACGCTTTGGAGTTGAATTTCTTTCTCCTCAAGAAGTGGTGGATATTACCATCAAAGACAACTACAAAATCATTACCCTTCGCGATGGCAGTGTGCTCAACACACGCAGCGTGATCATCACCACGGGCGTAGATTACCGTGCACTGGAAGCAACCGATGTTGAGAAATTTACCGGAGCGGGCATTTATTATGGTGCTTCCACCACAGAAGCGCAGGCGTGTCGCAATCAGGATGTGTACATTGTAGGCGGAGGCAATTCCGCTGGACAGTCGGCCATGTATTTGTCTAACTACGCAGCCCGCGTTTTTATCGTTATTCGCAAAAAAGATTTGTCGTCTACCATGTCGCAGTACCTGATTGATCAGATCAATGGCACAAGCAACATTCACCTCGTACCTGAAAC
>JBGAUU010000071.1:0-22050 GCA_044228465.1 Cyclobacteriaceae bacterium
AAACGATAAGAACCTTTCATTGGCTCAAACGCCACTTCAAATTTCGGGCGCTTGTATTCCTCCACCGAAAAATAAACACTTCCTGTTCCGGCAGTATCCTGCAAACTCATTTGTCCGGTAAGTCCTGATGAAGGCGCAACAAAAGTGCCGCTAAATGTTCCAAACTCGTTTGTCGTCACTTCCACTTTGCCACGCTCTTGATGATTCACATCATAAAGCACAATGGTGTGAATTGATTTCCTTCCAAGTTCTGAAGTTTTGTCGTCCGTATTGACGACCAGTCCTTTAAAATAAATAGTTTGTCCCGGACGGTAGATAGCACGATCCAAGAAGAAAAAGGTTTTTACAAATTTTTCACGTTTTACTTCACGATACTGGTAAATGCCTCCATTGTAATAAGACCCGCGGTCAATGGGGTTCGTGCTGATCCGATCGG
This sequence comes from Cyclobacteriaceae bacterium, assembly GCA_044228465.1. Lineage (GTDB taxonomy): Bacteria > Bacteroidota > Bacteroidia > Cytophagales > Cyclobacteriaceae > ELB16-189. The sequence goes on from JBGAUU010000071.1 coordinate 437, forward strand.
TTCGTAAACTAAAATTGAAAGAGAAACTTCGGTTATCATCTTTTGTTTGATAGGGCACGCGAACATATCCTTTGGCATCGGATGTGTAGCTACCAATTTTCATAGGCTCGTACTCGTTTCTTCGTGAGTTGTATTTGCTTGCAAACACTTCTGTCAATACTCCGGCCAACGGCTCACCGCTTTTGCGATGCAACACATACAGTTCGGTGCTGCCATCTTTTACGGAGCGATGGATATAACTAATGTTGGAGACAGTGGTAAACGCGTAGGCTAGTCCATTTTTACCAATGGCAAAATTCGGCTGATGACTGTAGAGCACCATGTATTCGCCCACGGGCAGTGCATCGAGTTTTACTTCTAAACTGTGCTGCTGAAAATCCTTATCGTCCGGCAATACAAACTTGCCCGACTTGATGGGAGCTTTTGGTAAAAAGTATTCTAGAAATTTTTGTTCCCGATCAACATCGTATTTTCTCTCCCACTTCCTTCGCTGTGCCTGCACTTCTTCACGGGTAATTTTAATGATACGATAGTGGAGATCGGTTATATTTTTATAGCGCACCAAACTGCGAAATGGCTCATTTGGAATATTAGTATCTTCGATGACCGCGCTGATCGTTTTCGTGAGAATACTTTGCTGAAGGTTTTCGCACTGAATAGCTCCATCTGAATCTTTGAATCGCTTCTTAGCAGATTCGGCTATGTCAAACGCTTTCTTGAAATCCCACTTGTGGTTGTCGGATTGTAGGGGTTTGAATAATGATGCTTCTTCAAAATAGGTTTGTGCGAGGAGATAAGTTACTCGCGTAGAGATAGGAAGAAGAATATATTTCTGTTCTAACTTCTCCAATGCCTTTCGATACAATTCTTTTTTAGTAGGCAGCACATGGTTAGCATACACGAATGAAATGCGTTGTATTTCCAAATCGACTAATGCCTCCGGGTCTTTATCAGTCAGATGAAAAGCTGTTAATTCCTGAAACAGCTGCATCGCGTAAAGCTTGAGTGAATACGTATCCTTTGAAGAAATCAGCTGCTTTGAAAATTGAGCCGCTTCTGAAAAATAATCTTCCTTATCCAAAACAAAGGCATAGGCCGGTTGCGTGATGGCTGCTTCTTCTCCGGAAGCAAAACTCAATGCGCGGTGTGCTAAAAAATCAAAAAGTGTGGCGCGGTAGCTTCTTCCTTTCGCGTTTCCATACTGAAGCACCTCTTCATACAATGTAATGGGCGTCTCCTTACTTTTGTTGGCCTGCTGTAGCGACAGTTGGTATTGCTGAAAGGTCTCCTCAACAATTTTATTCAGGCTCCATGTTTCAATATCATCTTGCTTCACATTCGCTACTTCACTTCGTTCATTAAATCGGTAGCGGTTGTTTTGATAATACTGCCAATACATTTCGGCTAACATGGAATGCAACAAGGGCTTGGTTGGAAAAGTGGCCGAGTTTGCCTCTTCGCGCAGCTTAATCAGGTTTTTTACGAACGAATTTTCTTCTTTATAGTCGGTGAACTTGAGTTGATGAACCACCGCTTTTACCAATTGAGATGCGTTCTGTTCTTTTTTTGCTTGCTCATAAATCGCATTCACTGCTTTTAGTGCGGATTCGGGCAAACCTTTACTTTCAAAATCAGAGACCTCCTTCCAGGCCTGTTCGTAATTGTGGGGCATTGATGTGGGTTTTGTTTGTGCACAACTAAGTTGTGCGAATGTGATGATTAGAATAACGAGAAAATGATTTTTCATAAATCGCATGGATTACCTACTTAATTTAAAAATGATCAATAGTCACCGACATAAGATGCAAAAACGCTGCAATTCCATAATGCGCATCTCATTTTTATAAAATATTATTGAATGTAAAAAAATACCCCGACAATGCCGGGGTATTTTGTGAAAGGATAATTTGCGTTTGCCTAGTTGAAATGCTTCAATTTTACCACCTCCTCAGGTTTTAAAAAACGCCATTGGCCACGGCCTAAATCTTTTTTATCCAAACCGGCATATACCACCCGATCCAGTTTCACTACTTCATATCCAAGCGACTCAAAAATTCTACGTACAATTCGATTCCAACCAATGTGCAGTTCAATCCCCACAGTCATCTCGTCTACCATCGCCAAATCATCTACAATGGCTCTGCCCTCTTCCAAATAAACACCTTCCTGTATTTTTACAAAATCTGCTTTCGTAATTGGTTTATCCAAAGTTGCCTTGTAAATCTTTTTTGCTTTGTACGATGGATGCGTCAACTTATCTGCCAAATCGCCATCATTGGTAAGCAACAATAAGCCTGTGGTGTTTCTGTCCAATCTTCCTACCGGATAAATTCTTTCTTTGCCGGCATTCGCCACTAAATTCATCACTGTGTTTCGCTCTTGCGGATCATCTGTAGTAGTAATAAATCCTTTGGGCTTATTCAATAAAATGTAAACCGGCTTCTCCGCTTTCAGGCGCCTGCCTTCATAGCGCACATCGTCTGTCATTTTTACTTTATGGCCCATTTCGGTAATGGTCACTCCATTTACCGTCACTAATCCCATCTTAATGTATTCGTCCGCTTCTCTCCGGCTACCCACGCCACTGTTGGCCATGAATTTATTCAAGCGAATGGTGGCACCTTCTTCCACTACCTTCTCTTTGTATTCAGGTCGCTGAGGAGCTGAGTCCGAAGCAAACTTTGAATCAGCAAAAGGTTTTTTGCCCTCAGGCTTAACTCCTTTTTTCACTACATCGGCACGCGAGAATTTTTTCGGACGTTCTTCACTTTCGTCAAACGCGCGACTGCTTCTGCGAGCAGGCTTTGCATCGTCTCCATCGCGCGGGCCACTAAAGTTTTTGCGAAATGGTTTTTCGTCATCTCTTTTAGCGAATGGCTTTGAGAATGAACGAGGTTTGTCGCTATCAAACGAGCGGGAATCTCTGCGTGGTCGTTTGTCATCGCCCTCTTTTGAGAAGCGAGGTTTGTCTGAAGAGAATCGTTCTTTGCGTTCACCAAACGGTTTGTCCGCACCAAATGGACGAGAGTCTCTGCGAGGTCTCTTGTCATCGCCCTCTTTTGAAAAGCGAGGTTTGTCTGAAGAGAATCGTTCTTTGCGTTCACCAAACGGTTTATCGCTTCTCTTATCAAACGATCCTTTGGTGAAACGTTTCGGTCTATCAGAATCACTGTTGAATGAACGTTTTTCACCAAATGGTTTTGAACTGGGTCTTGAGTAAGGGCGATCGCTTCCTTCGCCTCGTTTTTCAAATGGCTTTGAATAGCGCTTCGATCTTTCCGAAGAAGAATCATCTCTTCGTCCGTATGATTTTCTTTCTCCATCGGCACTACCATAGCGCGATGACCTGCCTTCGCCACGCGGGCGATCATCACCGCGAGAGGAGTACGATTTTTTAGGGCGCTCCGAGTCAAAACGCTTTTCATCTTTCTTGCGACTGCGAAAGGATTTTTCGGCATCGGTTTGTTTGCCAAACGAGCTGCTCTTACCGGTTGATCTAGGTCGGGCCATAGGTGGGTTGATTCAAAAGTTAATATAAGGACAGCCTGATATTGATCGGCTGAAAGCGCAAGTTACGGAAGTGTGAGTGCATTGGCTAATGGGCGTACCATCCGCCAAGTTTGTGATTAATTTTCAGGTGTTTCGCCAATAGTGTTTACCTCGTTGGTGAAATCTTTCGGTGTAGGTAGTTCAGTGATGTCATTAATGCCGAAATACTCCATGAATTTCATGCTGGTGCCATACAAAATAGGGCGGCCAATTGTTTCGGCTTTACCTTGAATTTCAATAAGGCCTTTATCTAGGAGTTTTTGAATAGCATAGTCGCAGTTAACACCACGAATGTTTTCTACCTCTGTCTTAGAAATGGGCTGCTTGTAGGCGATGATGGAAAGCGTTTCCATGGCCGATGTAGACAATCTTTTTTTGGATTGCTGCTTCAGCATAATGCCGATACTCGCTTGGTAGGCGGGCTTGGTCAAAAACTGATACCCACCGGCCGCCTTATAGAGTTGAAATGAGAAATCATCGCTTTTGAATTTCTCTTCCAGTTTGGTAATGGCACCTTCAATATCAGCCTCAGGCACATCGGCATTAAACATTTCTGAAAGGCACGCCTTCAAATCTGCAATTTTAGTTGCTGTGGGTGAGCAAAAAATTAATGCCTCAATGTGGTTTTGTAGAAAGTCCATTTATCTAATTGAGATTTTTTGATTTTAGATTGATGATTTCATGCTATGTTTCAGGCAACTAGTGCCCACAACCATTGAAAATCAAAAATCCGAAATCAGTATGCGTTTAATCCTGTTTCATCATCTTCGCCTCGATGGATTGCGTAGTGTGTGGCACAGCAATCAATCGTTCTTTTGAAATCAGCTTGCCCGTTACTGAGCAGATACCATAGGTTCTGTTCTTGATACGAATCAATGCATTCTCCAGGTTAGTGATATATTTCAATTGACGCGCGGCTAACTGGCTCAGGTTTTCCTTTTCAGCTGTTTCCGCTCCGTCTTCCAACACTTTGGTGTTTCCACCGGAAGTGCTGTCGGTGCCGGCATCATTGGTTCGAGTAAGTGTGTCTTTCAGAATTTTAAATTCTTCTTTCGCCTTATCCAACTTGGCGTTGATCATCACTTCAAATTCTTTTAGTTCCTCATCGCTGTAACGAGTCTTGTCTTCGTTGGTGTTTGGATTCTTAGCTTGAGGGTGTGCGATTGGTCGTTGATTAATGATAGGAAAAATGTTTAGTTGTGAGGGTGATAATTTTAATGGCGCTGCCGCAGGCTTATGCGCTCGTACTTCTTCGTTTGCTACTTTCTTTTCTACTTCCTGAGATTTTACCGCAGGTGCTTTTTCTTTCTTAGGAGCTTCCTTCTTTGCCTTTACAACCTCCTTTTTAGGGGCAGGCTTTGGTGCTACTTTGGCCACAACCTTCTTTGCTACCTTTTTGGCTGGCGCTGCTTTTTTAGCAGGTGATGCTTTCTTGGCAGGTGCCTTTGCTTTGGCTTTTGGCGCTGTTTTAGATTTTGAGGCAGACTTCGCTTTCGCTGGAGTCTTTTTAGCAGGCTTTGCTGCTTTTTTCTTGGTTGTTTTAGCCATAAGAAAGTCTTTTCAGGGTGTTAAAAAAGATGCGCAAAAATACGGGGTCGGGTGTGAAACAAAAAATCTATTGGGATTAATTCCCCCAACAAAAAATTATAGCCCATCGGCCAAAATAATGCGTTCGCGAAAGGTTTTTACTGTTCCCTCGGTGTCAAAAAGCTCTATCCAAACCACATAATAGCCCAAACGAGCCTTATTACCGTTATCCTGATCGCCATCCCAGCGAAAAAAGCCCTCATAACCCAGCGTCTCATTATTGGCCAATTCCTTCACCAATCTACCCTGCTGATCCAAAATCTTTACCGAAGCCGCAAAACCGGGTTTGGTAAATCGATAATTGATCTTGGAGAAATCCTGCCCGGGCCGATTCGGGGAAAAAATTTCTGGCTCAACTTGGATGGCGTCAGTGGCAACTACCACTTCTGGACGGGAATTTGAATTAACATAACCGGGTGTTGCGAACCCAGCCATAGAACTGGCTGATCGCCAATTCGATGGTTCCAATGAACTTTGGTCTGCCGAAATGCGCTCCAGTGAAACACCCTCAACGTCTTTTAGCAAAGCAATGTGCCAAGCCTCGTCATAGTTTATGGCATCAATTACCTTCCCAATATTACTCACCAGCGCTACAGTGCCCAGATCATCATTGAATGCTGGCAAACTTAGTGGGTAAAAATTTTTCTGAACTCCTTTCGGGTACTGCGTTTTCAACACACTCGTATCAGTGGTAAAGGCCAGAAATGAATGCGGAGCCATTAACAAATCCGCAGTAATGGTTTTTGAATTTTGAATCACACCATCCGGGTAGTTGGCAATTGAAAAACTTTTGAGATTAATGAATTTGGCAGAACGATTGAATACCTCCACAAAGTCCACTCCGCCCGTGCGTGGATTGAATAAAATCTCGTTGATTACCAAGTCCAGGCTATCGGCAGGCTCCGGCAAAGCAAAAGTCGCTTTCGCGAAAGCCGGTTGAATGAAGTTGCCGGCACAATCGCGCAGTTGCTTTACTTGAATGCTATAAAGGGTATTCTTACTCAGCGACTGTGTCAGTTCCACATGTATGGATGTAAGTTCGCTATTTGCAAACGCAAATGTTGAAATCGCGATGGGCGTATCGATCTCGAATTCGATAGTGCCCAGCGGCTTTTCCAGTTTTTCATCAAACCATAATTGTAAACTAGTCGGTGTCGCTACGACCGATAACAATCGTGGGCCGGTGAGATCAGGATTGTTGGCGAACACTGCATTTTGTTTACCGGGTGTTCCTCCTTTTGGATCTTCCGAAGCTGCCCAATTGTTTGCTTCCCCGCACGTGTTTTCCGGGTCGATCAATTCCAACGACCAACCTCCGCTTTGTTTATCTTCATCTCGATACCAAAAAGATTGATAATGCACGGAATCGATGGTGACGTCTTTGGTTAATGTCAACGCATCGCCCTCATTGTTCAACGTTGGGAAATTGGAAAGCCCAATAGTTTTTCCATAACCTGAAAATTTGCTGACAGAAGATGCCGAAGTAATGATCCAGTACTCGTTCGGCAAAATGATTTGTGTTGGAAATGTCGCAGTCGAACTTCCATCCGAAAACTTCCATCCTGCAAGGTCGATGGGGTTAGCACTGCGATTAAAAATTTCTATGTACTCCGCATCCGGCAATCCAATTTGCGGATTGGGATCGGCAAAAATTTCGGTGATGCGGATGTCTTTTGGTAGTGTTGGAACCGCCTGAAAATAAAGAAAAGTTTGCACCTGACTAGTCAAGGCATTGCCCAATAAATCTTTCACACCTGCTACTGTCAATTGGCTGGGAATGCCATTGGGAAAGTTTTTGGCAAAAGTTAACCGCACCGACTTTTGATCAGGTTGCAACTGGGCACCGATTGGTTGACCTACATTTTGGTCAACCGAGTAGTTTGTAACTGCTTCCGCAGATGAAATTTCTAAAGCTTCATCAAAAATCAGATCGAGTTGGGTGAATGAAATTGCATTCGCGCTAAGCAACTTGGGCGGTGCTTTATCTACTTGCAGCGGGCCAACTACAAAATCATCAAAAAAGTGCTTGTTGAAAAAACTGGCGGTTGATTGCGCAATACGGATTCCAAAAAATGCACTGCTTCCAAAAGTATTGTCTTGCACCGGCACACCTTCGGTGACAAATGCATTACCGATTCCGGTCAGGTCACGCTCCAGTCTCCAAAAATCCAAAGCATCACGAGTAACTTTGATTTTCAATTTTGTGTTGGATGCATTTGTAATGCCATCTATTCCATTAATCATTAAGCTGGCAACACCGCCAGTGCATTTATAAAGGCTCACTTCATCGGTGGTGCCTCCAATCCGAACAAAATAACCATTAGCCGAGGCGAGTGATGCGTTGGAAGAAACGAGATAAACATCTACATAATTCACACCCGAGGTATTGAATTGCAGGTTAACATAGAATTCCCATTGAGTACTGACTGCTAATGACGATGGTGTGCTTATGGTAAAACTTGAGTTGGCCGTAGCTGAATTCGATCGAAGCTGCCCACCGACTACCAACCAGTTGGTAGGTTGGTCAGGTGTCCACACTGGGTTCGTGGTGAAATCATTGTCCGAAAAATCGTCTACGAATTGTCCTCTACAAACGAATGCGGAAAAAAGTATAATACCAAACGTGATAATGCGCCTCATGGTCTTATAAAAATAGTATTTTTGTCGATTCAAATTTTTAAACGAAAACAAAAAATGAAAATCGCAGTTGTTGGGGCCACCGGATTAGTGGGCCAGGAGATCTTGAAAGTGCTCGAAGAGCGCCATGTTGAATTTGATGAATTGTATTTGGTGGCTTCCGCCAAATCGGTAGGACAAAAGATAAAGTTTAAGGGTAAGGAATATACAATCATCGGTATGGAAGCAGCTGTAGAACTTGCCGCTGACATTGCTATTTTCTCAGCCGGAGGAAATACCTCACTGGAGTGGGCACCGAAATTTGCCGAGAAAGGAACCATCGTGATCGATAACTCATCGGCTTGGCGCATGGATCCAACCAAAAAGTTGGTAGTGCCGGAAATCAATGGCAACGCATTGCAAGCGGAAGACAAAATTATTGCCAACCCCAATTGCTCTACCATTCAAATGGTGATGGCATTGGCACCGCTTCACGCCAAATATAAAATCAAGCGTATCGTGGTTTCTACTTATCAATCGGTAACCGGCACCGGCAAAGATGCAGTGCAGCAAATGATGGAAGAGCGTCAGGGAGTTACCAACGGCATTAAGGTATATCCGCACAAAATTGATATGAACGCACTGCCGCACATCGATTCGTTCCTCGATAACGGTTACACCAAAGAGGAGATGAAGATGGTTAATGAAACGCGTAAAATTTTAAACGATCAAACCATTGGCGTTACCAGCACAACGGTGCGTATCCCAACGATTGGCGGTCACTCTGAAGCGGTAAACGTAGAATTCTACAATGACTACGATTTGAAGGAAGTTCGCGCACTACTTGAAGCAACTCCGGGCGTAATCGTTCAGGACGATGTGAAAAACAATGTGTACCCCATGCCTATAAATTCGCATGGAAAAGATGAGGTATTTGTAGGCCGCTTGCGCAGAGATGAGTCGCAGCCCAATACACTCAACATGTGGATTGTATCTGACAACTTACGCAAAGGTGCTGCCACCAATGCCGTGCAAATTGCCGAGTTTTTGATGGAGAAGAGCATGGTTTATTAAATCATTCGCTTCATGAACCCATACGCCCGACTACAACCGTAGCCGGGCGTTTGCTTAAAAATATTTACCTTCGTGCAAACAAAACTCAATTAAAGAAATGGAAAGTTTCAAAAAATTTATTCCCTGGATCATTGTGGGTGCATTAGTGCTTTGGGGCATCAGCAAATACAACGGCATTGCCGGCAAAGATCAGGTGGTGAAAAAATCATGGGGTGACGTAGAATCTGATTACCAAAGAAGATCAGATCTCATTCCGAATTTGGTAAACACTGTAAAAGGTTATGCTAACTTCGAACAAGAGACACTGACTAAAGTGATCGAAGCACGTGCCAGCGCTACACAAATGAAAATCGATCCTTCTAACTTAACACCTGAGAAATTGGAGCAATTCCAACAGGCTCAAACCGGCTTGAGTTCCGCGATTGGAAGATTATTAGTGGTATCTGAAAATTATCCTGAATTGAAAGCCAACCAAAACTTTCTCGACCTACAAGCTCAACTGGAAGGAACTGAAAACCGAATTTCTGTGTCACGCAAGCGTTTCAATGAAGCGGTACAAGATTACAACACTGCAATTGTAGGCTTTCCAGGCAACTTGATCGCTAAGATCGGTGGCTTTACTGAAAAAGGATTTTTCAAAGCTGCTGAGGGTGCTGATAAGGCTCCTGAGGTTAAATTTTAAAAGATGAAAAAAATCCTTCTGCTTTGTATTGTTTCTCTCCTATGGAGTGCCACTTACGCGCAAACCGACTCATACTCTAAAACACTTAAAAAGTATATAGAAGTGAGCGGTTCGATGCAATCTTTCAGTGTGGCAATCAAAAGTATTATGGGCAACTTCAAGAATATGAAGACCGGAGTGCCTGATGAGTTTTGGAAAGAAATGGAAACTGAGCTTTCCGGCACCTCAATTGATGAGCTGGTTACCATGCTGACTCCTGTTTACAAAAAGTACCTGACAGAGGCAAATTTGAATGAAATCATCGCCTTCTACAATTCACCGGCAGGTAAAAAATTAGCCGAGAGCACACCTGGCATCATGTCTGAGTCGATGAAAGCAGGCCAGGTTTGGGGTCAGGCCGTAGCCACCCGAATTGTTGATAAACTGAAGGAGAAAGGATATTAGAATTTTTCTTTTCGAAAACTTAAAAGCCCGATCTTTCTGATTGGGCTTTTTTATTGGTGGCCACTAAGACACTAAACCTCCAAGAACCTTAGTGGCCTTAGTGCCTTCGTGGCAAAACCATTTTACATCAAACAGAAAGCCCGATCAACTGTTGACCGGGCTTTTCTGTAAAAGGTTAAGGGCTGTAATTATGCTCGCTTCACTTCGCGTTTCTCGTAGCTTTCAATTACATCGCCTACGTTAATATCATTGAAGTTTTTGATGCTGATACCGCAATCGAAACCTGAACGTACCTCTGCTGCATCGTCTTTGAATCGCTTCAAAGCAGTCATTTCTCCGGAGTAAATTACAATACCATCGCGGATCAAACGAATCGGGTTGTTGCGTTTCACATATCCATCGGTCACCATACATCCGGCAACGGTTCCCACTTTCGTGATCTTGAACACATCGCGAACTTCGGCATTACCAACAATTACCTCTTCAAACTCTTTCTCGAGCATACCCTCCATCGCAGCCTTGATCTCATTGATCGCATCGTAGATGATCGAGTACAAGCGAATTTCGATTTCTTCGTTCTCGGCCAATCTGCGGGCCGAAGCCGAAGGACGCACCTGGAAGCCGAGGATGATCGCATCGGAAGCAGATGCCAGCAACACATCGGATTCGGAAATCTGACCTACTGCCTTGTGAATAATGCTTACTGCAACTTTTGGTGTAGATAGTTTCAACAATGAATCGGACAACGCTTCGATTGAACCGTCCACGTCACCTTTGATAATCACATTCAATTGCTTGAACGAACCAATCGCCAAACGTCTGCCGATTTCATCCAGAGTAATATGTTTCTTCGTGCGGATGCTTTGCTCACGCAAAATCTGACTTCTCTTATTGGCTACTTCACGGGCTTCGCGGTCGGTTTCCATCACCTGGAATTTCTCACCTGCTTGTGGTGCTCCATCCAGACCAAGCACCTGCACCGGTGTGGAAGGACCTGCCTCCTTCACTTTCTTTCCGGTGTCGTCAAACATGGCTTTTACACGACCATAATTAGAACCGGCCACCATAATGTCACCAACATGTAAGGTACCTGCTTGCACCATCAACGTGGTAACGTAACCACGGCCTTTATCCAACTCCGCTTCGATAATCGAACCAACCGCAGCCTTATTAGGATTTGCTTTCAGGTTCAACAACTCGGCTTCGAGCAATACTTTTTCTAGGAGGTCATCAATACCTGCTCCGGTCTTTGCCGAAATACCCTGACTCTGGTATTTGCCACCCCAGTCTTCAACCAAAATATTGATCTTAGAAAGTCCTTCTTTAATCTTTTCTGGGTTGGCAGTTGGTTTATCGATTTTATTGATAGCGAAAACGAGAGGTACACCTGCAACTTGAGCATGGTTAATAGCCTCTTTTGTTTGCGGCATGATATTATCGTCTGCGGCAATTACGATAACTGCAATATCCGTCAACTTGGCACCGCGTGCACGCATGGCAGTGAAGGCCTCGTGACCCGGAGTATCGAGGAACGCAATTTTATTTCCACTCTTGGTCATTACATCATACGCACCAATGTGCTGTGTAATCCCTCCGGCTTCCGATGCCGTTACTTTGGTGTTTCGGATGTAGTCGAGCAACGATGTTTTACCGTGGTCAACGTGACCCATGATGGTAACGATTGGTGCGCGTGGCAACAAATCTTCTTCTGCATCTTCTTCTACTACCACTTCTTCCTCATCGGCCGAAGCAAATTGTACGTCAAAACCAAACTCATCTGCAATCACGGTGATGGCTTCTGCATCGAGACGTTGGTTGATAGAAACGAACATTCCTAAACCAAGGCAAGTAGAAATAACATCGTTTACGGATACGTTCATCAAAGAAGCTAAGTCGTTGGCCGAAATGAATTCGGTTACTTTCAGTGTCTTTGAAGATTCTTGTTCTTGTTGTAATCTTTCCTCTTCGGCATCTGAAATTGCCTGACGCTTTTCCTTACGGTATTTCGCTCCTGTAAATTTCTTTTGTCCACCGCTGAGTTTTGCCAGCGTAGCGCGCACCTGATCCTGAATTTCCTTGTCCGTTGGTTCCGGCTTTGGTGTGCGTGTGAATGGCTTTTGTTGGCCGCCCTGTTGGGGGCGCTGACCTCCGCCTTGCGGGCGTTGCTCATTAGCATTGGGTAAGCGCTTGCGCGGACGTTTTTGCTGATTGTTTTTATTAAGATCGGATGAAGCAACCGGTTGGTTTTTCTTCTCGACCGGCAACTCAATCTTTGAAAGCACTTTCAAACCTTGCAGCTTGTCAGCTTTCGCTTTAATCACTTCTTGTGGTTCGGGTTGTTTCTCCGGCTCCGGAGTTTTAACTGGTTCCGGTTGTTTCTCTTCAACCTTCACAGCCTTGGGTGCTTCCGGTTGAACTACTTGTACCGGTTCGGCAGCAGGTTTTTCTTTTTCTTTCTCTTTTTTCTTCTGCTCGGTAGCAAGGTCAATTTTACCCAGCACTTTGATGCCTTCCAGTTTCGGTTTGTCTACCTCCACTTTCTCTACCTTTTCAACCTTCGGCTCTTCTTTGTGCTTAACAATATCTTTGGACCCCAGATTTTTGATCAGCACACTTTCTTCCTCATCGGTCTTCTTGCGGCTAACTTCCGGCTCAACTTTGGGGGCCACCGGAGCCTCTACCGGCTTAATACCAATGGTAAGGTGCGATGCTTCTAACTTTTCGGAGGCAGAAGAGGCAAATTCTTTTGCCAACATGGCAAACTGCTCTGCAGTGAGCTTTGCGTTGGGGTTGTTCTCAACACTGACACCTTTTTTGGCTAAAAAATCCAAAATGGTGTTGTGACCCACGTTCAGCTTACGAGATGCCTGCCCTAATCGTACTGATTTTTCTTCTGCCATGCCCAAATATCTGGTATTTTATTGATTTAAGAGTGTTTTGTTGCTAGTCCGTTATTCAAATTCTTTACGTAACACGGCCAATACCGACTCTGCTGTCTCTTCTTCCAGGTCAGTTCTTCGCACAATTTCTTCCTTGTTCAGGTTCAAAACGCTCTTGGCTGTATCTAAACCAATGCGCTTCAATTCATCGATCACCCAGCTTTCGATCTCATCGCTGAATTCATCGAGGTCTACATCTTCTTCGGCTACTTGTGTATCGTTTTCACGGAACACATCGATTTCCATTTCTACCAAACGGCTCGCCAGCTTAATGTTCAAGCCGCCTTTACCAATGGCCAACGAAACCTGATCGGGTTTCAAGAACACAGCTACGCGCTTATTGTCTTTGTCAATTTTGATCGAAACGATCTTAGCGGGACTCAACGCACGTTGAATGTACAACTCCAGGTTTTCAGTATAATTGATTACATCGATGTTCTCGTTTTGCAATTCACGCACTACAGCATGGATGCGTGAACCTTTCATACCTACGCAAGCTCCTACCGGATCGATACGATCATCATACGACTCAACCGCTACTTTGGCTCTTTCGCCCGGTTCGCGCACTACCTTTTTGATGGTGATTAAGCCATCATATACTTCGGGAACTTCTTGTTCAAATAATCTTTCTAGGAAAACAGGTGAGGTGCGCGAAAGAATAATTTTCGGGCTGCCATTCACCATGTCTACTTTATGAACGATTGATTTTACGGTTTCTCCCTTGCGGTAGCGATCTTTTGGAATTTGCTCGCCACGTGGAATCGAAATTTCATTGCCTTCGGCATCAATCAACAATACTTCGCGGCTCAACACCTGATATACCTCTCCGGTAATCACTTCGCCTACGATGTCTTTGTATTTCTGATAAACGATGTCTTTCTCTAAATCCTTCACTTTTTGGATGAGGGTTTGCCGGGCAGTTGTTACTGCTCTGCGACCAAAGTCTTCCAAGTGAACTTCTTCGGCCACTTCTTCACCCACTTCAAAATCAGGCTCGATTTTACGCGCCTCACTCAAACTGATTTTATCGTGATCCCAGATATCTTCTGAGTCATCCTCCACAATTTCGCGGAAACGCCAGATTTCCAAGTCACCTTTATCGGCATTGACAATGATGTCGAAGTTGTCATCTTCGATGTATTTCTTCTTGATCATATTACGAAACACATCTTCTAAGATGCGGATCATAGTAGGTCTGTCAATGTTTTTTTGCTTGGCGAAATCGGCAAACGATTCGATCAGTGTTGATGCATCCATACGGCTTGCTAGTTAAAAGAAACGGTTACAATTGTTTTTTCTATATCACTAAAAAGTATTTCCATTTTTACTAATTCCTTCTTTTTCTCGCGCGAAGGGGTTTCGATGACAATGCGCTCTTCATTCACTTCCAGTAATCGGCCTTCGATGTACTGCTTGCTCTTCACCTGCACTTTTAATGTTCGGCCAACATTCGCATAATATTGCCGCTTCATTTTCAACGGCACATCCAAACCGGGCGTGCCCACTTCTAAATTATAAGCGCCTTCAATCAGATTCAGCGTTTCCAATTCTTCGGACAACTTGCGGCTTACTTCCGCACAGCTATCGATGCTGATGCCTTTATCGCCATCCAATTGCACCACTATTTTGGTTGGCTTGTACTTTGAAACAAGTACATCTACCAAAAAATGACTAGGGTCATTCAGGTGCGCTTCGGTCAATTCCTTTATTTTTTGAGCCAATTCCATAACTATCTACAAACAAAGAGGGGACTTTTCGGTCCCCTCTAGTTGATTTTCAAGAAAGTGATGCAAATGTAACTGATTTTTACTTTATCGCAAATAGTATGTTCTTTGAATCTTAGAAATGACTCTTATGCGCATCCATTTTGCTTTGATAGTGGTGGTGATTGTGGCCGCTGCGTGTAATTCGAAAAAGCCTCCGGTTGAAGAAAAAGTAGTGGAGCGAATCGTGGCCGTTCCTTCTTTCAATGCCGACTCGGCTTATGAATTTGTAATAAAGCAAGTAGACTTTGGGCCGCGTGTTCCAAATTCCACAGCGCATCAAAAAACAGCGCAGTATTTAATCGCACAACTAAAAAAGAATGGAGCCGAGGTGTTGGTGCAAGAATTTGATGCGGTCACCTTCGATCAACAAAAATTGCATTTAAAGAATATCATCACACGCTTTTACCCGGAAAAACAAAAGCGCGTGCTGTTGGCGGCTCACTGGGATACACGCCCGTTTGCCGATAAAGATCCGGTGAAAAAAGATGCTGCCTTTGATGGCGCGAATGATGGTGCCAGTGGTGTAGGTGTGTTGCTCGAAATGGCACGCGTATTTCATCAAGCCAAAGAAGCCCCTGTTGTTGGCGTGGACATTATTTTATTTGATGGCGAAGACTGGGGTGAGAAAGAGGGTACTTCACATAGCGATTTACCGGAGGGGCAGTCGTGGTGGTGCCTGGGCTCACAGTATTGGGCAAAGAACAAGCTTCCGAAAAACTACATGGCGCACTACGGCATTTTGCTGGACATGGTAGGATCGCGCAGAGCGCAATTTTTCAGAGAAGAAGTGTCGTTGCAGTTTGCTCCACAAATTGTTTCAAAGGTGTGGGATCGGGCCGCGAAGATTGGCTACAGCGATTATTTTGTAAAGCAGAATGTGGCTGGCATCACCGATGATCACTTGTTTGTGAATCAACTTGGAAAAATTCCGATGATCGACATTGTACATTATCAAGCGGGCATTGGTTTCTTTGGCGACTACCATCACGCCACCAAAGACAATATGAACATTATCAGCAAGGAAACGCTCGGTGCTGTTGGCAATACGTTGCTGAATGTGATTTATTACGAAGAGTAAAACTTATATCGTAAACCCGCCATCTGCTGTAAATACACTGCCGGTGCAGTAGGCGGACGAATCCGAAGCTAAATACAACGCGAGTGCCGCAATTTCTTCAGGAGTGCCCACGCGCTTGATCGGCAACACTTTCATCATCATTGCCATCATTTTATCGTTGCTCCAAAGGGCTTCACTGAATTTTGTTTTAATCAGTCCTGGACAAATCACATTCGCGCGAATGTTATCATCACCCCATTCTTTAGCCATTACTTTCGTTAGTGAAATCAACGCAGCCTTACTCATGCTGTAGATTCCCAAGCCCGGCTCAGGCCGCAGTCCACCAATCGAGCTGATGTTTACCACCGATCCGGATTTTTTTGCTTTCAGTATCGGATAGATTTTTTTCGCCAACTCAAAAGGGCCTTTCACATTCACCGCCATAATTTTATCAAACGCCTCTAAGCTTGTATCCACTACCGGGCCGAACACCGGATTGGAGGCTGCATTGTTTACCAAAATATCAATCGTGCCGTACTTGGCTAACGTAGCTTCCGCTAATCGATGCACATCATTCATATCGCCCATGTGGCACGCAATCGCAGTTGCTTCAAACCCTTTGCTTTTAATTTCCGCAGCCACCACATCTACTGCATCTTGTTTGCGGCTGCTCACCACTACTTTTGCTCCGGCCGCAGCATAATACTCGGCAATAGATTGACCGATACCTTTTGAAGCGCCCGTAACCAAGGCTACTTTTCCTTCCAATGAAAATGGGTTTTGCATAAAAATGATTTGTGCATTCAAGGTATGGATTTTTATGAATTCAGAAATGTGTTCAAATGATTTATCTTGCTGTATGGTTGAATTGACAGAGGTGAGTCACGGATATGGTGGGCAAGAGGTGCTGACAAATCTCACCCTCCGATTCCAAGAAAATAAAATCACCGCCATCATAGGCAAAAGCGGAAGCGGTAAATCGACATTACTTCAATTAATTAACGGATTGCTCCGTCCGTCAAAAGGACAAGTCTCTGTTTTTAATCAACCGCTCAACTACGATCAAACAACATCGCTGCGACTGCGCATGGGTTATATGGTGCAAGGCACCGGCTTGTTTCCCCATCTTACCATTGCACAAAACATTGCTATTGCCGGCAAGGTTCGCGACAACAGCCAACTGGGTGCTCGTGTAAATGAGCTGATGGAATTGGTAGGCTTGCCTGCGAGCTATCAAACAAAATATCCTAATGAATTATCCGGTGGCGAGCAACAGCGCGTGGGCATTTGCCGCGCACTTTATCTGAATCCCCCTCTCTTGCTAATGGATGAACCGATGGGTGCGCTGGATCCCATCACACGGCAAGACATTCAACAGGAGATTGTGAAATTGCAAAGACTCGCACCACGCACCATGTTATTGGTAACACACGATATGCGCGAAGCCAAAAAGCTGGCGGATTTTATTTTAGTACTTGATCGAGGGAAAGTCCAGCAGTTCGACCACGCTTCCAACGTAATTAACGAACCTGCCACGCAAGCCGTTCGCGATTTAATAAACGCATCGCTCGATTCATGAAAAAGTTTTTCCTCATCGGTTTTCTTTTGGTGGCTCATGCGATGGCCGGTCAAACGATTCATGTGGGAGCCAAACATTTTAATGAAGGCTATATTCTCAGCGAAATCATTGCCCAGCTTTTGGAAAGTGAAGGGTTTGTCGTAGAGCGACATTACAATTTAGGCGGAACGCTCGTATGCTTTGAAGCGTTGCGTAACCGCGCGATTGATGTATACCCGGAATACAGCGGCACACTGACTGCCGAAATTTTGAAAGAGCCCAACATGGAGTACGCAGCTATGAATGCTGCTTTGCAAGAACGCTACGGCCTCGAAGTAGGCGCACCCTACGGGTTTAATAACTCCTACGCACTGGTCTGTACACGCGCTTTCAGCGAACGCAATAAAATTCTTTCGATCGCTGATTTAAAAAATCATCCCGAATTAAAAATTGGGATGAGCTATGAATTTTTAAAACGCGAAGATGGGTGGGAAAATCTGGCGAAGAAGTATGCGCTTCCGCAAAATGCTGTTGGGCTGGAGCACGGACTGGCCTATCAGGCACTGACTGAAAATAAAATTGACATTACAGATGCGTATTCTACGGATGGTGAGATTAGCCGATATGGTTTGATAGTACTAAAAGATGATCAGCGTTTTTTTCCGGCTTACCAGGCAACTTCACTGTATCAAAAAAACCTGGATGACCGAGCCAAGAAAATTCTATCCCGATTAGATGTTCAGATTGATGAACTTGCCATGCAGGCGATGAATGCGGAAGTCCTCTACCAGAAAAGAACATTTGCGGAAGTAGCCGCAGCTTTTTTATCAACAAAATTAAAAATCACCACACAGTCTGGTCAACCTGTTTCGGTGGTAAGCGATGTCATTTCCAAAACCGGCACGCACTTGTTACTCACCTTCTCGGCTCTGCTAGCGGCTATTTTGTTTGCTGTTCCATTGGGGATTTGGCTTTACTGGAAACCTCGGGTAGCGAATGGCATTCTTTACTTTACCGGCTTGTTACAAACCATTCCATCCATTGCATTGCTGGCGATCATGATTCCGGTGTTTGGTATTGGCACCTTGCCCGCAATCGTAGCCTTGTTTCTCTACGCACTCCTTCCCATTTTACGCAACACACTGGTCGGATTGCGCTCAGTCGATCCGCTCGTAAAAAAAGTAGCCGATGGCATCGGGATGACGCGCTTTCAAAAATTAAAGTGGGTGGAGTTGCCTTTGGCTATGCCGATGTTGTTAACCGGCATTCGCACGGCTGCGGTGATTAATGTGGGCACCGCAACACTCGCTGCATTTATTGGTGCCGGTGGGTTGGGTGAATTTATCGTTACCGGATTAGCCTTGAACAACACTTCGTGGATTTTACGTGGCGCGATACCGGCTGCTGTGCTTGCCATCCTGATTGAAATTGCTTTTACACTTTTAGAAAAAGCATGGGTGCCCAAGCACTTGCGGGGTTCGAAGTAAACGTTGCTAATACCCCACAATCTGTTCATCCACATAACACCACGCCCACTGCTCGCCCGGCTCTGCTGAGATCGCTACCGGATGGCCCGTTGCCTTCGCATGTTTCGAAGCGTGTTGGTTGTCGGATGAATCGCAGCAGAGTGTTGCTCCACATGTTTGGCATGTACGCAAGTGTACCCATGTGTCGCCTGTCTTTACGCACTCATCGCATTGGTGTTTTTTTTGCACTTTCATTTCTTGCTGACTCCAAGCCAACAAGTGCGAACAAATTTCTTTTTTCATGCTCATCACTGTTTTAGTTTTCGGCTAAGTATTCGTGTACAAATTTGATGGCCATCGCTCCTTCTCCTACGGCCGATGCTACCCGGTTCATTGCACCTGCGCGCACATCGCCTGCTGCAAAAATGCCCGGATTGCAAGTCTCTAATAAAAAAGGTTCGCGTTGCAGCTTCCATGATTTCTTGAACGCTTCGTATTTTAACAAATCGCGACCCGTTTCAATAAAACCTTTGTCGTCTTTGATAATGTCTAGCTTAATCCAATCGGTAATAGGCTTGGCGCCAATGAAAATAAAGAGCGCGGCTGCTTTCGCTTGTTGGCGTGCCTTCGTCACTATATTTTCTAAACAAATTTCTTCCAACTTTTCATTGCCCAGCACTTGACCTACAATTGTTTCAGGTACGAGGTGAATGTTGCTTGTGCCATTGATCTGATCAATCAGGTACTGCGACATGGTAGACGACAAATCTTTTTTGCGAATAACGATAAAAACGCGGGCTGCGTAGTTAGACAAATACATGGCCGACTGTCCGGCAGAATTGCCTCCGCCTACGATGTACACATCCTGATTGCGACAAGCCTGCGCTTCGGTGGTGGAAGCACCATAATAAATGCCCGCTCCGGTAAACTTTTCAACATCGGTTGCTTCCAGCGCACGGTAATCTACGCCCGTAGTGATGATTAAGCTACGGGTGTTGAGCACACTGCCATCGCGAAGGGTAATAATCTTGTAGTTGTCTTTGATGGTAATGTCCACCACTTCTTGAGGCGAAAGAAATTCAACTCCAAAGCGTGTGACTTGCGAAATGGCTCTTCGCGAAAGTTCGGCACCACTCAATCCATTGGGGAAACCTAAATAATTTTCAATGCGCGAACTCGTTCCGGCTTGTCCACCGGGAGCGCGTTTCTCGATAAGTGCGGTATTCAATCCTTCCGAACCTCCGTACACTGCTGCGGCTAATCCGGCGGGTCCTGCTCCAATGATGGTAACATCGTACATCGTTTTAGATGCTTTGGACTGCATGCCTGTCTTCTCGCCCACTGCTGCCAAGTCCGGATTTAAAAGAAACGATCCATCTTCAAAAAATACGGCCGGCAAATCTTTGGTTTCAATCTTATTCAACTGAATTAACTCTGAAGCCGATGCATCCGATTCAATGTCCAGCCATTGGTAGGGAATCAAATTACCGGAAAGAAAATCTTTGATCTGATGCGAGCGAGGCGACCATTGGTAGCCGACCATGCGAATGCCGTGAAAAACCGGAATGTGTTTGCTTTGCCATTCCTCCAATTGATCATTTAAAGCCGGAAACAATTTTTCTTCCGGTGGATCCCACGGCTTCATGAGGTAATAATCCAACTGCACCTCGTTGATGGCGCGAATGGCCGCTTCGGTATCTGAATAGGCTGTCAGCAAAATTCGTTTTGCTTGCGGAAAAAGTTCTTTGGCCTGTTGCAAAAACTGAACGCCCAACATTTCGGGCATGCGCTGGTCCGAGAGAAAGAGCGCTATGGTTTCATTTTTGTTTTTTAACTCCGTGAGTGATTCTAATGCTTCGTTTGCAGAAGTCGTGCTGATGATGCGGTATTCTTTTCCATATTGATTCCTCAGATCGCGCGCCACCGCCCGCAACACTTGAGGATCATCATCCACGGCCAGTATAATTGGTTTTTTCATCCATTAAACATTTAAATCGGAAAACAAATAATAAACTCCGTTCGACCCGGATTTGAATCCACATACACTTTGCCATTGTGTTGGTGAATGATCTGGCGAACTACCTCCAAGCCCAAACCGGTTCCCTTCCCGATGGATTTAGTCGTAAAGAAAGGATCAAATATTTTATCTTGAATTTCTTTCGGAATGCCGGGTCCATTGTCGATGATCGAAACATTGATGAATGATCCTTTCTTCTCGGTTTTGATTTCCAATGTATTGTTTGTTCGCCCTTCCATCGCATCGATGGCATTATCAATTACATTCGTCCACACCTGATTCATTTCACTGATAAATATCGATGCCTGCGGCAACTGCGCATCGAAACTTTCTATCAGTTTGATTCCATTCTTTTTCAGTTTATGATTCAACATGGTCAGCGTATTACGAATGCCCACGTGAATATCCGTGAGTTGTTTTTCAGGGGCCTGATCCATGTGCGTGTATCCTTTCACAGACGACACCAAGGTGTTGATGCGTTTCGCGGCCTCCTCGATTTCCGTCACTAACTTTTCGGTGGTGAGCACCTGATAAATCCAGCCAATGACAGGTTGTTTGTCTTCCGGCCGCAGCCATGATTTTACGTGTTCCAAATCTTCGGCATGAATATCAAATTCCGCCATCACCTCCGTCATCTCATAGGCATTGGTGATATCATTGGACTCCAGCCATTCGGTCAGTTCATCTTCCAGTGCCGTTTTTAACAACATCGATAATGAAGTTTTTCCGGTATTGGCAATTTTTGAAAAGACCAATTGATTGACCTGATCAACGACTTGCTCTGTTGTGCGAATTTGAATGACGCGCTTAAAATTATCCGGAATGTTGGAGAGATGTTTTTTTAATTCATGCGCACTAC
>JBGAUU010000072.1:0-21650 GCA_044228465.1 Cyclobacteriaceae bacterium
GCCACGTAATACCGATAGGGTGTGCATCCATACATTTTCTTAAAGTCGGCTAGAAGCTTCGTTTCTGAAATCCCGGATTCACTTGCCAATGATCGAAGGCTGGGGAATTCCTTAAAGATGGCATCGTTGATAAGGTGTTCGGCTTTAGCCAGTCTGCGTTTGTCGCGTTCGGGCAGGCTGCTGTTACTATCCTTTATCGAACTATGGCTTAACTCAGACGTAAATGCTGATAGAAGCTCGAGCGTTCGGCTACGGAGCAAGAGCAAATCACTCACACCTTCTTCATCTTTGTCGATGATGCTATTGACCAACTTTAAATAGGTTTCCTTCTTGCCTTCCAGAAAATTGGAGAGAAATACAGAATCTCTATCAGAGTTAAAAAAGTCGGTAAGAATTTTATTCTTGAAGATTCCATTGGAAGCGACATTTTGGTGCATCCAGTCGTTGCTGAAATAAATAGTAAAAAATATAGATTTCTGGCCTTTGAAATGAGAGTTAAGAACTTGTGCTCCGGCCTTTACCAACATCCAGGATCGATCTTGGCTGGGTACATCATAAATTACTTTTGGAAACTTAACTTGCCGGATGTCTTTGTTAATGTAAAGCGTGAGTGAGTGATAATAAGATTCAATTCCAGGCTCATAATGCAACTTGAAACTCAGGTTTTTCTTGGCTTCAAAATTGGATAGGATAATCCAAAGCCCTTCTTCTATTTTCTCATAGTGCCCTTCTCCATTGATAAAAATATTATTAGTGCCAAATATTTTTCTTTTGGGGTCATGCTTCATAAAGCTGCTGAAGCTGGCAACAATCAACTCGGGCGAGTTGGCTATATAAGGCAATTCATAAAAACCATCACGGTAAGTGAATAGATATTTTTTCATTTTGGCCAACCAAGTGGTCACGGTAGCCTGAATACCTAAATTCATGGGGAATTATTCTTTCAATAAATAGCAATTATCAAGCCCCATCATTGCTTTTGCTCGATAGAGTTTGGAAAAATTAAGTTGGCGTTACTCCACCGTCACACTCTTCGCTAGGTTTCTCGGCTGATCTACGTTGCAACCGCGCATCACGGCAATGTGATAAGATAGCAGTTGTAAAGGCACCACGGAAACCAATGGCATCAGCGGCTCGAGTGTAGCAGGAACTTCAATGACAAACTCAGCCATTTTAGAAATCAGGTTATCGCCTTCAGTTACTACGGCAATCACTCGTCCTTTTCTGGCTTTTACTTCTTGTATATTGGAGACTACTTTTTCGTAAGAACTGTCTTTTGTAGCGATAAATACCACCGGCATTTCCTGATCGATCAATGCGATCGGGCCGTGTTTCATTTCAGCAGCAGGATAGCCTTCTGCGTGGATGTATGAAATTTCTTTCAACTTCAGCGCTCCTTCCAGGGCAACCGGGAAATTATACCCGCGACCTAAGTAAAGGAAATTCGTTGCGTCTTTAAACTCATCGGCAATCGCTTCGATTTGCTTATTCAGTTTCAATGCTTTCTCTACTTTGGCAGGAATGTTTTCCATTTCTACCAACAGCTCATGAAACTTCTGCTCGGTAATCGTGCCTTTCTTTTGGGCTACGATCAAGGCGATCATGTTGAGCACCGTCAACTGTGCGGTAAATGCTTTTGTACTCGCAACACCAATTTCTGGGCCTGCATGTGTGTAAGCACCGGCATGGGTGGCGCGTGGAATCGATGAACCCACCACATTACACACTCCGAATATGATCGCACCTTTTGATTTGGCTAACTCAATTGCTGCCAGCGTATCCGCTGTTTCTCCGGATTGCGAAATCGCAATCAACACATCACCTTCGCGGATCACCGGATTCCGGTAACGGAATTCAGATGCATATTCTACCTCTACGGGTATTCGGCAAAACTCTTCAAAGAAATATTCAGCTACCAAGCCTGCATGCCACGAAGTGCCGCAGGCAACAATTAAAATACGATCGGCATTGACCAACTTATTCAAATATTCGCGCAAGCCACCCAAAATCAATCGACCGGAGTCAGAATCCAAACGACCGCGCATACAATCTTTGATCGAACGAGGCTGTTCGAAAATTTCTTTCATCATGAAATGTTCGAACCCACCTTTTTCAATGGCTTCCAATTCAAGATCAACAGTTTGAACATAGGGAGTCAATGGCAAATTGGCGGTGTTCTTAATGGTCAACTTTCCATCATTTACAATCGCAATCTCCTGATCATTCAGGTAAACTACTTCATTGGTATATTCAATAATCGGAGTAGCATCGGAGGCCATGAAAAACTCTCCTTTACCAACACCTACCACCAATGGACTTCCTTTTCGTGCAGCAACTAACAAGCGCGGGTTCTCCAACGACATGACCACGATTGCGTAAGCACCGACCACTTTGGTTAAAGCCAAACGCACGGCTTCGTCCAGGGAACACTTTTCTTTGTCTTGAATATCCTCAATAAAGTGAATGAAAACTTCCGTATCAGTTTCGCTTAAAAACCGATGTCCTTTGCGAAGCAAATCCTGCTTCAGCGAACTGTAGTTTTCAATAATGCCATTGTGAATGATGGCCAGCTTTTTGGTTGCGGAATAATGCGGGTGTGCATTTTCATCATTGGGTTCACCGTGGGTAGCCCAGCGCGTGTGGCCCATACCAATCGTACTCGATAAATTTTGTCCGTTGATAAACGCTTCCAGTTCGGTTACTTTGCCTTTCTTTTTGTACACATTCAGGCTGCCATTCAATAAGGCGATACCGGCACTGTCATAGCCGCGGTATTCGAGCCGCTTTAAACCTTTAATAATAATATCACTTGCTTCTCGGTGACCAACATAAGCAACGATTCCGCACATAGTGTGTGATTTTAGATTTTATAAGGGAAGTTTAAAAATCGCCACAAAGGGCAAAATTGATTGAGGATTACCCAACCAATTCGGTATACAGATTGAAGAAGGACTCTGAGTGATCATCGTCTTTCGTATAGGTCTCGATTTTCTTCTTTTCCAATTTTTTTACCAGACCTTCCAATTTCTTGTTGTCGCCTGCAATGTTTACCACATCGGCAAACTCAGCACCCAATTTGATAAAACCTTCGTAATCGGCTGTTTTCAAGTGACCCAACATATTATCTTCAATGTCAATCATTCGCACTTTGCCCATCAAATCACCTTTGAATTTGTGCGTGAAGGCATTGTTGTAAATGGTGAATACCGTCTTCGTATTCTTGAAGAGTGGATCTTTCTTGTAGGTTGTTTTCAAATACAATGGAATGAAACTGGTGATCCAGTCATTGCAATGAACGATATCAGGCGACCAGCCTAATTTACGCACCGTTTCAATCACGCCTTTGCAGAAGAAGATGGCACGCTCGTCATTATCTTCAAAGAATTTGTTTTCCTTATCGTGAAATACCGACTTGCGGTGGAAGTAATCTTCGTTGTCGATGAAGTAAACTTGCAATTTTGCATTCGGAATAGAAGCTACCTTAATGATCAAAGGTTTTTCTTCATCGCCCACGGCAATGTTGATTCCAGACAACCGAACTACTTCGTGCAATCTGTTTTTGCGCTCGTTAATCAACCCAAAGCGAGGTACCAAAATCCGGATTTCCATTCCCTTCTCCTGCATGGCTTGCGGCAACTTTCTTACAAAATCCGATACCTCGGTGGTTTGCAAAAAAGGGTTGATCTCACTGGCTACATAGAGGATGCGGATCTTGGACATATTAATGGATTTTTAGAAAGAGATAAAATACCGTGCCGCAAAAGTACGCAAAATTCACCCCTTATTCAACTAATCTTAACTTATAAGACCTATCTTTGCCACCCCTTAAAAAAGCCTGAAAATGGAGATTTTCAACGAAATTAAGCCAATAAGGGCTTTTCTGACTGCTCAAAAAAAACTAGGCAGGTCCATCGGGCTGGTGCCGACCATGGGGGCTTTGCATGACGGACACCTGGAATTAATCCGTTCTTCGCGACAGGAAAACGACCTCACTATTTGTAGCATTTATGTCAATCCGGCTCAGTTTAATAATGCCAGTGACCTGGAAAAATATCCCCGCACTTTAGCTTCAGATATAGCGCTTTTAGAAGCATCCGGTTGTGATGTCGTTTTTGCTCCTGCCAACGCTGAGATGTACGCCACTCCCTCGGAACTTCATTTTGACATGGGGCATTTGGATAAAATTTTGGAAGGCGAGTTCCGTTCAGGCCATTTTAGTGGCGTGGCGCTGGTTGTTTCAAAGCTTTTTAACATTGTAGCTCCTACGCGCGCTTACTTTGGGCAAAAAGATTTTCAGCAACTGAAAGTGATTACAAAACTGGTGGAGGAGCTCATGTTTGATATTGAGTTGCGACCCGTGCCCATCGTGCGTGAAGCGAGTGGACTTGCTATGTCATCGCGCAACCAGCGGCTCGCTCCGGAAGAAAGAGAAAGAGCTACTGTTTTTTACAAATCGCTGCTTCTCGCAAAAGATCTTTTGAAAAAGGGTGAATCCATCATCCCCGTAAGGGAAAAAGTAAAACAACTGTGCGAGTCGGCACCCGCAGTTCGACTGGAATATTTTGAATGGGTAGACGCGATAAACTTAAAACCTGCCGAAAACGTTTCTAGCCAAACCGTTTTGCTAATAGCCGGCTATGTAGGTGAGGTAAGATTGATTGATAATTTATTGTTGGAATGAGAATAGAAGTTTTAAAATCGAAGATTCATCGCGTAAAGATTACGCAAGCTGAATTGCATTACGTGGGCAGCATTACCATTGACGAGGCATTGATGGAAGCGGCTCAGTTAATTGAAGGTGAAAAGGTTCAAGTAGTCAATATTAACAATGGCGAGCGCTTGGAAACGTATGTGATTACCGGAGCTAGAAATAGCGGCACCATTTGCTTGAATGGCCCGGCTGCCCGCAAAGCGCAGGTAGGCGATGTTGTGATTATTATTTCCTACGCTTCGATGGAACTCGAAGACGCAAAAGCATTCAAACCTTCTTTGGTATTTCCGAATCCTGAAAACAAACTGGCTTGAACAAGCAATTGAAATCTATTCTGCAATATGTGGGCATGATTTTGCTCACGGTGCTTTTATTGTGGCTTTCGCTGCGTGGGTTGCAGGTGGGTGAAGGCGAAAACAAAACTGATTTTTTGTGGAAAGCCTGGGAGAAATCAAATAAGGTATACTTGGGATCAATGGCATTGATAGCCTTGCTCAGTCACCTGTTGCGTGCGGAGCGTTGGCGCATGTTGTTGGCGCCAACCGGAAACAAGGTGGGTTTGACCAACAGTTTCGTATCGCTGATGATTGGATACCTTGTAAATTTAGGGGTACCTCGTGGAGGTGAAGTTTCGAGATGCTACAATCTGTATAAATTGGAAAAAACTCCGGTGGAAGTTTCTTTTGGAACGGTGGTGGTTGAGCGCATGGTCGATGTGATTTGCCTGTTGCTATTGATTGGCTTCGCGTTTGTGGCCGAATGGAAAAGGCTAAAATCCTTTATTGATACGCTCAACTTTTCTTCAGGCGAAGGTTTTTCAATTCCGTGGTGGGTAATAGCAGGTGCGGTGGTTGGAGTTGCCGGATTGATAGCACTCTATTTGCTCCGAAAAAACGAGAAATTGTTGAAAATCATTCACGGCTTCAAAGACGGGTTGCTGGCTGTTTTTCGCTTAGAGAATAAAGGTTTGTTTTTGATGTATTCAGTGGGCATTTGGACCTTGTATTTTTTGATGAGCTATTGCGTGATCAAAGCATTTCCGGAAACGGAAAATATGGGCTTTAGTGCCGTGTTGACGTTGTTTGCATTGGGCTCCATTGCGATGGCGGCACCGCTTCCCGGAGGAGCGGGATCGTATCACACACTTGTGCCGCTGGGCTTAGTGATGTTGTATAACTTACCACAACCGGATGCAGTAGCCTTTGTATTTATCTTTCACGGATGGCAAACATTGCTCATGATTGTGATGGGGTTACTATCGTTAATAGCTAGTTATTGGATATTAAAATGGAAAAAACCGAGCACAAAATAAAAAGTGTAGCTGAGGCTAAAGAAGTAATCAAAAGCTGGAAGGCCAATCACGAGAAGGTGGTCTTTACCAATGGCTGTTTTGATTTGCTGCACCTTGGTCATGTTGATTACCTGGAAAAGGCACGTGCACTTGGCAATCGGATGGTGATTGGCCTTAACACCGATGATTCTGTCAGTCGTTTTAAAGGCCCAGAACGCCCGTTGCAAGATCAAAATTCCAGAGCAAGGGTTTTGGCCGCACTTCAATTCGTGGATTTGGTGGTTTTTTTTAATGAAGACACGCCATTAAACTTGATTTCTGAGCTGATTCCCAATGTTTTAGTAAAAGGAAGTGACTATTTGGCAGAAAACATCGTTGGCGCAGAAGTTGTTAAAAAGAACGGAGGGAAAGTTGAGACCATCGACTTTGTTGCTGGCTACTCTACCACCCGGATTGTAGAAAAAATAAAACGAACAATAAATAATTAAATAACTATGGGTGCATTACTAATTGGTGGATTTTTTATGCTGATCGGCTGGATGGTTAGTTCACGCCTGAAAAGCAAATTCAGAGAGTATTCTCAAACACATTTGACAAGAGATTTAACCGGAGCGGAGATCGCTCGGTTGATGTTGGCCGATCATGGCATTCGCGATGTGCAAGTTACGTGCGTAGAAGGTCAGTTGACCGATCATTATAATCCTGCTGATAAAACAGTGAATTTGAGCCAAGAAGTATATCACGGTAGAAACGCAGCCGCCACAGCAGTTGCTGCCCACGAATGTGGTCATGCCGTGCAACACGCAACCGCTTATAGCATGCTTCAATTCCGTTCAGCAATGGTGCCTGTGCAAAACATCAGTGCCACTGTCTTAAATTTTATGATGATGGCCATGATGTTTGGAGCCTTCTTTGCTTCAAGCGTTTTACCTTGGAAAACCGCTTTACTCATAATCATTGTGTGTTATGCTGTATTTGCTTTGTTCTCACTCATCACATTGCCTGTTGAATTCGATGCAAGCCGTAGGGCTTTGGCTTGGGTGAAAACCAGAAGCATTGTTACACCTGCTGAATATGACATGTCGCAAGATGCTTTAAAGTGGGCTGCGATGACCTATGTAGTGGCTGCCATAGGCGCTGTAACTACTCTGGCTTATTATGTAATGATGTATTTAGGATCGGATAGAGATTAAAATCTTTGACTTGCTGATTAAAGAAAAAGGCTCGGAAATTTTCCGAGCCTTTTTATTTCGATAAAAGCTTTTCTCTAGCGAATGTAGCTGTCGAAACTTTTGTGATCGCGTTGATACAAAACTTCTTTCGGCAACGACTTGAAGTATTCGTAGGTAATTTTCAATCCTTCGGCACGAGAAACCTTCGGCTCCCAGCCTAAAATCTCCTTCGCTTTGCGGATGTCCGGTTGACGTTGCTTGGGATCATCTTTTGGCAATGGATTATAAATTACTTTTTGATTGGTGCCGGTAAGTTTAATGATCTCTTCCGCAAAATCTTTGATGGTGATTTCATGAGGGTTGCCAATATTGACCGGTTGCGCATAATCAGAAAGCAGCAAGCGGTAAATCCCTTCAATCAAATCATCTACATAACAGAAAGAACGGGTTTGAGATCCATCTCCAAAAACAGTGAGGTCTTCTCCGCGCAGTGCTTGGCCTATGAATGCAGGCAACACACGTCCGTCATTCAGGCGCATGCGAGGCCCGTAGGTGTTGAAGATTCGCACAATGCGCGTTTCCAATCCGTGGAATGTATGATACGCCATGGTAATGGCTTCCTGAAAGCGTTTCGCTTCATCATACACGCCACGAGGCCCTACGGTATTCACATTACCATAATATTCTTCGGTTTGCGGATGCACCGTTGGATCGCCATACACTTCGGAAGTGGAGGCAATGATAATGCGTGCTTTTTTGGCCCGCGCTAATCCCAATAGATTGTGAGTTCCCAATGAACCCACTTTCAATGTTTGAATCGGAATTTTCAGGTAGTCAATGGGGCTGGCCGGAGAAGCGAAATGCAAGATGTAGTGCAACTCGCCCGGCACGTGTACAAACTTTGATACATCGTGGTGATAAAATTCGAAATCAGGGTGTTTGAATAAGTGCTCGATGTTGCGCAAATCTCCGGTGATCAGGTTGTCCATGGCAATGACCTGATAACCTTCTTTGATAAAGCGATCGCACAAATGTGAGCCGAGGAATCCTGCGCCTCCGGTAATTAAAACTCGTTTTTTCATACTCATAAAATAAGATCCAATTATCCTCCGTAAACTACTTCTCGCCCAATACTAAAATAGGTATATCCCAGCTCTTTCATCAAGGAAAGGTCATACAAATTGCGGCCATCAAAAATTACTTTGTTTTTCACAATGCTCGACAGCCGATCAAAATCAGGGGTTCGGAATTCAGGCCATTCGGTAGCTATAAAAATAGCATCCGCATTTTCAGCAGCCGCATACGGATCATCGCAGTAAGCAATCCTGTCTCCTAAAATGCCTTTTACATTGCCCATTGATTCCGGATCGTGTGCCTTAATTTGCGCTCCGGCCTCTAACAAGGCGTCAATATTATACAAAGCAGGAGCTTCGCGAATATCATCGGTGTGCGGTTTAAAGGATAATCCCCACAGGGCAATTACTTTGCCCTTCAAGTCGCCTTTGAAATGATTGAGAATAGATGGAATCAGCTTGGTTTTTTGTTTGGCATTTACATCCATCACCGCCTTCAAAATTTTGAAGTCGTAATTCACATCAGCCGATGATTTTTCCAATGCCTGCACATCTTTGGGAAAGCAACTACCTCCGTAGCCAATGCCCGGAAATAAGAAGCGCTTACCGATGCGGCTATCAGTACCAATGCCTTTGCGCACAGAGTCCACATCAGCTCCAACCAATTCGCATAAATTGGCGATTTCATTCATAAATGAAATCTTGGCGGCTAAAAATGAGTTGGCCGCATACTTCGTCAACTCGGCCGATTTTTCATCCATAAAAACCAGTGGATTGCCTTGGCGCACGAAAGGCGCATAAAGCGTCTCCATCACTTTGCGGGCGGCAGCCGATGTAGTTCCGATAACGACACGCTCCGGTTTCATAAAATCTTCCACCGCTACACCTTCGCGTAAAAATTCCGGATTGGATACAACATCGAAATCAACCTTGCTATTCTTGGCAATTTTGGCTCTCACTTTTTCTGCGGTGCCAACCGGTACTGTGCTCTTATCTACAATTACCGTATAGTCTTTCAAAAGACCACCTAATTGCTCGGCTACACCCAGAATGTATTTCAGGTCGGCTGAGCCATCTTCACCGGGCGGAGTGGGAAGTGCCAGAAATATAATTTTAGCGTCTTTAATACCTTCAGCCAGCTGCGTAGTAAAATACAACCTGCCTTGCTTTATATTTCTTTCAAAAATCACCTCCAGGCCCGGTTCGTAGATAGTCACTTTGCCACTTTTCAGTTTTTCAACCTTGGCCTGATCGATATCCACGCAGGTTACGGTATTGCCGGTTTCGGCAAAGCAAGTGCCAGTAACCAACCCAACATAACCAGTTCCAATTACAGCGATTTTCATTGCAAGTGCTTTTGAATAATAAGGCTGCAAAAATAGGACTTTCTGGCGCTAATGGGCGCTTAAAATAACTGTTTTGTAAAACAAACTAACAGTCGTTTGGATATTCTGCAACTAAGACTAATTTTGCCTTTCTAATTTTAAATTCAAAACAAGATGGAAGTAATGACAGAGCCGAAAGTGGGTATTGATTTTACAGAATCGGAAAATCAAAAAATGATTGCCGAGATGATTCGCGATTTTGGCAAGCGTGAGATGGTGCCCAACCGAATGGACTGGGATGAAACTCAACATTTTCCATTGGATCTATTTAAGAAGTTGGGAGAGCTTGGTTTGATGGGCGTATTAGTTCCAACAGAATACGGTGGTTCCGGGTTTGGCTATCATGAATATGTAACGGCTATTGTTGAGTTGGCAAAGATTGATGGCTCGATCGGTTTGTCGATGGCGGCACATAATTCATTATGTACCGGTCACATTCTTCAGCACGCATCCGAAGAACAGAAACGCAAATATTTACCCAAGTTAGCAACCTGCGAATGGCTAGGCGCTTGGGGCCTTACAGAGCCCAACACCGGTTCAGATGCCGGAAATATGCGCACAGTGGCCATAAAAGAAGGCGATTATTATGTGCTAAATGGAGCTAAAAATTTCATTACCCATGGTAAGTCAGGCGATGTAGCTGTTGTGATTGCGCGCACGGGTGCGGTGGGTGATTCGCATGGAATGACCGCTTTTATTGTGGAGCGGGGTACCCCCGGATTTACTGCCGGAAAAAAGGAAAACAAATTAGGCATGAGAGCCTCTGAAACTGCTGAGATGATCTTTTCGGATTGTCGAGTTCATAAGAGTCAGGTGATTGGAAAAGAAGGTGAAGGTTTTGTACAGTCTTTGAAAGTGCTGGATGGCGGACGAATTTCTATTGCCGCTCTTAGTTTAGGAATTGCCGAAGGTGCCTATGAAGCCGCTTTGAAATATTCAAAAGAACGCCATCAGTTCAACCAACCGATTGCCAATTTTCAAGGAATTTCATTCAAATTGGCCGATATGGCTACCAAGGTGGAGGCTGCCAAGCTTTTGACTTACCGTGCAGCCGATCTTAAAAACAGAGGCAAAAGTGTGAACAAGGAGTCTGCAATGGCCAAACTCTATGCTTCAGAGATTGCTGTGGAGGTAGCCAACGAGGGAGTTCAGATTTTTGGCGGATATGGTTATACCAAAGACTTTCCGGCAGAGAAGTATTACCGTGATGCCAAGCTATGTACCATAGGCGAGGGAACCTCCGAGATTCAGAAATTGGTGATTTCGCGATCTATTTTAAAATAATGCTTGCGAATTTAAAGCCTGTTAGGCTATATTTGCAGCCCAAACAAAAATAGAGATGCTGATTATCAACATAAAAGAAAACGAATCAATCGATAAGGCTTTGAAGCGTTTCAAAAAGAAGTTCGAAAAGACCGGAGTTTTGAAAGCTTTGCGTGCCAGAACATCTTTCACTAAACCTTCTGTAAAAAGAAGAAGTGAAATTATCCATGCTTCGTACGTTCAAAAAATGTACGCGAAGGATAATTACTAACATTTAATCTACATTTTGTAAACAATCCCCTTGCTATCTCGGATGGCAGGGGGATTTTTTTTATATTCGACTCAACAGAGCGGGTAGTTTGGGCTTGTGTTAATGGTTGAGTCATTTTTAAAATACCTCCAATTCGAAAAAAGGTATAGCCCCAAAACGGTTATTTCATACGAAACCGATCTAACTCAATTTGAACAGTTTTTAACGGAGCAATACGATGGCACCAAAGCATCCGAAGCTAGTTATGGCTTAGTGCGTTCATGGATTGTGCAATTGGTAGAGCAAAAGTTGGGAGCTACCTCGGTCAATCGAAAAATTGCCTGCCTGCGCTCGTACTATAAATTTTTGATGCGTCAGGGTTTGATTGAAAAAGACCCCATGCAAAAAATTAAGGTGTTAAAGTCACCTAAGAAATTACCACACTTTATTAACGAAAGTGATACAGTCAAGCTGTTGGATAATGTCGTATTCTCATCCGACCATGAGGGGTTGCGCGATCAGTTGATTTTGGAATTGTTTTATGGCACCGGCATGCGCTTGTCGGAGTTAATCCATCTGAAAGAAAATAGAGTAAACATTAGCGACCGCACCTTGCGAGTTTTGGGAAAGCGAAACAAAGAGCGGGTGATCCCTTTCACGTCACATCTGGCTTCACTCATCACTAATTACATCCGTATTCGGAATAAAGAAATAACCCAGCACGATCACGGGCTATTATTCGTTACTCAGACAGGTGAGCCACTTTACCCGATGTTGGTGAATCGGGTGGTGAAAAAATATATGAAGTTGTTTACGAGTGTTGAGAAAAAAAGTCCTCATGTGCTTCGACACACGTATGCTACGCACCTGCTCAACAAAGGCGCTGAGATAAATGCGGTAAAAGATTTGTTGGGTCATAGTAGTTTAGCGGCTACACAGGTGTACACCCACAACTCGATGGACAAACTGAAAAAAGTATTTGAGCAAGCTCATCCAAAAGCATGATTTTTTAGTACTGGTTATATGTTCAACTTTTAAATTTAATGAGTTATGAAACTGCAAGTTCACTCCATCCACTTTGATGCCGACACCAAATTGATTGACTTTATTCAGAAGAAAGTAGATAAACTTGAAACATTTTATGATCGCGTAGTGGATGGTGAAGTGTTTTTGCGCATCAACAATGAAGGTGTAGAAAACAAGACCGTTGAAATTCGGGTGAAAGTACCGGGAAGCCAATTGTTTGCGAAAGAACAGGCTCGCTCATTCGAAGCTGCCACTGATATGGCTACAGAAGCTTTGCGAAACCAAATCAAAAAGTTCAAAGAGAAAGGCCATTGATTAAACACGTAACAAATACATAATGACGAAAGCCATCCTATTCGGGTGGCTTTCTTTGTTTTCACTCCCTTCCCTGCGAAAAAAAGACTACTTTTACCATTTCAATTAGGCGTCTATTGGCTTCGCAATCATGAGTTTTGCATCTCGTATTTTTTATTTGCTGATCTTTTTGTCAGCACTGAGCGCATCATGCTTTGGTCAAAGCCAGGAGCCTAACTTTGCTCAAGAGCCTAATTTTTTCACGAAGAAAGATTCGGTAAAACCGGCTTACAAAAACAAGTTTTTAGTTTTTCCTTTGGTGGCATTATCCACAGAAACGAATTGGGTTTTCGGTGTAGCCAACGCTTATATTTTTAAAACAGCTAAAAAAGATTCGGCTCTACGGGTTTCAACCATGCCATCCGGATTTTTGTATACCCTCAACAATCAAATTTTGATTGCGTTGGGCGCCAACATTTTCTTGCCCAAAGAGCGCTACATCATACGCTTCGAAAATTCGTTCAGTAAGTTTCCGGATAAGTTTTGGGGCATCGGCAATCACACGGATAATAATATTTCAGAGAGTTATACATTCACGCAGTTTTACATCAATCCGCAATTGTATCGCAAGGTATATGGCAACTTGTTTTTAGGTGCCGGGGTGGATTACCAACGTGTGTTCAACATTGAGTACAAAGCGGGTGGCTATTTTGATCAGGATAAAGTGAAAGGTGTGTATGATCAGAAATCGTATACCGTTTTTGGTTACAGCTTTTTCATCAATCATGATTCGCGCAATCACGCGTATGTGCCCGATCGCGGAGAACTTTTTCGCGTACGCTTTTCTAACTTCAATAAATCGGTAGGGAGCGATTACAACTTTCAGACATTAGAAATTGACTATCGTAAATTTATTAAAGTGACAAAGCGCAGTGTGTTGGCCATTCAAAGTTTGAATACATTTAATTTTGGTGATGTGCCCTACCGAAATCTGGCTATACTGGGCGGGAATAATATGATGCGCGGCTATTGGGCCGGCCGCTACCGCGATTTTAAATTTATGGGAGTGCAAGCGGAGTATCGCTTTCCGATCAAAGGAAGAGTAGGAGCGGTTGCATTTTTAGGAGCCGGAGAAGTGGCCAACAGCTTTGGTGATTTTAGTCTTGATCGCTTGAAACCTTCTATTGGTACGGGCTTGCGTGTGGCGGTGTTGAAGCAAGACAAACTCAATTTACGATTTGATGTAGCAGGGGGCACCGGTGGCTCAATCAATTATTATATCGTGTTAGCAGAATCATTCTAACCATACTATGCATCCTGTATTTTTTGAATTAGGATCGTTTAAGATTTATACCTACGGATTTTGCATTGCCTTAGGCGCTGTACTTGGCGGCTTGTACATGTGGCGTCAGGGGAAAATTCAATATGGCATGTCATTCGATCAGGCGAATACACTTTTTGTATTGTTGATTTTTGCAGGAGTAGTGGGTGGCAAGTTTTTTCTTTTGTTTGAAAATCCAGCGATCTATTTGAGCAACCCTTCCAAATTATTTTCAGGAAGTGGATTTGTTTTTTACGGATCACTTTTGACAGCGATTCCAGTTATGCTTTGGTATTTCAAAAAAAACAAACTGCCGGTTGCTGGAATGTTGGATATCATGGCTGTTGTAACTTGTATCGTTCACGGATTCGGGCGTATTGGATGCTTTAGTGCGGGATGTTGTTATGGATTACCAACTGATCTTTTTTTAGGAGTAGTATTTACCGATACGGCTTGTCAGGCGAATCCGCTGAATGTGCCTTTACATCCGACCCAACTCTATGAAGCTGCATTTATCTTCAGCATTTTGATTTTCTTATTGATTCAAAAGAAGTACAAGCGGTTTGACGGGCAGCAATTTTTGCTTTATCTCATTTTGTATGCAATTGGAAGAAGCGTGCTCGAAACATTGCGTGGTGATTTAGATCGAGGTTTTGTGATAGGAGATTGGTTGTCCAATTCTCAATTTATTTCTTTGCTGGTGATTCTTACAGCCATTTATTTCTATGTAAAGTTGATGAGAAGAGCTACCTTGACTAAACGTTGATACTATGGAAACTCAATCTTGGTTACAAAACGCAAAAACAGTTATGATAAAATGGATTAAACGTATCTTCATTATCTGTATAGTAGCTGTTATAGCCCTGTTTAGTTTTTCTTATTGGGGCACCTATTCAGATGGAATCCGATCTGGCATGGTGGTCAAGATCAGCAAAAAAGGTTGGGTGTTTAAAACGTATGAGGGACAACTCAATTTGCAAACCTTTGGCGCAAACAAATCACCCAATTTGGTTTCTGAGTCGTTTGAGTTTTCAGTTGAATCAGATCAACAAGCTGTGATTAAAGCGTTGGAAGAAGCTTCGCTGAGTGGAGAGCGTGTGAGTTTGAAGTATGAAGAGCGTTTGGCAAAATTTTTCTGGCGAGGCGACACCAAGTATTTTGTGACGGAAGTAGAACGATTAAAATAGTAGCGCATCCATGCGCTTAATAACTTACACATGAAAAACTCTTCACAAATCGTAGTGTACGGCTCGTATGGCTATACCGGCAAACTGATTGTTCATCTTTGCAAAGCCAAAAATTTAAACGTAGTACTGGCAGGACGCAATGCAGCATTGCTTCAAGCGCAGAGCGAACAAACAGGATTTGCCTATCAGGTTGTAGAAAGCAACGATCTGGAAGGATTGAAAAAATTATTGACTCCTGCCGCGGTGGTCATTCATTGTGGAGGTCCGTTTCGCCACACGGCTAAAACCATGAGTGATGCATGCATGGCCACGCAAACACATTATACCGACATCACCGGAGAGTATCAGGTGTTTGAATCACTGGCTTTGCTGGATGCGAAAGCGAAAGAATTGGGTTTGATGATTATGCCCGGCACCGGCTTTGATGTAGTGCCATCGGATTGTTTGGCGCTTCATTTAAAGAATAGACTTCCTTCGGCAACCCATTTGCAATTGGCATTTACTATGAGTAAGGGAGGTCTTTCCCGCGGAACCGCCAAAAGCATGACGGAAGGGTTAGGCTATGGTGGCCTTATTCGCAAAGATGGTGAACTAACTTTCTGTGCGTTGGGATCAAAAGTGCAAGAGATCGATTTTGGCGCCTTCAAAACAAAAACACTATGTATTCCGTGGGGTGATATTTCTACGGCCTGGCGTAGCACGGGCATTCCTAACATTGAAGTATACACCGGAGCGACCGATGCCATGATAGCCAATGCGAAGCGCAGCAATTATTTCAACTGGCTGTTGCGCATGCAGTGGGTGAAAAATTATATGTTGAAGAAAATAGATAAGAAGCCGGCTGGCCCAAGCGATGAGAAGCGTGAGAGTGGTCGAAGCTTTTTATGGGGCAAAGTGTGGGATGCATCCGGCAAAGAATGTGTAAGTCGATTGGAAACGCTGAGTGGATATTCCCTTACAGCACATACAGCCGTGAACATCGCCCAAAAGATTTTAGCAGGAAATTTTAAACCGGGTTATCAGACACCCGCTATGGCTTATGGTGCGGAATTGATTATGGAAGTGGAAACTACAAAGCGTATGGATTTATAATTAGCGCGAACCGGAAACTAATAATTTGCCAAGCTCATCTTTCTCCAGCATGGTTACGCCTTTTTGAGTAGCAATAATCTTATCAGAGGAGTTACCTTGATCGGCCAAAGGCTGCTGTTCTTTTACTCGCTCGACAATTGTTCGGTAGATAATTTTTTCTTTGATAATAGTGTCCGGTTTTGCAGTAACAAAGACAGTGTCTTTTTGAATTGTAGTTTTCTCCACAATTAAAGGTTGATGACTCATTGAGCCAAAGAACCAAGCGATGCTACCGACTAAAATTACAAATGCTGCTGCTGCGTAGGATGGAATAGGCTTTGCATACCAAGGGTAAGCTAAAACAGTGCGAGTTGCGTGACGCGTGCTTATAATTTTCCGCCACACATTAGAAGATTGAAAGACGGGTGATTGAT
Source organism: Cyclobacteriaceae bacterium (assembly GCA_044228465.1). Taxonomy (GTDB): domain Bacteria; phylum Bacteroidota; class Bacteroidia; order Cytophagales; family Cyclobacteriaceae; genus ELB16-189. Next base: position 16,479 of record JBGAUU010000072.1, read on the forward strand.
GTCTCATTTCACTCAACGAAAAATTTACTTTTCTTATTTCTTCATATTCCTCTTCGGAATTAATGACTGTGCTGACGAACTCTCTTTCAGCAGCTGTTAATTCCTGATAGCTGCGTGACTGAAGAAGTTTTTCGATTTGATCGATGTTTTCCATACTTATTATTTTTCTAAAACCAACTTATATTGCTGCAAGCGACTTGCTAAGCGCTTTTTTAAATAAAACAATCTCGATTTAACAGTGCCTTCCGGACATTGAAGGATGTGGGCAATTTCGTTTACCTCCATTTCCAATTCGAAGCGTAAAGCGAACATGGTGCGCACATCTTCATCTTCTTCTGATAATACCTGATCCAGCTTTTGTTGAAACGCAAGCTGATCCATTTGATTGCCTGCAGACTCAGTTGTGTGATCAGTANATGAACATCGCCCAAAAGATTTTAGCAGGAAATTTTAAACCGGGTTATCAGACACCCGCTATGGCTTATGGTGCGGAATTGATTATGGAAGTGGAAACTACAAAGCGTATGGATTTATAATTAGCGCGAACCGGAAACTAACAATCTTCCAAGTTCTTCTTTGTCCAACATAGTCACGCCTTTTTGAGTTGCAATAACTTTACTGGTGGAATTGACTTGATCGGCCAAAGGCTGCTGTTCTTTTACTCGCTCTACAATCGTTCGGTAAACAATTTTTTCTTTGAAAATTGTATCGGGTTTGGCTGCGAGGAAAACAGTGTCTGTATGCATCGTAGTTTTTTCAACGATCAAGGGTTGATGACTCATTGAGCCAAAGAACCATGCGATGCCTCCAACGATAACAACGATAGCCGCTGCTGCGTAAGAGGGAATTGGTTTTGCATACCAAGAGTAAGATGAAACAGTGCGAGTTACGTGATGCGTGCTTTTAATTTTCCGCCACACATCCGAAGATTGAAAGACGGGTGATTGATGGTTTATTTCATTCAACGAAAAATTTACTTTTCGCATTTCTTCATATTCCTCTTCGGAATTAATGACTGTGTTGACGAACTCTCTTTCAGCAGCTGTTAATTCCTGATAGCTGCGTGACTGAAGAAGTTTTTCGATTTGATCGATATTTTCCATACCTATTATTTTTCTAGAACTAATTTATAATGCTGCAAGCGATTCGCTAACCGCTTTTTTAAATAAAACAATCTTGATTTGACGGTTCCTTCCGGGCATTGAAGGATGTGGGCAATTTCGGTTACCTCCATTTCCAATTCGAAGCGTAAAGCGAACATGGTGCGCACATCTTCATCTTCTTCTGATAATACCTGATCCAGCTTTTGTTGAAACGCAAGCTGATCCATTTGATTGCCTGCAGACTCAGTTGTGTGATCAGTAATTACCATCAGACTGTTTGCCTGCTTTCGAAAAACCTGCTTTCGATATTCGTTCTTGCACATGTTGTGCGCGATCGAATACAACCACGTAGAAAATTTCCGACTTGAGTCAAAGGCAGATTGGTTATCTAACAACCTAATAAACAGATCGTGTAAAAAATCTTCTGCCTTCGGCTTGTCCTTCCACAGCATCCGATAGAAATACCGAAGAAGTGGCTGGCTGTAGCGATGATAAATCACCTCCAATGCCCGCTCACTTCCTTGGCTTGCTTTCTCCATCAGCGCTTCGTCTGACAGTTTTTTTAAATCATGATTAAAAAATAGCACGAAGTTATTTCTCAATTACTTCCATGAAAATTCTGAATCCGACAGCCGCATCCGGTTTGGTGTAACTGTTAATGCTTTTGATGGTTGATTCTTCCGGAACGTGATTCCAACTTCCGCCACACGCTTTTCCTTTTTCCTGAATCATTTCGGCTACGTTGCCTACCACATCGAACAAACCAATGTCGTTCGGAAAATACACCTTGGTAGCGCTCATAGCAAAGAAACCATCCGCTGCTCCTAATCCGATCTTCTTTATGCCGGGACATGTTATTTGATCAGACACTTTAAAATTTCCCAAGTAGCAACCTCTACTGTTGATCGGGCTATTGCGTAAGCCGTAATAACGGAACCAAGGATAAAGAATGTCAGGATCATTCAACGAGACCATTCTCTTTTCGTGGTTTTTATCAAATTCTTTTCCGGGAGGAGTGATTCGAACTTCTACTTTTTGTTCATTTGGATTCAAGGATGTTGGGTTTTTTATTCCGGCAGCCGCCAGTTGCCATTCATTCAATGAAGGTAAGCGGAACTTTACTCTTTTAAACTTATGTTCAGGTGAGCGGTTGTATTGTTCGGTAAGCCAATCGCAATACGCAACTGCGGCCTCATACGATAGATTGACAGCCGGATAACTTGAGAAGCCTTTATTCTTTTTTGTTGAGACCTGATCGGATGTATATCCTTTCATCAGTGAAAGAGTCGGCTCACTGTATTCAGAAAAATCGAACTTGTATTTTTCATAGAGATCCGTCAGATTGTGATCCTTCAAGTAATTCAGAAAAAGATTGTATTGTTCGTTCGTCACTTCCGAATCAAAGGCGTAGATCGTTTGATAGACTTGTCTAAAGCCATCATCTACCGATTTGATATTTACCTTTGAAGGGTAGTAAGGAATCTCTTCAGGAGCATTATCTAGAAAACGCGCCATGATACTTTCGTTGCCGGTATCTTGTGCGATTTTTTCCATCACTTTTTTTAACTCTCGTGCCTTTTCGATTGACCCTTCTTTGATATACGATTCATATAACAGAATCATCGGCAATAAATAGTTGGGACTGAATTGCTTTCCGGCATCGTGGCTTGATTTGCCATTGAAGTCGACCAACAGATAGTCCATCAGAAATTCTTTTTCAAGATTTTTTCGGATTTGCGAAATGTTATCCACGTTGGTTAAACTGTGCAGCGATGCAAGCCCTACTACATACAGGTATTCTTTAATCGTTTGAACGTTCTCTTTGGGAATGGTTAATGCGTAGTAGAATTTTTTGCCTGCGTTTTCTTTCGGCAGCATGGCGCAAAGCGCAGAAACATTCCACGGTTCGCTATTGGTGTAAGTAATGTTGGCCGCTTTGAACTTTCGTTGAAGATAGTTTACATCGTTCAGCATTTCTAAATTGATAATGCAAACATCTTTGCGGATACCATACGCGTCTTGTAACAGATACAATGGAATCGTGGTGTTTTCGCCTTCGGTAATGAGAATCGAGGAAGGAGCAACTGACTGAAGCACATTGTAACTGTAATTAAGAAGCGAAGCAGATACTTGAGCACCTTTCAACAAGCGATCGCTAAATTGAGAGCGGCCGGATGGATCTAATTCATACTCTGAAAGCATCTGCAAGAGCGCATAAGTTTCCGGTCTTTCCGGATTTCGTGCATAAGCAGATTTTAGAAATGTTTGTGCTTCCAATGTTAATCCTTTGTTCCAACCCTTCGCTACCAGAAGTTCAAATGAATCGGGCACGGCCGTTTCCATTTGGCGTATAATTTCAGTGAGTTTTTGAGCAGGCTCTTGCGCAAATACAGAAGCCGTGTAATAATTAAGCCAAGCCGATGCGTTGCTAGAAGATGATGTGGTTTCCTGTTTCCAGGCTTTTGCCTGATCGGTATACCATGCAAGTGTTTTTATTTCCAATGTTTTTGGAAGAATACGTTCGGCAGGTGAGCTCAAGCCCAGTAGGGGAAGAGCCACCAGTAAAATAAATAATCGTTTCATAGTGAGTTTTATCCGGTGTAACATGTCCATTCGATTGTTATTTGCTTGCCCGCGAGCCAAGATCAAATAAAGCAATTCGTAGCGCAGTACACCTGAACCACAGAAACGTTCAATTATTTAATAAAATAGTTGGGCGGAGAATGATTGTCCTATTTCTTAACAATAAGTTTTTTCACAAACTCCAACTGCCGGTCGTAGTTGTTAAATAAATCCGAAGGTTCAACCGCCACGATGTGATCGGGTGTGGTGCCACGTCCTATTTGGAATTCGCCACGTGTTGCATTTGAATAATACACCAGTGGACTGCCAATTTGAATTTTTGAGTGGGGGAGTTCTACATGAATGAAACTAGCTCCATTACCTCCTTCGTAGTCGCCACCGCATTCCATTCCTACCAGTGTGCCTACCTGATACGTTTTGCATGCTGCTAAAAATTCTGCTGCTGAAGAGAATGAGCGCTCATTTTGCAAGATGTAAATGTTGCCTTTAAACCGATTGGCTTTGGGAAGTTGAGGTTGCAATTCAGCCGTCACCTCTTGGCGTAATGTAAAGGTGCCATCCTCTTCTTTCTTTAATTCTTGTTTTAGATTTTTCCGATCGTCTGCCGAGAGATCTGAGAAGTTTAGAAACTCAGAGCTATCCGTGATGGCGTGCATCTTCTGGTAATAGCGTACAGCTGTATCCTGTTTCATTAAAAATGTAAACAATTCAACACCTTGTATATCCCAACCTCCTGAGTTGCTCCTCACATCAATAATCAGATTCGTACACTTTTTAGATTCTATTTTTTTTAGGGCATCGTCCATGAATTTTCGCATTCCTAATCTCGCTGATTCACTGGTTGTCATTCCCTTTCCGCCAAATCCATCGAATCGGAGAAGTGCGGTAGCCGGAACATCAGCCGGAAAGGACAATCGCCAAGGATTTTTGTGGCGTTGGTTGTACAATTGATTCGCTTTCTGATTGATTTTATTTTTTGAGTAACCTCTTTCAGTAACTCCGTATTTCTGAGCCGGCACCGTGGCGCGATAGAGGTTTCCATTCAAGTCTTTAAACTCAGCATCAAACTGATCGGGGCGTTCAATCAACGTGTAGTAAAACAAACTAAATGATCCTCCTTGCAAGGCTGTGTTCTTGGATAGCTCAATGTATCCATCCGACCAATAATGTTTTTTGATCGTCTGCATGATGCTCTCTGAAGAGCGACCATTGATTTGCACTAACTGATACCCTAAGGTAATCTGCGGATCGGTGCTGCCATTAAAAATAACGTACAACTTGTTGTCAATTGGAAATAGAAAGAAGGGAAATGTGCGAATGTTTCCGATGTAGCGATTGAAATCAGCATTCGGTAATGCGTTGGTGTGCGCACAACGAACATTCGCGATGACAAATAGAATACTTTCGTAAAACGCATAGAATGGCAATGGCTTGTTAAGTAATTGATACACGCTATCCAGCTTTGCCTGCATTTTTTCTTTGGGCG
>JBGAUU010000073.1:0-22435 GCA_044228465.1 Cyclobacteriaceae bacterium
GAAATGAGGAAAAGCTCATCGCTTCCGCACTCTATGTTTCCTACCCGAACTATCTTTTTTTCCATGATTTAAGGGTTTTTTGCCCAAAATGGGTGTGCAAAAATAGGAATTTATTAGGGAATGGGAAACGAAAGTTTTTGGGATAAAAAATCTATAATGGGTTAAAAGTCAAGTAGGAATCACAATATCTCCGAATAATTACGCGCACCATGGAGTATCCGGTATATAAAAACGAATTTAGGTTGAACTTTGTAAAAAATGATATAAGAACTGACCACCAGAAATCGATAGCCAAGTATCCTAAGTCTGATTTCTTTTGATCTATTTCCAATAAGCGGATTCCTCTCTAGTCTTTCAAATGCAGATTCAAATCGAGAAATAATTTTAGCTGCAACCATAGGTCGGTCAATGGCGATGTAGTCAATTATCTCCTGTAAATCTTCTTCTGCCTTAGGTAGAAGACTGACTTTAGCCTTCACACTCTGTTAAACGACTTTTTAGTGATTTGATAACATCCTTAGATGATCTGCCTCTTTTTCCTTCATTCCATTCCTGTTCGGCAACGGAAAGTTTCGCAAATAAATTAAGTTGTAGTTTCATCTTGCGATATTCTTGAATGGAAAGAACCACTAAATCTCCCTCCCCATTTTTAGTAATAAAAATTGGTTCTTGGTTCGAATGCGCCAATGAGGAAATCTCATTCGACTTGTTTTTTAAGTCTGAGAAAGATTTTATAATCGCCATAGATCAAAATTAAACCACAATGAGGATTCTTGCAAGCTACCTGTCCGTCTTCACACTCTGGTTCCAATCGTAGATTTTGTCGGCAATTTCGGTGAGCAGGTTAGGATCCTTTTCAAGCGCATTGCCAATCACGATAAGATCAGCTCCCGCCTCCAGAGCAGTGATGGCCTTTCGGCTGGTGTTAATGCCTCCACCCACGATTAATGGCACGCTTATATTTTTTCGTACGGTGCTGATCATTTTCGCATTGATTTCGCGTTCAGCACCGCTTCCTGCATCAAGGTAAATCAGGCGCAGGCCGAGCATTTCACCAGCCAATGCCGTGCAGGCTGCTAATGAATATTTATCCTCCGGAATAGGAGTTGTATTGCTCACATAAGCCACCGAGGTGGTTTTACCCGAATTCACCAACAGGTATCCGGTCGGCATCACTTCCAGTTTATTGCTCTTTAAAATTGGAGCGGCTATGACATGTTGTCCAATTAACAAATCGGGATTGCGACCGGAGATGAGCGATAGAAAAAGAATAGCATCGGCTGAAGGCTCTATTTGTAGCGAACTGCCGGGAAACAACACCACCGGAATGGAAACATTCTCTTTGATGTGTTTGATCACCTCGCCCATGTTGGTTGTAGTCACCACACTTCCTCCTACAAAAAAGAAGTCGACACAATTTTCATTCGCCAGACGAATTAATGGATCTAACTCCGAAGGGTCTTCTACTTTATCCGGATCTACCAGCACGGCAATGGATTTTTTTCCTTCGCGGTAGCGTGCCTCTAAATTTTTAAGAATTGCCATCTTTCTGCTTCCGGTTTTTTAAAAATTCGGTCAGGGCTTCTTTGGCCAGATCGAGCAAAACGAGTGTGGCGGTATCTACCACTTTCGTTCCTATTTGTGCAAATACACCCGGTGTTTCCGGCTCTTCATCTTCTTCCGATTCAACGGTTGCTACTGCGGCTGTTGGTTTTACTTTTAATTTCTTTTTCTTTTTGCCTGAACCCAATTGACTTACTAATAAGTATGAAACTGCCAGCACTCCGCCAATGATCAGCGCGTTCTTTACCACCTTCTCGGTCTTATCCGACATGTCTTTCACTTCTTTTTCTAACTCGCGCTTGTGGCGGTCGGATGTTTCAAGAAGTCTTCTGCGTTCGGGATCTTGCGTTTCTAACAATTCCATGCTATTTGTCTTTGTTTCTTAAATGCTTTGCAAAATATTTTTCAAAATGCGCACTGATGGGCTTATTGAAAATTAAAAAAAGTAAGCAAGGCAGCGCATAAAATCCTGCTACGATCCAATATCCAATAAAAGGTTGGTCGAATATTCCGTTCAGGTAATGAGCCATGCCCACGCTAAAGAAAAGCAGAAATAAAAAAGCGAATAAAATAACTGAACCAATGACCAGCCCGCGCGATAAAATCTTAGCAACCTCGTCACGCACCTCCAGCTTGGCCAGTTTCACTTGAGTCTCCACATAACCCGTCAGGTTACTGATCAGGTTATCCAGGCGCAAAAATTTAACGATTGAATCTTTTATAGAATCCATGAGCCAATTTTAAAATTCGATCAACACGTGTCCCTTTTCTACACTGTCTCCTTTTTTTACTTTCACTTCCTTCACCACACCATCTCCGGTTGCTTTGAGGATGTTTTCCATTTTCATCGCTTCCAAAATCAACAACACATCTCCGGCAGTTACTGCATCACCTACTTTTACCTTCAAGTCGATGATGAGCCCCGGCATGGGTGCCTTTACAAAATTCAATTTATTACTATTGGCATTGCTGATACCCATTTTTTCCAGCAACAAATCCATTTTCGTTTTTACGTTGACCGTAAAAATCTGCTGGTTTACTTTTAGCACAACCGTTTTGGCTTGCGCATCCCATTTTACCAACTCAGCCCGGTACGATTTATTCTTGTAAAGTATGTGATAGTGACCTTCTGAAATTTTAACGAAGTCCCAATCCAATATCTCCTGGTTAATCTGCAAGCCACCGTCTTTCTCTGTCACTTCATAGGTATGATTATTTACGATGACTTGGTGCATAAAAGAGAAGTCTAATTTTTTCCGTATTCGGGTTTAAAATTACGCCAACGCCACGCATTGACCAAATCAAAAATGAGCCTTATTACCGTTTAAGCACCCACTTCATCAGAGGGCCGCTGGTGATGCTCGTAATCAACGCCATAATGACAAGTGACACAAATACTCGCTCGTTGATCAAGCCATTTTCAAGTGCTACTAATCCTAAAATTATTTCCATCGCACCTCGCGCGTTCATACCAAAAGAGGCTGCAATGGACTCGCGCCAGGAAAATCCACCCAATCGGGTACCGAGACCGCTGCCAATGATTTTTCCCGCGAAAGCGATTAACAGAATTACGGATGTAAGCGCCCAATCAAAATTGGTAATGAAGTTGACGCGCAAACCAATGGACACAAAAAAGAGCGGGGCAAAAATATTGTTGATAAACTGATGGACAATTTCTTTGGCGCGTTCGCTAAAATGTTTGGAGTCGCCAAAAGCTACACCTATGATAAACGCTCCGAAGATGGCATGCAAGCCAATGTATTCCGTAAAGGCAGCACCCAAAAAACAAAGCGCAAGCGAGATGGACAATACACCTCCTGGCCATGCCAGCTTCTTATTGATCCAAGGTAAAATGCGGTTGAGTAGACCCCGGCCTAAGGTGAGCATAATAGCTACGAAAGTAACTGTCAATAAAACGGTGTTCAGAATAGAAAAAGAGTCACCCCGCTTGCCGATCATGCCAAGTATGACGGAGAAGATTAGCCAGCCGATCAGATCATCGACCATAGCCGATGTTACCACAAGCATGCCCATTTTTGATTTGAAAAGATTCAAGTCCATTAAAATGCGCACGATCACCGGCAAAGCAGAGATGGCCATAGCTGTGCCCATAAAAAGCGCAAAAGTTAATTGCTCATGTTGATCGGCAATGCCGAAAAAATCAGGAAAGAAATATGGAAAAACGAAACCAAACGAGAAGGGAACAATTAAACCGAGCAAACTGGTAGAAAGCGCTTGCTTGCCCTGCTGCCAAACAATGTGTAAGTCCACCTCGAGGCCGGCAATGAACAAGAGCATAATCACGGCCACCTGCACAAAACCGGTTAGCACTGTAGCCGTAGGGCTCGGCACCGGATAGAGCGCGTGAAACCACTCCGGCTTAATCATACCAAGAATCGTTGGCCCTAACAAAATGCCGGCAATGATCTCACCAATGACTGCCGGTTGCTTAAACTTCCTCAATGCTTCAGAAAGCAAACGGCCCAGCAGCAGCATAATACTCAGCTGCATGAGTAAGTGAACTACGTCTGCATGGCTCAGTTTACCCATGATTTTTCTTTTTAGGGTTTACAACCAGCAAATCGCAAGGCATGTTGGCAAAGATGTATTCCAAATCGTGAGGAAAAATTCGATCGAGCAAAGAGAATCTACGCTCAGGCGCACCCACTACTAATAAGTCAGCTTTTTTACGTTCGGCAAAGAGCGCCAATTCATAACCGGATTTTCCGGAAAGCATCTTGATATTAATTTTTACATGTGGATGCGGAACATGACCCAATATTTTTTCAACTTCATCTACTTCCTCGCGCACCATCCCTTGCATGCTTTCATGGTATTCATCTTCAGTACATTGTTCATTGGCTGCCAATGCCAGACCCAGTAGCTTCAACTCGCGTGTAATGTGAACCCACTGTGCTTTTTCCAACTCACCAATAGCGCAGGCAACTTCAATAGCTTGCTCGATGTAGGGGCTATCTTCGGCATTGACAACAATATTTAGTACTGGCTTCATTTCCATCGATGGATTTTGAATCATCAAAATAGAGCAATCAGCCTTACGCATAATTTTGCGCGCTACAGTGCCAATGTAATTTTGAAGCAGGTTTTCTTTCTTCAGCGCACCGGCTACGAGCAAGTCTATATTTTCAGCTTTACAAAACGCCAAAATCTCCTTTACGGGATTTCCCTCTCGCCACAAAATGGTAGGTGTAGCTGATACGGTGCTGACCAATTGGCGCATTTGCTCCTCAGCCTCTTGTGTTTTTGGGCCCACATGAACCAACACTAACTCTGCCTGATGCAATCCAGCCCAGCGGGATGCTTCGCTCAGCAGCGCTTGCGAGGTAGGCGAAAATGCCACCGCCAAACCAATCTTTCTAAACCGCACCTTCATGCCTGCCAAGATACCAAAAAGGCTCACCTAAAATGCAATTTTATTTTAAACCTGATCTTTTTGAAACTATATTTAGCGTTTCAGTTTTTGATATGACATTGAACGAGTTGATCCGATCTATCCTCATCGGAAAAGACAAGTACATCTCAGTAAAGTCAGCCTACAAATCGGCAATGCTTCGCGGTCAACTGGCGCTGATTGCATTCGCAATTGGTGTTGCCTATTTATTTATTGATTGGTATAATGGCATCATAGCCTTCAGTGGCTATTACATCGGCTTAATGGTAATATGTGTTATCGCCATTGTGCTCAACCGAAGAGAGAATTATCGGAGCGCCAATTTCCTTCTTTTAATGGCAGCCAATTTTTTGATTTATGTTTTTGCCGGTAACGATAATTACCGAGCCGGAACTTACATTTATTTCATCATATCCGGGCTGATGGCGCTGGCTTTGTTTGGTTACAAACATCGTTATCTGGCTATTCTTTTTTGCTTCATAAGCCTTGGCTTGTTCATTCTATCATACGTCTATCAGGTAAAGATTATGATCTTAACACCCGAACAACAGAAGATGGTATACGCAGAAGATTATGTACGAACTACTTTCATCATCAATTTCATCATGGGGCTGACCGTATGCGTTTTGATTTTCTTTTTCTTACTGAATATCAATCACCATTCTGAAAAGGAGATTTTAATGAAAAACGAGTTGCTCTCAAAAACGAATCAAGAACTGGATCGGTTTGTGTACAGCGCTTCGCATGATCTGAAAGCCCCACTCAGCTCCATGCTTGGTCTCATCGAAATTGCCCAACGCACCGATGACCCGGAAGAAGTGAAAGCATGTTTAGAAATGATGAAAGGGCGAGTAAAAAATCTGGATGAATTTATTTTAGAGATTATCAATTACTCCCGAAACTCACGCCTAGAGTTGAATAAAGAACCGGTTGATTTGTTTGAACTTACCAAAGAAGTAGTCGACAATTTAAAGTATGCGGAGGGATTCGAACAGATCTATTTCAAATACAATTTTCCTCCTGATCTTAAAATAAAAACCGATCGAGGAAGGATGCGTGTTGTGCTTAATAATCTGATCAGCAACTCGCTGAAATACCATGACTCTACAAAAGATAACCAAGTGGTGGAGGTAAATGCCTATCAAGAGAGCAACTACCTCAAAATGCTGGTGAAAGACAACGGCATTGGTATTGCGCCAGAGCACCAGACTAAAATATTTGAAATGTTCTACCGCGCTTCCGAAAAATCAAAAGGCTCAGGGCTAGGCTTATATATTGTTCAGGAAACTATCCACAAGATGAACGGCAAAATAAAGGTAGCCTCAAACGTAGGTGTGGGCACCAGCTTCGAGATTGAGGTTCCGGTTTAACGAAGTTTTTAAATCAGATTTTAGATTGATTGTTGCCCTGAGGTAGCGAGTAATTTATATCTTTGCGGCTTATGGCAAATCAAGAAGACAATCTTTTAAAGAATATCATCTCTCATTCGAAAGAGTATGGATTTATTTTTCCGTCCAGCGAAATATATGACGGCCTCAGTGCCGTTTACGATTACGGTCAAAATGGATCGGAGCTAAAAAACAATATCAAAGAATATTGGTGGAAGTTTATGACCATGATGCACGATAACATTGTGGGTATTGACGCTGCTATCTTCATGCATCCTACCACATGGAAGGCATCCGGCCACGTAGATGCGTTCAATGATCCGATGGTGGATAACAAAGATTCCAAAAAACGCTACCGTGCCGATGTGTTGGTTGAAGATGCGATTGCTAAAATTCAAGATAAGATTGACAAAGAAGTAGAAAAGGCTGCGAAGCGTTTTGAAAACTTTGACAAAGCGATGTTTGTCACTACGAATGCTCGTGTGGTCGAATATCAGAAAAAAATTGACGATGCTAACGCGCGATTGAAAGATGCGATGAGTAACTCCAACATGGAGGCCATGAAGCAGTTGATCATTGACATGGAAATAACCGATCCGATTTCCGGTTCGAAAAACTGGACGGATGTGCGCCAATTCAATCTGATGTTTTCTACCGAAATGGGTTCGGTAGCCGAAGATGCCAACAAAATTTATCTGCGCCCAGAAACAGCGCAAGGTATTTTTGTGAATTTTCTGAATGTGCAGAAAACAGGCCGCATGAAAATTCCATTTGGAATCGCCCAAATTGGAAAGGCTTTTCGCAATGAAATTGTAGCTCGTCAATTTATTTTCCGCATGCGCGAATTTGAGCAGATGGAAATGCAATTTTTTGTGAAGCCGGGCGAAGAAATGAAGTGGTACGAATTCTGGAAAGAGAAACGGATGAAGTGGCACCAAGCACTTGGATTAGGTGCGGAAAACTATCGCTATCATAATCACTTGAACTTAGCACATTATGCCAATGCCGCTTGCGATATTCAGTTCAACTTCCCGATGGGATTCAAAGAATTGGAAGGTATTCATAGCCGCACTGATTTTGATTTGAAGAGTCATGAAAAGTATTCCGGCAAAAAATTACAATACTTCGATTCGGAAGACAATCAAAACTACATTCCGTATGTAGTAGAAACTTCTGTAGGTTTAGACAGAATGTTTTTGTCTATTCTTTCTAAATCATATACTGAAGAAAAATTGGAAGACGGAACTGAGCGCGTGGTGTTGCGCATTCCTCCGGCTTTGGCTCCGCACAAAGTGGCCATCCTACCTTTAATGAAGAAAGATGGATTACCTGAAAAGGCAGAAGCCATTTTTAATGATTTGAAATTCGACTTCCGTTGCTTCTACGAAGACAAAGACAACATTGGTAAGCGCTACCGTAGAATGGACGCCATTGGAACTCCGTATTGTATCACCATCGATCATCAAACATTGCAAGATGATACCGTTACCATTCGCAACCGCGACACTATGAAGCAAGAGCGAGTGGCAGTGAGTGCGATCAAATCCATCATTCAAGATTCTATTTCATTATCTGCCTTGCTGAAAAAAATCTAAATGGTTTTTGAATTACTTGGCAGTATAGCGCGACTCTTTAAATCCTTATTTAGAGAGTTGCGTTTTCGTTTTTATGATGGCCCGGTATTTCACCGTTTTCTCAATCATAAATATCCTTACTATTCGAAGCTGCCGCGCAGATTGAAGTTAAAATTTCTGCGACTTGTAAAAGATCATTATGAATACTTCGATTACATCGAGCGCGATAACTTAAAATTGAAGCGCGCCATGAAAGCCATCATTGCTTCGGCAGCTTCGCAGTTGGTTTTGTTTTTGCCCAACACTTCACTCACATTTTTCGAACGAATTATTGTCTATCCGGATTTCTACAATTCCAAAATCACGCACAAAGTGCATAAAGGCGAGGTAAACCCCGGGCTCCGCACCATAGTGTTTAGTTGGCACGGAATTGCCGATGGCTTAAACCGACCCGATGACGGTCTAAATTTATTGCTGCACGAATTTGCTCACGCCCTTTGGTTGGAACACAAAATCATGGGGCACGAGTATCAGGTGATAAGCCAAAAATGGGTAACCGCATTTGAAAACTACGCCATTCAGGAAATGCCCAAGCTGAAAAATGATAGTGAACATTTCTTCCGCAGATATGCGTTTGAAAACATGGATGAGTTTTTCGCGGTAGCCGTAGAAAATTTCTTTGAAAGATCAGAGAAATTTAAAGCACACCAACCTGAACTTTACCGTATTTTAGTGCAAATTTTTAAACAAGATCCAACTCAATTTTATGCATCCAACTCTAAATAAAAATCTCTTTTTCGTTAAAGAACATGTAGCCATGTTTAAGGCTGCCAACAGCTTTGATATTTTAGATCCAGAATCAAAACAGGTGATTTTAAACTGCCGTGAAGAGAATTTAGGTTTTTTCACCAAGCTATTCCGCTTTACGGATTACAAGAGAATGACTCCTTTCAATATGGAGATTAAAACTCCGGAAGGGCAACCGGTTTTGACGGTGCGAAGAGGAATTTCTCTTTTTCTATCAGAAGTAGAAGTGTTGGACGAGCGCAACCAACTGATCGGAAAGTTTAAACAAAAGCTGTTTTCAATTGGCGGAAAGTTTGAAGTGCTGGATGCCAGCGAGCGCTCTTTGTGTATGCTGAAGGGAAAATGGACAAGCTGGGATTTTAAGTTTGTAGCCAACGATGGAAAAGAGTTTGCTACCGTAACTAAAAAATGGAGCGGCTTAGGCAAAGAGCTATTTACTACAGCTGATAATTATGTACTTCAAATTAGCCCCGAAGTGCCGGCTGATCATCCATTACGTTTACTCATCTTAGCGGCAGTAATGTGTATTGACTTAGTGTTGAAGGAGTAACTTGTTTTCATTAATTTTGAATATGGAAACCTTTACGATTAAGATAAAAAATAAGAAGCATACGCCTGTTATCAGAGAGTTTCTGGAAAAGTTAAATATTACACTTGAAGCGAAGGCACCTAAAAAGAAAAAGGTTCTGCCTAAGGGTAAATTTAAGTCGGAGAAAGATTTTCTAAGTTTTGCAGGTTCTATGAAAGGCTTGCTAATCAGCAAAGAAAATTTAAGAGAGCTTTCATGGAAAAAAAGAAACTGGTAATAGCTGACACTGATGTCCTTATTGAGTTTCTTGACAGAGACAATAAAAGTATCAAGCAAAAGCTTGTTTCAATAGGTTTCAACAATTTATTCTTAAGTGAAATAACCGCTGCTGAACTAATTTATGGGGCAAGGGACAAAAAGCACCTTATTCTCTTAAATGATTTTGTATCTCAATGTGTGGTTCTTCCCATTCAAGAAGACATTAGTAGACTTCATTTCAAATTAGTTCATTCGTATTCATTAAGTCATAAACTCAAAGTTCAGGATGCATTGATTGCAGCTACTGCATTGTATTGGGAACTTGAATTATTTACGCTCAACAAAAAGGATTTTAAATTTATTGAAGGCCTGCAATTAACCTGATGAACTGGTCACAACTCTTATCCTCTCAACGTCTTGATCAAAAAACTGACGCAACCGAACCCTCGCGCAGTGCTTTTGAGCAAGACTACGACCGGATAATCTTCAGTCACCCATTCCGCAGGCTACAAGACAAAACGCAAGTACATCCGCTGCCGGAGCACGATTTTGTTCACACCCGGTTAACACACAGTTTGGAAGTATCAAGTGTAGGAAGATCACTGGGAAAACGAGTGGGCGAAGTGATTCTTCAACGTCATCCGGAGTTACAAAAAGATTTTTCGTTATTTGATTTTGGCGCTATTGTAGCGGCTGCCTCACTCGCTCACGACTTGGGCAATCCGCCTTTTGGACATGCCGGAGAAGATGCCTTATCTGATTTTTTTCTTCATCACCCACAAGGGCAGGTATTCGAGAAACAAGTAAGCACCGAAGAGTGGAATGACTTAATCAAGTTTGAAGGCAATGCTCAAGGCTTTCGGTTGCTCAACAAAAAAGAGTATGGTTTGAAACTAACAGCCGCCACGCTTGGTGCTTTTACAAAATATCCTTGCCCTGCTTACTTTCCACAACGCGATAAAAAGAGAAAGAGTCAAAAGAAGTTTGGGTTCTTTCAAACCGAAGTTGTGCATTTTCAAAAAGTAGCGAATTCGCTCGGCCTTCTTCAGCAAAATGAAAATAACTGGTGCCGCCATCCGCTTGCCTTTTTGGTTGAAGCTGCGGATGATATTTGCTACAGCATTATTGATTTGGAAGACGGTTGCCGAATGGGCTTGGTGAGTGTAGAAGAAACGGTGAAGTTGATGGCCTCTATTCTTGGCGAACAATTCAACGCAGAAAAATTAAAAAAGCACATTGGCTTGAATGAAAAACTAGGTGTGCTGCGTGCGTTGGTTATCGGAAAACTAGTGGAAGAATGTACAAATGTATTCTTAGATCACGAGCAGGCGATTTTGGATGGAACATTTGATCATGCTTTAACGGATGTATGCCCCTCGAAAACAGCACTCGAAAATATCAGTCGGATTTCAATTGAAAAAATATATCGCTCTCGGAACGTGGTAGAGATTGAAGCAGCCGGCCACGAAGTGCTTCCCGGATTGTTGAATGAGTTTATTCAAGCCGGATTTCATTTAGTTACGAAGACACCTTCGAGAAAGTATGCTAACTTAGCTCTTCTATTTCCGGAAGATGTTCGTTGGGCTATTGAACAAGATCAAAATAGCAACTACAATGTATTGCGGCATGTAATTGATTTTGTATCCGGACTTACAGATCGACATGCATTGAGTATGTATCGAAAAATAAAAGGTATAGGATAGTTATAAATAATTTCAGCGTGAGAAAACTGCTTTGTTTGGTAAGCCTGAGCTTTCTTGTGATGATGCCGTTGCATGCTCAAGTGGTCATCAATGAAGTAATGGCAACCAATGCGGATCTGGAATATGATCCAAATTTTTACAATTTCTCCGGGTGGGTGGAAGTATACAATGCAGGCAGCAATTCTACCTTGCTTGATAACTACTACTTATCTGATTCGCCTTCACAACCACAAAAATGGAAATTCCCCAATGGCATCAACATTCCCGCCAAGGGTTTTGTACGTGTTTGGGCCGACAATCAAAATATTGGCATTCACACCAACTTTACACTGGATAGCGATGGTGAAGATATAATCCTCTCCTTGGGGTCTACGATCATCGATCAGTTACGTTTCCCCAAGCAATATCTGAACGTCTCGTATGGCCGTGCGGAAAATGGCGGAAGCACTTGGGGTTATATGATTACTCCATCGCCTCAGGCTTCTAATCTGGCCACCACCGGTTCCACACAAATTTCTAAGCCTACATTTTCGCTGAAAGCAGGACGATACACCGGCACACAGCAACTGGTACTTACCCATTCAAATCCATCCGTTCAAATTCGCTATACGAATAACGGTGCAGAGCCAACCAATGGGTCTATTTTATATGGTGGTGCGATCACACTTTCTGCGACTACTATTATTAAAGCAAAAGCTTTCTTAACCGGAAGCATTCCCAGCGAAACAGAGGCAAAAACCTATTTGATTAATGAGCACAACGGGTTACTGCCCATCGTATCTATATCAACGAAATCAGATTATCTATGGAATAACACCTATGGAATTTATACGGATGGCACTAATGGCGCTTGGGGGAATTGTGTGGGCAGTCCTAAAAATTGGAATCAGGATTGGTCGCGACATGCTGTGTTCGAATACTTCGATGCCTCGGGAAATCGTAAAATTGATCAGCATGTAGACATTCGCATTGGTGGTGCGTGCAGTAGAAATGCTCCACAAAAATCGTTTGCTATAAAGGCACGCGATGAGTATGGCTCCACTTCACTGAAGCAACGTTTCTTCGATCAAAAACCCATTTCAGAATTTGGCGGAGTGTTTCTGCGCAATTCCGGTAATGATTTTAACGTCACTCAATTTCGTGATGCGCTTATTCAGGAAGTAGCGGGCACTTCCATGAATATAGATTACATGGCCTACCAGCCCACTGCCTTTTATCTGAATGGCGTGTATTGGGGAATTCAAAATCTGCGAGAAAAAATTGATGGCGATTTCATCGAAGCAAACTATGGCTATAAAAAAGATGAAATTGACTTACTCGAAACATATGAGAATGCCATTGAAGGCACAAATACATCCTATGTATCTTATAAAAATGCGCTACGCAACATGAATCGCAAAACAGATGCTGCGTACAATTTTATTGATCAGAATATTGACATCGATGAATATATTAACTACCTCGTTACTGAAATTTATTTTGCGAACACCGACTGGCCCGGAAACAACACCAAATTCTGGAGACCTAAAAAACAAGGAGGCAAGTTTCGGTGGATTTTGTGGGACACGGATTTTGGCTTGGGTTTATATAGTTATTCTACTCATCCTACTTTAAGTTTTGCCACTGATTCCACGCAAGTGAATTGGCCCAATCCTGCTTCTACCACTGAGCACATTCGCATGGTTTTGCAAAACCCAACCTTCAAAACAAAATTTATCCAGCGGTTGAATGCAAGCATGCTCACCAACTTTCGTACTGATAAACTGCACGCTACTATTGATCGGTTCAGTAATCGTATCCAAACCGAAATGCCTTTTCATAAAGCACGCTGGGGCGGAAACACCAACGACTGGTATGGTGCATTGCAAGTAATGAAATCCTTTGCTGCAGAAAGACCAATTTATCTCTTTCAACACATGTCCGAATTTTTTAACCTGTCGGAGTCCACTCATTTGTCGATTAAAACTTCACCGGAAGGCACCGGAAACTATAAACTCAATGGCATTTTATCTGATCTGGAATTAGTGCAAGGCAATTATTTTAAAAATCTACCTTATAAAATAGAGCCGGTGGCTGCGCCCGGCTACCGGTTTAAACATTGGGTAGCATCGGCCTTTCAATCAATTGCAGTGCCGTTAATTAATCGGGAGGCAACTTGGAAATATGCAGATAACGGTTCGTTGCCAAATGTAAATTGGGCTGCCGAAAATTATAGCGATGGAACTTGGAGCGAAGGCCCCGCGCAATTAGGATACGGTGATGGCGATGAAAAAACAATTGTAAGCTTTGGGCCGGATGCAAATAATAAATTCATAACTACTTATTTCCGTCATTCATTTAATGTTGCCGATACGGTTGGACTTCAGGCATTACAAGGGCAGGCATTATTTGATGATGGTATTGTTATTTACCTGAATGGCGAAGAAGTGATGCGCAGCAACATGCCAGCTGGAGCCATCAGTACCAACACAGTAGCATTGCAGGCTGCCCAAGAAGGTGTGTATGTGCCTTTCACGATTGCCAAAGGATTGATCAAACCAGGGAAGAATGTGCTTGCTGTAGAAATTCATCAAAGTAGCAGCACCAGTTCAGATATTAGTTTTGATCTTGAGTTATCGACTCGCAAGATCAATGGCAAAGCGGATCAGATTATCGCAAACCGAATCGTAGAAAATGTAGCTGTGGCCGATGCCAGTTACATAGCTGTGTTCGAAGAAGACACGCGCACAATCAGCAATTTAAAAATCAATGAAGTAAATGCGAATGGCAGTGAAGATCCAACCTATAAAAAAGATTGGATTGAAATTTATAATGCCGGAACTACACCTGTTGATTTGAACGATTTATACATCACTGACAAATTCAGTCAAAAGCTTAATCACAGAATTAAAAGTGATAATGGCGAGCCGTTGTTGTTAGCTGCGGGAGCTTACCAGGTTTTCTTTGCAGATGAGAAATTGGCATTGGGTCAAAATCATCTTTCATTTCAACTTTCTGCCGATGGCGAAGAAGTCGGTTTATACCACTTGGCCGGTGGAAACGCTACAACACTGGATGAAATGAGTTTCAGCACGCAGAATTTTTCCGGAAGTTTTAGTCGCATACCAAACGGAACGGGCAGTTTCTTTTCTACCCCTACTTCCACTCCCAACCAACCCAATAACTTAGTGCTTTCAGCCGATGAGCCAGAAATTCTCTCTGCTTACCCAAATCCATTTGATTCAGAAATTTTGCTTTACGCGAAGGGCATAATCGGCTCGGTGGAATTGTTTGATATGATGGGTAGAAAGCAATCTATTGAAATAAATGGACAGCAAATCGACACGCGTCAAATTAGTTCCGGAATCTATCTGCTGAAAATCAATTGCGCAGGTCAATTTCATTTTCTTAAATTGGTGAAGAATTAGGGATCCCCACCTGAAAATTTCGCAATCAAATTTAACCTTATGGAAGCCTACGGTAAAATCTTGTTGTACGCTATGCCTTCTTTTTTGGTATTGGTATTGTTTGAAAAATGGTGGGGGTGGCGCAAAGGCAACGATACCGTGCGCACCAACGACATGATCTCCAGCTTGAGTTCGGGCATGACCAATGTGACCAAAGATGTGTTGGGATTAAGCGTGATCATCATTTCCTACGGATGGTTGACAGAAAAAGTAGCTTTGACACACGTTCCATCCGGTTGGATGACTTATGCAGTTGCATTCATGGCGCTCGACTTTGCCGGATATTGGGTGCATCGGATTTCGCATGAGTATAATCTGTTTTGGAACAACCACATCATTCACCACAGTAGCGAAGAGTTTAATCTGGCTTGTGCACTTCGTCAAAGCATTTCATCTATCATCAAAATTTTTGCAATCTTTTTATTGCCTGCGGCTTTGTTAGGTGTTCCCCAAGAAGTTATTTCCATTGTAGCACCGCTCCATTTGTTCGCACAATTCTGGTACCATACGCAACACATCGGCCGCATGGGCTTCCTTGAAAAAATTATTGTGACGCCCTCGCATCACCGGGTGCATCATGCGATCAACTCGGAATATCTTGATAAAAACTATGGTCAGATTTTTATCTTCTGGGATAAACTTTTCGGAACGTATCAGGAAGAAATGCCGGAAGTACCAGCGGTCTATGGAGTAACTAGACCTGTGCAAACATGGAATCCGATTAAAATCAATTTCATGCACTTGTGGCTTTTGATAAAAGATGCCTGGCGTGCACAACGCTTGAGAGACAAATTACGAATTTGGTTTATGCCTTTAGGCTGGCGACCAGCGGATGTAGCTGAAAAATATCCGGTAGAAAAAATTAAAGACGTATATCATTTTCAAAAATACGATCCCACGAATGTGAAAGGGTTGATGACGTGGAGCTGGTTTCAGTTGCTCATGCTGTTGCTGTTCTTAAGTTATTTGTTTGGAAATATCGCTCAAGTGGGAAACCCCGCCATGTTTCTGTATGGCGCATTTATCTTTTTATCGGTTTATGCAATGACCGACTTAATGGACAAAAATTTTTCTGCCATTGCATGGGAAGTGATACGAAGCGGCTTTGGCTTATACCTGCTATTATCCAATGGTGACTGGTTTGGAGCCAGCAAGTATTTTGCGCTGATTACTCCGGTATTGGCCGTTTACTTTCTCGTTTCTATAGGAGTTGCTCTATACTTTGCTTTTTTACAAAAAAATCGGTCGGTGAGTATGGCATAAGCATTACTATTCGCAAAGAGAAGCTAACCTTGAAAAAAATAAGATCTACAAAGCCTAAAAATCCTTAGATTTGGCGGTTATGTGGACACGTATTGCTAAACTGATTATCCGTTTTCGTCTGGCTCTGATCGGGGTCATTCTATTGATCACCGTTTTTATGGGCTACCACGCCACCAAGGTGCAGATGAGTTATGACCTCGCACGCACCGTGCCGCTGGACGATCCGGAAATGGTTTTCCTTCAAAAATTTAAAAAGCAGTTTGGCGAAGATGGCAACATCATAGCGGTGGGGGTTCGCGACAGCGCCATCTACGAGTTAGCGAAGTTCAATCGTTTTAGACAACTCAATAAAGACATCAAAGCAATTGCGGGTGTTAACAACGTGCTTAGCTTACCGGAGATCAAAATCATTCGCAAAGACACAGCCAATACTCGCTTTTACTTAGATGGACTTTTTCCAAAAGAAATTTCCAGCCAAGGACAGTTAGATAGCTTGCTGGGCGCCATGCGCAACCAAAAGTTCTACATGGGCCAGATCGTAAATGCAGAAAATGGCTCTACGATGATGCTGGTTTCCATCACCAAAGAAGTGATGAATTCTGAAAAGCGCATCGCCATGACACAAGCTCTGTCAAAACTAGGCGAAGCATTCACTAAAGAAACAGGCATCGAACTTCGTTATGCAGGCATTCCCTACATCCGCTCGATGATGGCCACTGAAGTACGCAAAGAAATGCAAATCTTTTTGTACCTCTCCGCGCTGGTTACCGGTGTGATCATGTTTTTGTTCTTCCGCTCCTTCCGTGCGGTGCTTTTCTCCATGATTATCATTGGTATTGTTGTGGTGTGGGTGATGGGTACGCTCTCGCTGTTTGGATACAAGATCACCTTACTAAGCGGATTGATTCCACCTGTGATCGTGACCATCGGTATTACCAACGCCATTTATCTGCTGAACAAATATCATCTCGAATACTCGAAGCGTAAAAACAAAGAAGAAGCCATTGCAGCTGTGGTGAACAAAATGGGCTTAGCCATGTTCCTTACCAACCTGACGGTGGCCATTGGTTTCCTAACCTTGCTTGCAACTGATATTTTAATTCTACGCGAGTTTGGTATTGTAGCCGGCATCAACATCATGGCGCTTTTTGTGGTGAGCCTGATTATGATCCCGGGCATTTTCTCGTGGTTGCCGGAGCCTTCGCCCAAGCACCTGAGTCACCTCAATTTCAAAATCATGGGGTCGTTTGTAAAATACATCGACATCATGGTGCATCGCTATCGCCCCGCCATTTACATTGTGTCAATGGCGGTAACAATCGTAGCCGGAATTGGCATGATGCGTTTGCAGTCTGTTTCGTATATGATGGACGATGTGCCGGAAGGAAGCCAGATCCGGAAAGACCTGAATTTTTTTGAAGCCAACTTCAGCGGCATTATGCCATTGGAAATTGAAGTGAATACAGGAAAGCGCAGAGGTGTACTCAACATCAAAAATTTAGAAAAGATCGAAGAGTTTGAAAGCTTCATCGATTCTATTTCGGTAGTGTCGCGCCCAATCTCAATCATCAGTTTGGTAAAGGCGTCTAAGCAAACTTTTTACAATTACAATCCAAAAAAATATTCATTGCCTAGCAAAGCCGAGAGCGGATATATACTTCGCTACATGAAAGGCCAAACCGACAACAGTGGTTTACTGAAATCATTTGTCGACTCTACGTTCACGCGCATGCGCATCTCGATGCAAATTGCCGACATCGGTTCGAAGCGATTAGATTCGCTTGTGAATACGGTAATCGAGCCTCGCATGAATCAAATTTTTGAAGGCACTGACATTAAAACGAATGTGACAGGTACCACCAAACTTTTCATCAAGGGAAATAAATTTTTGATCGACAACCTGAAAGAAAGTTTGCTGCTGGCATTTATCCTGATTACACTCTCCATGGCGATTTTGTTTTCAGACATTCGCATGATCATCATATCCCTCATTCCTAACCTGATTGCATTGATGATCACTGCCGGTATCATGGGTTATTTAGGTATCGATTTAAAGCCGAGCACCGCTTTGATCTTCAGCATTACGTTTGGTATTTCCGTTGATAACTCGATTCGTTTTCTGGCAAAATACCGACAAGAGCAATTGGCCAATGGATTCTTTGTCCCTGTCTCTGTGAGCGAAAGTATTTTGGAAACCGGCAAGAGCATAATCTATACCTCCATCGTGCTTTTTGCCGGCTTCATTTTATTCTCCTT
The DNA here is from genome assembly GCA_044228465.1 of Cyclobacteriaceae bacterium. Taxonomy (GTDB): domain Bacteria; phylum Bacteroidota; class Bacteroidia; order Cytophagales; family Cyclobacteriaceae; genus ELB16-189. The sequence continues at coordinate 18,200 of JBGAUU010000073.1, forward strand.
CTCGTCATTTGGCGGAACCATTGCCTTGGGACTTCTCACTTCTACCACGTTGGTGATTTCTATGTTTACCAACTTGATTTTGCTTCCGGCCTTGATCATGACATTCGATAAACCAAGGAAACGGAAAGATGAAAAATTACTGATTGATGACTTCGACCCCGGTTTTTATGGTGAAGAAGAAGACGAAGCGATCGATTTGAGTAAGATCAAAATTCACGATCGGAAAGGAGCCTCAGAGTAGCGCTCCAATTTTTAATAAGTTGCTTAGCGATGTTTGGCATCAGTCATAGCCATCTCTGGTGAAGGAAACCGTGCTAAGTCAAAGATTTTAGCGATGTTATCTAAATCACTTAAAGAGATACCCTCACCCTTCAACACCAGAAAAAATCGATTTTGGATACCCAACGTAATCTGAGATGTGTTGTGGTTTTTATCATACTGCATCCAGCCCGGTTGATTTTCTAATTCATAGGCATTTTCTAACATTGAGTCAGTTTCCTGGCCTTCGGCTGTTTTCCATTTTTGGGTTGCCTGCCGGTACATAATGGAAGCATTGTTGTAGTCAAACAGCATGATGTTGACTTGTTTTTTTCCATGTACAAATGTTCGCTCAATCATCGAATACGATAGCGTACCTATCTTCAAGATTCGGCCTTTATCACTTACCTGTGTACGATAACCCTCAATTTTTTCTGGCGTAAGTTCACCCAATTGCTCCAAGGTTAGCACCGAAGACTGCGCTACTCCCGGGCAAATAGCCAGTATGACCAAACCTATCAAAAGGGAGAGTTTCAACAATGAGTCCTTAAAAAAACTATGCATGCTCCCTAATTAAACACTTTTTGTCCTCACAGCAGTAGTTCTACGTAAAAATTATTCTTAAACAATGGGATCGTGAACTTCTGAATTCAGCGAATAATATGCATCAGTAGTATGTGTTTTGCCCAGTCCAAAAGGCTCCAAATCCCCGATTCTTTGTTAAATTGCGCCCTATTTTTCGTTACCCGTGAGCAAGTACAAAGAAACCAAAGAACTCAACTATGCTACCATTGCCAGCGAGATGCTGGAATTCTGGAAAGAGCAGCAGATTTTTGAAAAATCGGTGAGCAACCGCGAGGGCGCCCCCACTTTTACCTTTTACGAGGGCCCTCCTTCGGCCAACGGAACGCCCGGAATTCACCATGTGATGGCCCGTACGGTAAAGGATATTTTCTGTCGTTTTAAAACATTGCAGGGCTACCAGGTGAAGCGCAAAGGCGGCTGGGATACACACGGACTGCCGGTTGAGTTGCAGGTTGAGAAAATGTTAGGCATCACCAAAGACGATATCGGTAAGAAAATCTCGATCGAAGATTATAACAAGAAGTGCCGCGAAACGGTGATGATGTATAAAGATCAATGGGATGATCTAACCACCAAGATGGGTTACTGGGTTGACTTGAAAAATCCGTACATCACCTACGAAAAAGAATATATTGAATCATTGTGGTGGATATTGAAAAAATTCTACGACAAGGGTTTGTTGTATAAAGGATACACCATTCAACCTTATTCACCTTCGGATGGTACCGGACTTAGCTCACACGAACTCAATCAACCCGGTTGCTACAAAGAAGTAAAAGATACTTCGGTAGTGGCGCAGTTTAAATTAATTCAGGATGCTAAATTCAAAAACGTTTTCGCTGCAAATGAAGACGTGTGTGTGTTAGCCTGGACGACCACACCTTGGACACTTCCATCGAACACAGCTTTGGCGGTTGGTGAAAAGATCAAGTATGTTCAGGTGAATACATTTAATCCGTACACCTTTAAAGCTGTGAGTGTTGTGCTCGCTAAAGATTTAGTTGGCAAATACTTTTTCGAGAAAAACAAAGAATTGAAATTGGCTGATTACAAACTTGGAGACAAAGCCATTCCGTTTGAAATTGTAAAAGAACTTACCGGCAAAGATTTACTCGGTCTACGCTACGAGCAATTGATGCCGTATGTGCAACCATTCTATCAAGTTGAAAATGCATTTCAAATCATCGCTGGCGATTTCGTAACTACCGAAGACGGTACGGGTGTGGTACACATCTCTCCTACCTTTGGTGCCGATGACTTCCGGGTGGCAAAACAAAACAACGTGCCTGCCATGACGATCAAAGATGAGGCAGGCAACGAATTGCCTACGGTCGATAAGAAAGGAAAATTCATAAGTGCGATTGGTGAGAAATTGAAAGAAGGTGTTACCAAGTATCAGATCAAAACACATAAGCCGCTTGGCGCGGATGATTTTTATGTGAAGAATTATACCGATGAAGATGAAAAGCACCCTGATTACAAAAACACGGATGTGATCATCTCCATCATCTTGAAAGAAGAAAACAAAGCATTCAAAGTAGAAAAATACGAGCACACCTATCCGCACAGTTGGCGCACCGACAAGCCCGTGTTATATTATCCGCTCGATGCCTGGTTCATTAAGACTACCGCATTAAAAGACAAGATGGTGGCACTGAACAAAACCATCAACTGGAAACCTGAGTCAACCGGAACTGGCCGCTTTGGTAACTGGCTGGAGAATCTGGTAGATTGGAATTTGTCGCGTTCACGTTATTGGGGAACACCGCTGCCTATTTGGAGAACGAAAGACGGTCGCGAAGAAATTTGCATTGGTTCAATTGCACAACTGCAGGAAGAAATTGAAAAAGCCAACAGCAAATTGACAATTGACAAAAAGCAATTGACAAATCCAACGCTAACGGATTTACACAGACCGTATGTGGATGAGATTGTGTTGGTAAGTAAAAGCGGACAACCTATGTACCGCGAGCCCGACCTCATCGATGTGTGGTTTGACTCCGGTGCGATGCCGTATGCACAGTGGCATTATCCGTTTGAGAATAAAGAAGTATTTGAAAATGCTTATCCTGCCGATTACATCTCAGAAGGTGTAGATCAAACACGTGGTTGGTTTTTCACACTGCACGCCATCGCCACCTTGCTCAGCGAAAGCAGCGATGAAATTAAAGCGGTGAACCAAAAAGTGAACAATGGTGGAGTTGCATTTAAAAATGTGATCTCCACCGGCCTTGTGCTTGATAAGAACGGTGAAAAGATGAGCAAGCGCAAAGGCAATGTAATTGACCCTTACACTACGCTCAGCAAATACGGAGCCGACCCGGTGCGTTGGTACATGATTGAAAATGCGCCACCTTGGGATAACCTGAAGTTTGACTTAGCCGGCATTGAAGAAACCCAACGCAGATTTTTCGGCACGTTGATGAACACGTACTCGTTCTTTGCGATGTATGCCAATATTGACGGCTTTGTGAAAGACGAAATGAACAATGTACCATTTGATCGTCTCGCTCCGCTCGATAAATGGATTATCACCAAAGAACAATCTTTGATTGCCGAAGTAACTGCGGCTTATGAAGATTATGAACCTACGAAGGCCGCACGCGCCATTCAAGAGTTTGTAAACGATCATGTATCAAACTGGTATGTGCGCCTCAACCGCAAGCGTTTCTGGCAACCCTCGTCCTCCGTAGCTTCAGCGAAGGAGGGCTCGTCCTCCGCAAAAGCTACGGACGGCAAGTCATCTATGTTATCCGAAGACAAACGTGCAGCTTACGAAACATTGTACGAGTGTCTGATGGTAACAGCTCAGCTGATGGCTCCGATCGCACCGTTCTTTAGCGAGTGGCTCTACAAAAACTTAACCGACTCGATTCGCGCGAAAGCGAAACAAAACAACACGCCTCTTCAATTCGAATCCATTCACCACACGTTGTTGGTGAAGGCCGACAACAAACGAAAAGATGCGGAGTTGGAAATAGCTATGGACTATGCGCAACGGATTTGTTCGCTCACACACTCCATCCGTAAGAATAGCAAAATCAAAGTACGCACTCCACTACAGAAAATATTACTTCCGGTAGTAGATGAAAAATTTGCGCAGCGTGTTCGCAGCGTAGAAGCCATCATCAAAGCGGAGGTGAACATAAAATCCATTGAGTACATCGATGACACTTCGGACATCTTAGTTAAAAAGGTAAAACCGAATTTACCGAAGCTGGGAAAACAATACGGTCCGAAAATGAAAGAGGTGTCGGCAGTGATTAATGGTTTCAGCAAAGAAGATATTTCCACGATTGAAAAAACCGGTAAACTGAATAAGGGCGGTTTTGATTTAGTATTGGAAGATGTACTGATCAGCTCTGAAGATATTCCGGGCTGGGCGGTTGCTGC
>JBGAUU010000074.1:0-21943 GCA_044228465.1 Cyclobacteriaceae bacterium
AAATTATTTTTGGAGAGTTGCGTCCGCACTGCAAGGCGATGCCCTTGTGTAATGAGAAAATTTTTGAGGTAACGCATTTCTGCTGTAGGAAATCGCTGCAACATTAAAATGCGCAAGGGTTCAACTGCTTTTACTTCTACCGGAACAGGATAGTCTTCAGACGTATTTTCATCTTTCACGCGAATGGAATAAACAAATTTCCCTTCTTGCTTGGGTTTAATTGAAAATTGAAAAGATTGAATTCCTTTCTCGGACACAGTAATCGAATCTTCAATACCACCCGGACCGGACAAAATCAATTTCACAGATTTGTTGCTGTTGATTTTTCCGGAGATCATTTCCTTTCGATTCACTCTGAAAATTTCCGGTTGATTCCATTCGATAATTCCAAACGGAGTTTTGCTTTTTAAGTAACGATAGGATGGGTTATTTTCTTCGATAAAATATTCCTGTAGGCCATCACCTAATACCCAGCGGATGTTTTTCTCGCGCTGAAGTTGATGAAGCGTAAGTGTTGCAGCATTTGGGAACGGCTTCGCATCTGGAGTTTGAACGAATCGAAGCGCGTGGTCTGACTTTCTCAGACTGTCTGCCTGAGCTTGATCATAGTTCGGTGTTAATACTACTAAACCGTCTGTTGTGATTTCTTTTCGGATGTGTGGTTGTAAGAGAACGCCTGCCAATGCAATCACAAGTAAAGTTGTGGTGAACAGTCGGGCATATAAAAATTTAGCCGGTCTTTTCCATTCCAACCAAAGCAAGGCCGTCAGCAATACAATCGCCCCCAGGCAAATGAACCAGGGCGAAATGAGCGGATGAAGCAACCAGTATTTACTCATGCAACTCCTTTACTTTTTTTAGAAATTCCCGGTCCAATGAATGAAGTGATTGTGCCGGCAGGCTCGCAGCATCTGCTGATCGCGGAAGCACTTTCCAAAATAAATTTTGCAGCGCAGCGAGTTGTGATTTCAATTCTGTTGGAGTCATATTCGATTCTTCCAAACGTTTGAGCATCGATAGACCCTCCAGATATTGACCGGGTTGCTCCATTACGAGTCTTGCTAATTCTTGTCCAGCCAATTTTAGTTGCTTCTTTTCTGCGACTGATAGCGCTTGTTTATTTTTTTGTTGCCACACTTCGATGAGCACCAATGCTTTTCGAATTTGTGGAAATGCAATGGAAGTAATTGTCGAGTTATTTTGAGTTGAATTGTGCACTTCGCTTAAATCAGCAGTGAGTCGTTTTTCTTCTTTCAGCGGAGGAGGATCAAAGCCGGTGCGATGAACGTAGATTCTAGAATCGTTGCTAATCTCTTTCAATAACCGGAGAGCAGTGTATTGATACGGCAGCGACTTCTCCGGTTGATACAAACGCAAATAGAGTTCAGCATCCCACATCACGGTAAGCGCGGCTTTTAGCTTGGCGCGAACCGATTGAACAAAGAATGTTGCTTGCTCACCATCATCATGATTATGCGCAAAAGCCTCCAGCGGATTTTCTGATTCCGTTTTGCCGCCACTTCCTTTGTGATCGTGTCCATGTGATTCTTCTTTTTTCTCGGCTACCAGATTATGTTCATTCTCTTTGTCGTGCGTGTGGCCAAACTTTGCAACCACGCTTTCGTGATCGTCTTCTTCCGAGGGGGCTTCCACTTTGCCGATCTGGTCTTCAAATTCTTCGCCCAAGAATTGCCCGTAGCGTAAACGCAACACCTTTTGATCGTAGCCCAATTCGTTACTCGTAGATTTAAACTGTTGCAAACTGATTTTCTTTTTTTCTTTCAACAGCTTTTCAGTGTCGATAATAATCTGCCTCTGGCTGCGGAAATAATCGGGCATTAAATCAACACCAAGCCCTTCGTCTTCTACAACTGTTTGTTTTGTGGTATCCTGTAAAGCAATAAAGAAAGTCTCAGTTCGATTATAATTGGGTGAGGGTGTTTTGTTGTCAGCTGCTTCTACATAAAAATACAACTCATCACCGGGCTCCATTCCCATTTTCAATAAGTCGATTTGTCGAGTGGCTTTTAGTTGCTTGCCGCTAATGGATTGCTCAAAAGGTAATTTTTCTTCGCGGAACTTAACGGATTCGCCACTTCCTTTGCTGACGGTAGCTACGATGATAGATCGCGAAAGTCCATAGTCGTCTGTGAGTGTTGATTGAATGGTAAGCGATAACTTATCGCGTAAAGCGAGTTTCGTAAACTGATTGAGGTTGTCGATCGTGATTTTAGGAGGCTGGTCGGCAATGATTTCAATTTTGTAAAAATCCGAACGAGTGACTTTGTCTTTTTGTTTCCATTGAATTTGATAAAAGCCCGATTCAGAAATAAGATAACTGATTTGATAGCTATCACTTGATTGTGAAAACTGAACCGAATCTTTACTTGAAATGATTAATTGAGCAGATGAAATTTCAGTGTTGAATTTTATTTTCCAATTGACGCTGCTTCCTTCCGGAACTTTCAATTCGGGTTGTGTTGCATTTGTGGGCGAAAGATGTGTATAAGCCGGTGGTGTTACTTGAATAAAGAGCGATTCAATACGCGCTGATTCGGTGGGAGATGCCGTGATTTGTGATGCGAGATTTGTTTTACTCGAAGTTGCCGGATTGACCGATACAAATGAAGTAAGTGCTAAATAAAAAATCAGAGCGATTGCAACGGATCCTGCAGACTGAGGCAACCGATGTGGTAATTTGATTTCTGGAAAGAGTTCTTCAAAGCGCCCTGTTATTTTTTGTACTTGGAGTTGCGCCAGCCCGTGAAGCGCATCTTGATTTTGTAAGAGCAAATCTGCACTATGTTCGAGTTGTGGATACTGCGAATTTAAATAGCTCGTAAACTGCTCATCCTGGAGTGAGAATAATTTTAAAAAGACTACTCTTACCATAAAAACGATCAATATCGAAGCGCTGATTAAACTTATCTTCAGTACTAGGTTGTCGGAACTGAAATAAAGAATCGTAGCCAACAGCATTCCCGTGGCAACGGCAAACAACGCACTTTCTGCCAACCGATAAAGTCGGTAACGTCTTTTCAGAACTTGGATGCTATGGTTCACACGCGTCTCGCTCATTGGTTTTTTCGATAAGCTATCAATCGTTCGAGCATAAATACAACCAACAACAATATGAATAGATAGTAATTAAAGCGATTTTCAATTATGAATTTGGACACAGGCTCGGATGCAAGATTACTTTGCAAAAACAAATCAGGTAAAGAACGCCTGTCGTGTTGCCGAATATTTTTCCATTTTTCAGATTCCGGAATTAAAATGGACGCAAGTTGTAAAGTGAAATTAGCATCTTCTATTATCGAGATCGAGAACCGCTTTGTTAAAGCCCATTGCTTGTAACCTGCTGACTTTAAAATGGTGGATTCCGATTCAGGATGATAGAGCACGATCGAAGCGGAATCAGATGCAGGAAACTTTTTATTTGATAACCAAAAGAGCCAATCACAGTGATTAGATTTGAAGTTGCCGATGTTCTGCTGTTGAATGGTGAGTTGAATCGGCAATTTTTCTTGAATCGCTTCGAGTGACGCTTTCAGCAAACGTGCATCTTTTTCAAAAGCTTCATCGGCTACAATCATCACCTTTTGTTGTAAAATATTTTTTACCTGCACAGAATCATTCCCACTCGATGTGCGAATCGTTTCGAATTCAGTGGCATCATTGGTAGATGTCCCTAGTCGAATCAAATAATCATTATTCGACTTTTGAAGCGCCTCTGCTACGAATCTGTGTTCCGAAGCAGGAAGTGTGATCCATTGAATGGAAGCAGGTATCGATTCACGCATGCCGGCAAACTGCTCGACTCCGGACGAAGAGAGTACGATTATCTTTTCTAATTCCCGCTGACGAAGCGAAGAAATGCTTTCCCAATAACTTATCGAGCCGTTGGCAGGTTCTTCGGTTGGAAATCCATCGGCTAGCCAATGAAATTCAAACCCTTGCGTTCGCAGACTGTCCATCCACTTTTTTGCTATCGGATGAGTTCTCACGGATTTATCTACCACCAACCACTGTTGATTTTTCGTTTGATCAAATTGCAAACCGATGAGTAACATCACCCACAATGCAACAATCAAACAACGAAGCGCGAGCAGTAACCATTCATTCAAGCGGATACTTTTAAATTGTTGGGTACTGGTTTCGCGCACATGGCGCAAACTTCCCAACCGAATTACTTTTCCTTCTTTCTTGCTAAGCAGGTGTATGGCAATCGGAATGGATAAGCCGGCAAGGGCCCACAAAAATATCGGTTGCGCAAATTGCATTATCTCACCAGCCGTTTACGTTGAGTTAAAAAATTTCGTAACACTTCGTCAATAGCAAAATCCATCGATACCAATTGGTAATTGATTTGTTTTTCCAACATCCAGCTGCGTGATGCCTTCAGCCATGTATTGACTCGTGTCTGGTAGTCGCTTTGTTGTGCGCGACTGTCTGCTTTTGTTTTGACTCCGGTCTCCAAATCTTCGAAAGTAAAGGAGCCATCAAAATCAAAAGCGGTTTCATGAATGCCCATCAGATGAAAGACAATTACTTCGTTGCGTTTCGTTTTTAATCGCGAAATGAATTTTTGTAAATCTTCACTATCATCGTACAAGTCGGTGATGAAGACAATCATTTCTTTTCCGTGATGATCATAAAGATGTTCGATGTTTTTAGATTTATCCCAACTTCCTTCACCTGTTACTTTCACCAACTCCGTGAGAAACCGAATGAACTGTTGTTGTTCAAAACGTGGCAGCACCGATTGGATAGCCTGATCATTTACCGCATACAAACCAAAAGTATCACCCTGCTTCCGTGCGAGGTATGCCAATGCAGCCATCATTACTTTGGCATAGTTTAGTTTACTCACATCGCCTTCGGTATAGGCCATCGAGCGGCTCGCGTCAAGCATAAACTTGACAGTGATGTTCGTTTCGATTTCAGCTTCTTTGATGTAGTAGCGCTCGGTGCGCGCAAACATTTTCCAATCGAGCTGACGTAAGTCATCACCCGGCTGGTAGTTTCGGTATTGACTGAATTCCTGTCCGGCACCCACCGACTGACTTTTGTTGCTGCCACTCATAAAGCCTTCCACAATCACACGCGCAATTAACTCTAACCCGCTGATGGAATTCAGCAGTGAGGGTTTCATTAATTCTTTGATGCGCGCGTCCATCAGATACTTTTCTTCAATGCTATATTTTCCAATAAGTGTTTAGTCACAGCATCGGATGTAATGCCTTCCGATTCTGCTTTGAAATTCATGAGGATACGATGACGCAACACCGGATACGCTACTTGTTGAATATCATGTTGCGTTACCGCAAAGCGGCCACTCAATAAAGCACTTGCTTTGGCGGTGAGTATCATCGCCTGGCCTGCGCGCGGACCCGCGCCCCATCGCACCCATTCGTTCACATACGCAACATCACTTACACCAGCACGTGTTGCGCGCACAATATTGCTCACCCACTCGATCAAATCCGAACTGATATGTACTTCACGCACTAATTTTTGGGCTTCTAAGATTTTCTTGCCTTCCATCACCTTGTGAATGGCTTCGCCCCGTTTGCCGGTTGTGTTTTCAAGAATGGCTCGCTCTTCAGTAGCGGTTGGATAACTTACTTTGATATATAGCAGAAAACGATCGAGTTGTGCTTCTGGCAATGGAAAGGTGCCTGCCTGCTCGATTGGGTTTTGCGTAGCGAGGATAAAGAAAGGTCGCTCCAGCGGATAGGTAACGCCTGCATAGGTTACTTCAAACTCTTGCATGGCTTCGAGCAAAGCCGCTTGTGTTTTAGGTGAAGTGCGGTTGATCTCATCTGCCAGAATGATATTGGCGAATACCGGACCTTTGTTGAATTTGAAAATACGTTTGCCGGTGGTGTGATCTTCTTCCAGCACTTCCGTGCCGATAATATCTGAAGGCATTAAGTCGGGCGTAAACTGAATTCTGCGAAAGCGTAAATCAATGGCTTCGGAAAGCGAACGAATCATCAGTGTTTTTGCCAAACCGGGAACTCCCTCTAACAACGCGTGGCCGCCAGCCAAAAAAGTAATCAGCAATTGGTCGATGATTTCTTCTTGTCCGACAATCACTTTTCTAATTTCTTTTTTCAAGCCGTTGAGGTTGGTAATAATTTCTTCGACTGATTGTTCAACGGATGCTAATTCTTTACTCATAATTCTAATTTTAAATTCTCAATGTCCGTAAGACCGTAAGCTATTTCTAGACTTTCAGACTAAACGCTTTCGGACTAACTAGTTAACGCGTACATGATTATGTTTACACTAAATCGGGTGTTGTCAATTTTATAAAATCGTTTGTTGCGAAAGTCGTAATCCCATTCGCAGCCATAATCTTTGTTGCTGTAGAGCACGCCAATACGGTTGTTGATTTCGATGGCCTTTAGGTAGTCGTGCACAATGTCATCGCCCCAGCCATTCAGCTCTTGTGCAGTGGTAGGTGGCCCATCAAACTGAAAGAACGCAGAGTAGATGGAATGCGTCTTTGGTATTTTCTTCAGTGAGTTACTCCCGAAGATTCGATCCATCTGCGATTCGAATGTTTTAGCAAACAGTCCATCGATGTCGTGGTTGCAATCATCGACAAATACGAAGCCACCATTTTTAACATACTTCTCAAAATTCTCTTTTTCCTTGGCGGTGAATTCTACCAGCTTGTGGCCGCTGAGGTAGCAGAAGGGGCAACGAAAAATATCATCGCTGCTGAGTGAAACAATGTTTTCGTTGGTATCAATTTTAAGTGTCGTGTATTCAATGAGCGAGTTGAGCACATTCACTGGCATGCGCTGATCTACATCCCAATCGCCCGATTCATATTGCAGGCGGGTGAAAAAAAAGCGGTTGTCTGCAAGGCTCACTTTATCAACTCTATTTCAATAATTACAAAAGTCGACTTTTCAGTTCAACATAACATTTATAATTGTTACGAACGGGCACTATTCAGGGTGAATAAAAAAATAAAAGTCCCCGAAAACGAGTTCGGAGACTTTTAAAATCAAGTTCAATTAATGACTACACCGCATCCGACAAACTCGAGAACGTAAAGTCACGAATTTTTAATGGAGGCAATAAGTAATTTACATTCGATTCCACGCTGACGGTGCGCTCTACTTTACCTAGTTCTTCTAGATTGTTGAGCATGATCACCGGACTTTCGTTGAAACGGAAGTTTTTGATTGGATATTGAATCTTTCCATTCTCAATGTAAAAAGTACCATCGCGGGTTAAACCGGTGAGCAACAAACTTTGTGGGTCTACATCGCGGATGTACCACAAGCGCGTAACCAGCACACCTTTCTTCGTACCGGCAATCATTTCTTCCAGCGATTTTGTTCCGCCTTCCATGATCGCACCGTCCGGTCCGGGAATGGCTTTCACTCCTTTTTTCTCTGCCCAGTAGCGTGAGTAGCTGAGATTTTTTACCACGCCTTTTTCAATCCATGAAATTTTTTCTTGAGGCCTTCCATCGCCATTCCATGTGCTGGTCGGAAGTTCCGGATTCAATGGATCGGAATAAATATTCACTCGCTCGTCTACCATTTTTTCGCCCAACTTCGTTCCGCCTCCGGCTTTGCTCAAGAAGCTTCTTCCCTCATCGGCTTGACGTGCATCTAATCCAAAGAAAATGCGCTCGAGTAAAACAGCTACTGCGGCCGGCTCTAAAATCACCGTGTACTTTCCGGGCTCGATGGCTTTCGCTTCCGCGGATCGTACCGCCTTTTCAGTCGCAATTTGTGTTGCTCTTTTCGTGTCGAGTTTGGTGATGTCGTTGTAGCCGCGAGTGGCATAGCCGGAGCCACGACCATCTTCCGTGCGAACGGTGATGGAGAAATTTGTGTTGGTGGAAGTGTTGTAGGCAAACAGGCCTTTTGAATTCATCATGGCCGAATAGCCTGTGGTGTCTTCTAAAAATCCGGCCGCTACTGCTTTCGCATCTTTCGCTACCTGTAAACTGGCAGCGACTAAATCCGAACGAAGTTTGGGTGTGATGGCTGCCGTGGCCGGAACAAAGGTGATAGGCTCGGCATACGTTTGTGGTCCGAGCAGTGGCATGTACTCCGGATTTTCGGGCGCCAGTTGTGCTAACTCTTCGGAGCGTCTTACTACTTTCTCCAAGGATGCATCATCAAATTCGTTGATGGTAGCAACTCCTGATTTTTTTCCGTAAGCAGAAGTAACTACCAGTTGAGTCTGACTCACTTTACCGGAAGTGGAAACCGCATTGCGTGCGTAGCGAATATTGCCGCTGTCGGTTCCACCTAAGTTCACTTCGCATTCGTCTGCTTTCGAATAGCTCAACACTTTTTTCAATAAAGCGTAAGCTTCGTCTTTTGTAAGTATGGCCATAATCTTAAATATTTCTTCCTGTATTAATAACATTAACTCCATTGAAGCGCGTGGTAGATGAACCATGCGATACGGCACTGACCTGACCGGGCTGACCCTTGCCATCAAAGAATGAACCACCTAATCGGTAATCATTGCTATCCGCAATAGCGGTACATGAATTCCAAAACTCTTGCGTGTTGGATTGGTACGCCACATCTTTCAACATGCCTACAATTTTTCCGTTTTTAATTTCGTAGTACAACTGACCCCCAAACTGAAAATTGTAACGCTGCTGATCGATGGAGAACGATCCATCACCAATAATGTAAATTCCTTTCTCTACATTTTTGATCATGTCATCTATGCTTTTTTTCTCTTTGCCCGGTTGCAAAGAAATATTGGCCATGCGCTGAAACTGAATGCTGCTCCAGTTGTCTGCATAGCAACATCCTTGCGAAGCGTTCAATCCTAAAATGTGTGCCTGATCGCGAATCACTTGATAGTTAACTAAAATACCATCTTTAATAATATCCCATTGGCCGCACTTCACACCTTCATCGTCATAGCCAACGGCACCGAGTGACCCCACTTGTGTTTTATCGGCAACGATGTTAACCAGCTTGCTGCCGTAATTGAATTTCTTTGATTCCCATTTATCTAATGTGAGGAAACTCGTTCCGGCAAAGTTGGCTTCATAACCCAGTACACGATCCAATTCCGTAGGGTGGCCGGTTGATTCGTGAATGGTGAGCCACAAATGAGATGGGTCTAAGATCAAATCGTACTTGCCGGCTTCCACGGATTTAGCTTTTAGTTTTTCTCCGGCTTGTTGCCCGGCAAAGCGCGCATCTTCAATCATATCATAGCGACCTTTGTACAAAGGAGTGATGCCTTGAATTTTATCTTGTGGACGAGCGTTTAAATATTCGTAGCCCATGCCCATCGGAGAGCTGAGTGCATTGCGCGTTTCAAATTTACCGGTGGCTTTGTCAATTTTGGTGATGAAGAATGTTGGCCAAATGCGGTGAACATCCTGATCGATGTACGAGCCATCGGAAGAAGCAAAATATTTTTGTTCATTCACCATAAACAAAATCGAGTTGATGTAATCGGCACCTGCTTTCATGGCGGCATCATTTACATTCAACAGCAAGTCCACTTTTTCTTTGATTGGTACTTCAAACGAATTTTTTTCGATGGGAGCTTTCCAACTTACTTCGCCATACCCTTTTTGTGGTGCCAGTCGCACGGGTTCAGAAAGTAGCCGAGAGTTTTCTTTGGCAATGGCTACAGCTTGTTCGGCTGCTTTTGCAATGCTGTCTTTGTCTAGCTTGTCGGTGGCGGCAAACCCCCAACCACCATTGGCGACAACACGAACACCCATTCCATAGGATTCGGTGTTGACGATGTTCTGTACCTTGTCTTCGCGGGTTACCACAAATTGATTGAGGTAGCGACCGATGCGCACATCGGTGTAAGTGGCACCTTTGCTTCGTGCTGCGTTCAGAGCAACATCTGCCATTTGTTTTTTCAAGGCAACATCCACCGTCTCCAGCGCGCGACTTGGATCAATGGGGTTACCCATCAGTGGAATGCCGGGTAACATGGACGCGGCAGCGCCCAGCCCCGACAAATAAATAAAATCTCTACGTTTCATAATTAGATGGTTAGGGAAATTTTACAACTCACTTAAGACGACATTCTTCATTAGAAAGTTGATACTAGTTAAAGGTTATTATATCAGCGGTCAAGAATTCGTTCATAATCGGACGAAGAAAAACGAATTATTTTTTTAGCGATTGTATTCTGACAACCAATGAAACTGCCGCTCGGCTAATTGAAAATGACGCTTACTCTTTACCAATTGAATGCGATGAGTTTCTTCACGAATTTTACCTTCCAGTAAAACAGTATCATGATTGAACTGATATAGCATGGTAAACAGAAACGTGCTATCGCCCTGAACAGATCTTTTAAATAGATGAAGTGCACGGGCTACTGTGTCAGCTCTGTAGTTGAAGTATCCTCTACGGTAGCGTTGTCGGAAAAGCGAATCGGTTGTATTCACACTACCCACTGTACCTTTTTCAAAAATCACATCTTTCCAGGTGAGTGTATCACCCGGAAAGGGTGAAATTTTTTTGCCATTTTTTTCAAACGAAACTACATCGTAAACTCCTGACGCGATCGGTTTGCTATCGGCCACCGACTGTTCCGATTGATAATAGCTCCAAGAATTATAAAAGGGAAGAACCACCATCAGAACCACCAAGATCGATTTGGCAACCAATCTGGTGATGCGCACCCATTTGGTGGTAATATGAATTTCATAAAGTGGCGTAAAGTCCGCTGATTTGTTGAGCAGAAAGAATGAGGCAATGCGCTTGTAATCGTAAACGATCAGGAAAAGGCAATAGAAAAGCAGATGCAGCGAGAAAAGTTTAACAGGAATATCATACGCCAGATTCATCATGGCCACATTGACAAACACACCAGCGCCCATGATAACTCCCAATGTTACACTTCTACGATTGAGTAATAGCAAACCGGCAATGGTTTCCATTACACCACTAAAAACCTGATAAGGTGTTGAGTAGCCAATAAACATCCATGACAAGCGCATGGGCAAATAATCTCCCAGTGGCGTGGCCAGTTGGCTCAAGTTTGGAAATGGCATTTGCAGTGCAAAAATTTTAATGATGCCGTAGCTCAGGCAATTAATTGCGATGAAATAACGAAGCATGTTGCGTAACCAATAATCAGCAACTTCATACTGACTGCGTTTACGATCGAGCAAAGACCAAATTAAACACCCAACTAATGCCAGTGAGAGGAAGAGCCACACTTGTGTCCAGCCGTAGGAAGTGTCACCACTCCCGTTCAGAGGCACTAGCACTTCGCGAACATGAAAGACGTGTTTGTTGGCAAACTCAACCAACCAGTTCATGCCGGCATAATAGTAGCGCGTAATGGAAGTAACTACTGGGATAACATCCAGCCACGTCCAGGGTGCAATCTGTAGCAACAGATAGATGAAGAAGAATCGAAATAAGATTTTGCGCCACCATGGCCAAGGCGAAGAGGGAGGTAGTTCAAACAGCATTGTGTAAGATGTTTTTTAAATCTAAAAAAAATCCCTGACTTGTAAATGGAGATGGCACCATTTGCTAAGTACCTCACTTAATTTAGTAAGAGTATCAAAGTGAGATCAATATACCTGCCCCGGCTCCTATAATAAAAGCGACTACTATTATTTTCATTCCATAAGAAATTAGGTAAAAACAGACTGTTAGTAGAAGTAATTTGAAGGCAAGGTCAAAATGATTGTGACTGACAAAGTGATAAAATACACGAGTGCAGAGAAGAAGTTAAGAGTGAAGATAGGGCAGTGCGTTTGCTTTGAATCGGTAGCTTACAACACTTATTTTCTTCGCTGGTGGCGAATTTGCTGGAGAATCGAATAGATGTACTTTACTTTGTAATGGCATGGTAATAAATCAGAAGAAATTATATTGGATACTTACGCTTTCAGGATGGGCCATCATGTTATTCATCGAAGTGTTGAATTATACTTTTTTTATTGTCGGACATTTTGAATGGTATTTTGTTTGGATCTTTGGGTATTATGCAATGCTGGGTGTTGGCTTGATGCATGGGTTTCGAGTATTTGTAAAACGCACTTCTGTTTTTGATTGGCGATCACGCCAAATATGGTTGTTTGCAGTGCTGAGCACATTTCTAATCTCGGTAATCATCAACCTGCTTTCAACACTTCCATACCACTTTACAAATCCGCAAAACATATCTTCATTTTATTCATTCATTCCCATTTTTGGCGGCACACTCAACAGTATGCGCTATATTGGAGTGTGGATTATTATTTATTTCTTATATCAGATTCTGGAAAGGTCGCGACAATTGAAGGAAGCCAAATTAGAATCAGAAGGTATTGCTCGCTTAATGGAGTTGGAGTTACTAAAATCACAACTGAATCCACATTTTCTATTCAATGCATTGAATTCTATTAAAGCGTTGGTATCAATCGACCAAGAGAAATGTAAAGATGCGATTGTGAAGCTAAGCGAACTGTTGCGGTTTAC
Organism: Cyclobacteriaceae bacterium; assembly: GCA_044228465.1. Classification (GTDB taxonomy): domain Bacteria; phylum Bacteroidota; class Bacteroidia; order Cytophagales; family Cyclobacteriaceae; genus ELB16-189. Next base: position 12,459 of record JBGAUU010000074.1, read on the forward strand.
TTTGCAAAGCGGCAACCAAACCCTCATACCACTTTCCGATGAAATGGAAGAAGTAAAAAAGTACTTCGGCCTTGAGCAAATTCGGTTTGGTGAACGTTTTCAATTCGAGTTTCAAATGAACGAGCAAGCTGGTTATCAATTGGTGCCACCGGGCATTGTACTGACACTAGCAGAAAATGCGATCAAACATGGTATTACAAAAACACCCGGCCACTCGCAACTGAAATTATCAGCTATTTATGAAAACGAAATGTTAAAAATTGAAATGACCAACCCTGGAGTTTTAGAGAAAAATGATGGAACAGGGCTTGGTCTAATAAATATTGAAAAACGATTAGCTCATATTTTTCACGATCGTGCAATGTTTGCACTGCAACAAATAAATAACGGTGTGAAGGCAACCATTATAATAAAAAAATGATCAAAACTATTTTAATTGATGACGAACCATTAGCAATTGTCGAATTACAATCCATGCTTGGTGCCTATGCAGAAATAAACATCGTGGCTGTGAGCAACGATGCGCAAGACGGCATTCAAAAAATTCTCCAATACAACCCCCAGCTATTGTTTTTAGATATTAATATGCCTGGGAAAAATGGGTTTGATTTACTCAGTGAATTAAGTGAAAGCCCCGAGGTAATTTTTGTAACGGCTTACGATCAGTTTGCCATTAAAGCTTTTGAGGTGAACGCATTAGATTACATTCTAAAGCCCGTGAATCCGGAGCGATTGAAGGAAGCAGTTACAAAAATAATCCGCAAATTATCGCAAGCCGATGGAGAAAAGACACTCGATATCAATAAACGTATATTCATAAAAGATGGTGAGCAATGTTTTTTTGTTCCCATTCATCAGATCTTTTACATTGAGAGTGTAGGAAATTATGTGCGGTTGCACTTTCGTGATAAGAAGGCCATGCTCCACCGATCATTGAATTACCTCGAAGAAAAATTACCGAGCGAACATTTCTTTCGCACTAGTCGGCAGGAGATGATTAACGTGAACTATATCAAAAATATAGTGCCGTATTTCAGCAACACGCTTCAGGTAGAAATGGAAAATGGAGTTAAAATAGATTTGAGCCAACGCCAGAGTGTGAAGTTCAAGGAGAAGATGGGGATTTGAGGTTGGCGCTATTCAACAATGAAACAACTGATCGCATAAAGCGGAACATTCGTCATCCAACTTTCCTGACGATACATATTCATTGACGTACGAATCACTGTTGAAGGACCGTACTTTTCAGTATAAACCTTCAAACTTTTTGATTTAAGATTTTCTTCAGCCTTTACCTCAATCGGAATAATTTCATTGCGTGCCTGTAGCAAGAAATCTACCTCTGCAGTAGCATTCTCCACACTCCAGTAAAACAACGTATGTCGTATCACGAGTTGCTGACAAACGAACTGTTCGGTGGCCGCACCTTTATACTCAGTTAGGATCGTATTTTTTTCCAATAAAACATGTGCATCTAAATTTGCCATGGCATGTAGCAACCCTACATCCAGAAAGTAAAGCTTAAATGCATCGGTCTCTTCATAAGCTGACAGTGGCAATGTCGGTTTTGTAACACGATTTATTTTTGTAACGAGTCCTGCATCGGTTAGCCATTGAATGGCTGTTTCAAAGTCTTTGGCACGTGCGCCTTTTTTGATTTGCCCGTAAATAAACTTCTTGTTTTCTTTAGCTAGTTGGGTGATGATCGATCGCCATACCAAACGGATTTTCGGAACAATTTGAGTGGGCGCATATTTTGCAAAATCATTTTCGTAGCCCAGCAACAACTTTTGTTGCAAGCTTCGCACTTGTTGTAAATTTTTGTTTTCTAGATAGGAGGCTACCACTTCCGGCATACCGCCAATAAAATAGTAAAGCCGAAGATATTCTGTTAGGGTAGTGTGAAACGATTGAATTACATCCCACTGGTGATTTTTCAATTGATGAGTCAAACTTTCCTGACCCATGTTTTCGAGGAACTCTAGAAAACTCAGCGGATGCAATTGCAGAAAATCAACCTTGCCTACGGGAAAAGAAGTATTCTTTTGAATGGAAACTCCGAGCAAAGACCCGGCTGCGACAATGAAATATTCTGGAGCTTGCTCGTAAAAATATTTAAGTGCTGTTAGCCCTTTTTCTGCCTCCTGAATCTCATCAAAAATGAGGAGTGTATCAGACGGTGAAATGGTTTGCCGGCTTTCAATTTCGATCACCGAAATGATCCGTTGAATATTGAAGTCGGAAGCAAATAATTGTTTTAAGCGTTCGCTGCTTTCGAAGTTTAAATAGACAGTCTGTTTGAATTGCGTTTTGCCAAATTCATTCATCAGCCAGGTCTTGCCAACCTGCCTAGCGCCTTGCAAAATCAGCGGTTTTCGGGTAGTTGATGACTTCCAGCTTAACAATTCGTTGTAGAGGTGACGGATCATTCCAAAACAGCCATTTTGATGCAAAATACACTTTTTCGAACGAAAAAATGTTCAATATCACACTTTTTCGAACAAATAAATGTTATACTTCACACTTTTATGAAGGAAAATAAAAAATCCCCAACCTTGCGGCCGGGGATTTCTCAAATCTCAAGTCTAGCGTCTAATATCTATTTTCTATACTGCGTCTGACAAGCTGGAGAACGTAAAGTCGCGAATCTTCACAGCGGGGATCAACGAACTGCCACCACCACCGGGGCCACCGCCACTTGCCACGCGCATTTGCTTGCCCAGTGTTTCTAAATTATTCAGCATGATAATCGGACTTTCGTTGAAGCGCAAGTTTTTGATTGGATGCTTGATCTTTCCGTTCTCAATGTAAAAAGTACCATCTCGTGTTAAACCGGTATACAATAATGTTTGAGGATCAACCGGACGAATGTACCAGAAGCGTGTCACGAGCACGCCACGCTTCGTGTCTTTAATCATATCTTCAATGGAAGCGGTTCCACCCTCCATGATTCGGTTGCCCGGAAAAGGGGTCGGTTCTGTATTTTTTTGCGAAGCCCAGTAACGATCGTAAATCATATTAGCCACCGTGCCATTTTTAATCAGATCCATTCGCTTGCGCGCTAAACCACCACCTGCCCAGTTGCCGGTTGGTACTTCTTCATGCCATGGATCAGTATAAATGTTCACGCGCTCATCAACAATTTTTTCGCCCAACTTGGTGCCGCCACCCTTCTTCGATAAAAAGCTTCTGCCTTCATCTGCCTGGCGTGCATTCATGGCAAACAACATCAAGCCTAATAAATCAGCAGCAGCGTTAGGTTCGAGAATCACGGTATACTTACCGGGCTCAATGGCTTTGGCGTTGCGCGACTGCAATGCTTTTTCCATCGCAATGGCCGAAGCTTCTGCCGTGTTGAGTTTGCTGACATCATTAAAGTTTCTGGCTACCCAACCTGATCCGGTTCCATCATTACTGCGCATGGTTACGGTGAAGTCTACACCGGTTGCCTTGTTATATGCAAAAGCACCTTTGCTATTCATAAACGAACCAAACCCGCGGCTATCTTCTAAAAAGCCCGCAGCGGTGATGTCTTTTTTCGAGGCCGGTAAAATACTGTCGGCTGCCGCTTGCGCGCGATAGTCAGGTGTGATTTTAGCAGTGGATTCAATAAATGTTTTGGGTTCCGCACCATACGTTTGTTGTGCGAGTGGTTCCATGAACTCCGGATTTTCGGGAGCCAACTTGGCCAACTCTTCGGAGCGCCTTACTACTTTTTCCAGCGAGGCATCATCAAACTCGTTGATGGAGGCATTGCCTACTTTTTTTCCAAAGTAAGATTGCACGTTTAAACTCACGTTGCTGTCTTCGCCTGAGGTAGACACGCTGTTGCGCGCGTAGCGAATGTTGCCACCGTCATTGCCATTCAGGTTGGCCTCGATGCCGTCTGCTTTCGAAAAGCCAATGACTTTCTCGAGTATTTTTTTGGTTTCTTCTTTTGATAATATGGCCATAATTCGTTGTTGTTTAAAGTTATTGGTTAGTAGTTAATCGCAGGGTAATCCTGATAACGATTAACTATTAACTTTTAAATCGTTCGTCCTGTATTGATCACATTCACTCCATTAAAGCGTGCCGTTGCCGATCCGTGTGATACTGCATTGGACTGACTCGGCTGCCCTTTGCCATCATTGAATGCACCATTCATCCGGTAGTCGCGCTCATCACAAATTTGTGTACACGAATTCCAGAACTCTTGTGTGTTGGCTTGATACGCCACATCTTTCAGCATGCCTTCGATCTTTCCGTTTTTAATTTCGAAGAAGAGCACGCCACCAAATTGGAAATTGTAGCGCTGCTGATCGATGGAGAAAGATCCGTCTTTCACAATGTAAATTCCCTTTTCTATGCCGCTTACCATTTGATCGGGAGTGAGTGGTTGCTTGCCGGGTTGCAACGATACATTGGCCATGCGCTGAAACTGTACATCGCTCCAGCTTTGCGAGTAGCAGCAGCCGTGCGATTCTTTTTGATCGATGATGTTGACTTGGTCGCGAATGGCTTGGTAATTCACCAGCACGCCATTCTTAATCAAATCCCATGATTTACATTTCACACCTTCATCATCATAGCCCACATAGCCCAATGAACCAACTTGTGTTTTGTCGGCAACGAAATTCACAATCTCACTTCCGAACTTAAAGTTTTTGGTTTTCCATTTATCTAAAGTGAGGAAACTGGTGCCCGCAAAGTTAGCTTCGTAGCCAAGCACGCGATCCAGTTCTGTAGGGTGGCCTACACTTTCGTGAATGGTTAACCACAAGTGGGAGGGCTCTAACATTAAATCATATTTGCCAGGCTCCACTGATTTAGCTGCAATCATTTGCTTCGCTTGCTCAGCAGCCATGGTGGCATCTTCAATCATGTCATACGACTTGTTGTAGAGAATAATGCCGCCCGGTCCTGCAATTTTATCTTCAGATTTTCCATCCAAGTACTCGTAGCCCATTCCTACCGGAGCGCTGAATGCTGCACGTGTTTTGAATGAGCCCGATTGGCGATCGACCATTGAAACCTGGAAGTTGGGCCACGTGCGATGAATGTCCTGATCGATATACGAACCTTCACTGGACGCAAAATATTTTTGTTCGTTTACCAAAAACATGATGCTGTTGACAAAGCTGGCGCCTTTCTCCAACGCTTTTGCATTCGCAGCTAAGAGCAGATCTACTTTGTCTTTCACTGGAACTTCAAAGCCATTTTTTACGATCGGTGTTTTCCAACTCACTTCTCCGTAGGAAGGAGTAGCCGCCAGCTTCACCGGCTCTTTTTGAAATTTTGAATTTGCTTTCGCGATGGCAACGGCACGCTCTGTTGTTTTTTTGATGCCATCGGGAGTTACATTGTTGCTCGCGGCAAAGCCCCACGTGCCATTGGCGATGACGCGAATGCCCACACCAAATGATTCGGCGTTGGTGACGCCTTGCACTTTGCGCTCGCGCGTAGTCACAAATTGGTTTAGGTAACGGCCAATGCGCACATCGGTGTAGGTGGCACCTAAACCTTTGGCTGTGTTAAGCGCTACATCGGCCAGTTGTTTTTTCTGCGCAGTGTCCAACAATGGCGTGAGCATGTGTGCAATGTCCACATCATGGGCAAAGCTCGAGAACGGAAGTGCCAACGCACCCGCACTCATACCCGCCAATTGAATAAAATCTCGTCTCTTCATATTGTTAAGTTAAAAGTTGATAGTTTGAAGTTAATCGTAGTTCGTTGTCTAATAACAATTAACTAATAACTATTAAATCGTCCTCCCGGTATTAATCACATTCACTCCATTGAAACGCGCAGTAGAGCTTCCGTGCGACACCGCACTCACTTGCGATGGTTGACCTTTCCCATCGAAGAAAGAGCCAAAGAGTCGGTAATCGCGCTCATCGCAAATTTTTACGCAGCTATTCCAGAATTCTTGTGTGTTCGATTGATAGGCCACATCGTTGAGCATGCCAGCGATTTGTCCGTTTTTAATTTCATAAAACACAGTGCCACCAAATTGAAAATTATAACGTTGCTGATCGATGGAGTACGAACCACGCCCCGCTATGTAAATGCCCTTCTCTACATCTTTAATCATCTGATCGATCGAGTACGGATCTTTGCCCGGTGCCAGCGACACATTTGGCATGCGCTGAAACTGCACATCGCTCCAGCTTTGTGAGTAGCAACAGCCGTGTGATTCAGTTTGGCCGAGCATGTGTACCTGATCGCGAATCGCTTGGAAGTTCACGAGGATGCCGTCTTTAATTAAATCCCAACGCTTGCATTGCACGCCTTCGTCATCATAACCCACCGCACCAAGTGAGCCGGGCTGAGTTTTGTCTGCGAAAATGGTGACTTGCTTGCTGCCATAATTAAATGTGCCCGACTTCAACTTTTCAATACTGGCGAAACTCGTGCCTGCATAGTTGGCTTCGTAACCCAAAATACGATCCAACTCAAGCGGGTGTCCTACACTTTCGTGGATGGTTAAGCCCAAGTGATTTGGTTCGAGCACAAGATCATATTTTCCGGGCTCAACCGATTTGGCCGAAATCATTTCCTTCGCCTGACGAGCGGCTGTGGTGGCGTCTTCAATAATGTCGTAGCTATTGCGATAGAGCACCATGCCCATCGGGGTAGCCAGTTTATCTTCCGCTTTCGGAATCATGTATTCATAGCCCATACCCATTGGGGCACTCATGGCATCGCGCGATTTGAACTTACCCGAAGCGCGGTCAATTACATTCACCGTAAAGGTAGGCCATATGCGATGGATATCCTGATCAATGTACGAGCCATCCGTAGAGGCAAAATATTTTTGTTCGTTTACCTGAAAGAGGTTAGAGCTCGCGAAATTGGCTCCACCGTTTTGTGCGGCAGCGTTTGCGCTCAACAACAACTCTACTTTTTCAGACACCGGAACTTCAAAAGCATTTTTTTGGATTGGTGTGTTCCATGTTACTTCACCATAACCTTTCACCGGAGCGAGGCGCACCGGCTCGGTTTGAAACTTGCTGTTCGCTTTGGCGATGGCTATCGCGCGCTCGGTAGCTTTCTTAATACCGTCTGCCGACACATCGTTGGTGGAAGCAAAACCCCAAGTGCCTTTGGCGATTACACGCACACCAACACCAAACGATTCAGTGCTTTGAATTCCCTGAACACGTTTTTCGCGGGTACTGATAAATTGGTTGAGGTAGCGACCAATACGCACATCGGCATATGTAGCGCCCGCGCTCTTAGCAGTGTTGAGCGCAACATCGGCTAGCTGTTTTTTCTGACTTACGGTCAACGGAACTTCGAGGAGTGCCTCGATCGAAACCGGATTGCCGAAGGCAGAGATAGGTAGGGCAAGTCCTCCCAATCCTAAACCGGCCAGTTGAACAAAATCTCTTCTTTTCATCTCTTACTAATTTTCTTGTTTGTTAATCGGATCACCAGGAAGGTGTTACCGCCTACAATTCAAATTCCACAACTTTTAATCAATCAAATTAAATGTAGTCAAAAGGAACAGCCTTTGATCAGAAATAATACATGGAGTTCATAAAACTTTCGATAAGTGGAGAATTAACCGTTTATATGAATAATGGTGAGCACAGCCATAGTTTGCAACCGATTTAATCGATCCGAAATCAAGCCAAGATATCTGCATCATGTACTTTCGTAAAAGCTCCTTATCTTAAGAACTTTATTGGATTATATGAACACAAAAAAAATTGCCATCATTGGCGGAGGAAACTTGGGCATCGCGATGGCCGAAGGATTATTGAAGAGTGGTTTTGCCACACCTAATCAACTCACTGTAACACGCAGGACATTATCTCGCCTTCAACCACTGCAGGAAAAAGGTGTAACCATCACGGATAACAACGAAGCCGCTATCCGCGGAAGCGAAATAATCATTGTAGCGCTCAAGCCCTTCAATGTAAAAGAAGTACTGACAGGTTTAAAAAATGCATTCGACCCTAAGAGACACATTATTATAAGTGTGGTGACCGGAATTTTTTTGAAAGACCTTTCTGAAATTTTCACGGCACCGCTTCCTATTTTCCGTGCGATGCCCAACACGGCAATTGCCATTCAAGAGTCTGTTACGTGTATGTGTGCGCAGGGTGCTTCCGCAGAACAATCGGCTTATGTAAAAGAATTGTTTGATCAGATGGGCGTCACCATTCCCATTGACGAAAAGTTGATGGACGCAGCTACGGTATTAGGTGCATGCGGCATTGCATACGCGCTTCGCTTTATCCGAGCGGCTACACAAGGTGGAATAGAAATTGGATTTGATGCCAAAACAGCTAGCCTGATTGCCGCACAAACGGTGAAAGGTGCAGCCGAACTTTTATTGAAAGGCAATAATCATCCGGAAGAAGAAATCGATAAAGTCACTACTCCGAAGGGCTGCACGATTGTAGGCCTCAATGAAATGGAGCACCGCGGGTTTAGCTCTTCGCTGATTAGGGGTATTGGTGCTTCGTATCATAAGATTAGTTCGTAATCTTTATGAATCTTCAACAACTTGAATACATTGTAGCGGTAGATACACTGAAGCATTTTTCTGCGGCTGCAGCCAAGTGCAACGTGACGCAGCCAACATTGAGCATGATGATTCAGAAGTTGGAAGAAGAGCTGGACGTGAAAATTTTTGATCGCAGCAAACAGCCCGTTCAAACAACCGAGATCGGCCAAACGGTGATTGATCAGGCTCGCATGATTTTAGGCGAGGCCGGTAACTTGAAAAAATTAGTTGCCCAGCAGAAAGGCACGATCAGTGGGGAGCTTCGAATCGGCATCATACCTACACTCGCACCGTATTTGTTGCCACTTTTTCTCAATCAGTTTTTGAAGAAATATCCGTTGCTCAAGCTAAAGATCAGCGAACTCACTACCGATCAGATCATCGAGCGGCTCAATGCGCAGCACCTCGATGCCGGCATCTTAGCGACACCATTAAAAAATCCGACTCTACAAGAGTTGCCCTTGTTTTATGAGCAGTTTGTGGTGTACGCATCGCAGGCAGAGAAAATGATGAAGAAGAAATATCTGCTCGCAGCCGACATTGATGTGAATCGGTTGTGGTTGTTGGAAGAGGGTCATTGTTTACGTTCGCAAGTTGTAAACCTGTGCGAACTGAAACGCAAGGAAGCGATATTGCAAAACCTAGACTACGAAGCGGGCAGTATTGAAACGTTGCGCAAGATGGTAGATCTGAACAATGGCATCACTATTTTGCCCGAGCTGGCCTTGCGCGATCTTACCAAAGCACAGCTAAAAAACATTCGCTACTTCAAGTCACCGGAACCGGTTCGCGAAGTGAGCATCGTTACCTATCGCTATTTTGTGAAGTATCATTTGATTGAAGTGTTGAAAAGAGAGATTGTAGCAAATGTACCTAACCACATGTTGATTTCCGATGACAAAGAAATCGAACCGATTAATAATTGACTGGGTCGTGTGCAAATTGGATTACTTCATTTCTTCATTATAAGCATTGATCGCATCGATCA
>JBGAUU010000075.1:0-21977 GCA_044228465.1 Cyclobacteriaceae bacterium
GAAAATTACAAGGTGGATCTAGTAGGGGGCGATACGACAGCTTCTTCATCTGGATTGGTAATTTCAATTACGGCTTTGGGGCGAGTGGCAAAAGACAAAGTGGCGCGAAGAAGCACAGCCAAAAATAATGACATCATTTGTGTGACTGGAGATTTAGGCGCAGCTTACATGGGTCTGCAAGTGTTGGAACGCGAGAAGCAAGTGTTTCTCATCAACCCGGAGATGCAACCCGATCTTGAAAAATATGAATACTTGGTAGGTCGACAGCTAAAGCCGGAAGCCAGAATGGATATTGTTCACGAGCTGATTGAAAAAAATATCGTTCCCACTTCAATGATCGATGTATCTGATGGACTGGCATCGGAGTTGATGCATCTGGGTAAGAACTCCAACTTAGGGGTCAAGATTTTTGAAGAGAATGTGCCGATTGATTCGATGACCTACGAAACTGCCATTGAATTTAAGTTAGATCCAATCACGTGTGCATTAAATGGTGGAGAAGATTATGAATTGCTTTTCACGATCTCTCCGGCCGATCATGAAAAATTAAAAAACCATCCCGACATTCATTTTATTGGTCACATGCACAGCAATACCCAGCAGAATGTGATGGTCACGAAACAGCAAACCATTGTGCCGCTAAAGGCGCAAGGCTGGAATCATTTTTGAATTTTGAAATTGATTATACTTGTAAAGAAATCATTAAATGAAAGTAAAAAATATTATAGGTTGTGTATCTATACTAGTTTTCTGTAAGTGTTCTTCAGAAGAGCCCAAGAAAGCTTACAATAAAGATTGGGTAATTGATGTCTCTGCTTATTCAGGCATAAACTATTCTAAAATCACGTCTTATCGATTAGACGACTATGGCATAGTGGCACTTGACGACAAAACTGCTTTATTATATGGCATGTCAAATTTATGTAGCGTTGATTTAATCACATCAGCCTTTTTAAGTAAGTCTAAAATCAACTTTGCAACATGGAATGTGCGAAGGAAGGTGGATGGCTCGATACAACTATCAGGCTACTTTTCTGATGCAAATAATGTTGAAAACCATGCTGTTGGAATCTATGACCAACCTAATCAATCCGTTAAACTTATTTCAACACTAAAATCAAATCAAATTAACGACCCCGCTAATTTCAAAGGTATATTTGCCGGAGAGGATTTTTTATACTCACACAATCCAAACTTTGCTCCCAATCAAGATGAGGTATATGTTGCTAAATGGAATTTCGATGGAACAAAAGTTTGGAGAAAAAATATTGACCTTACAAACAAAAAAAAGATTGCTCAAATACACGTAGTTCAACAAGAATATTTACTTTTTGTAAGCGTAGAGAATGGAAATTCAAGCAATTCTTTGTGGGAAGTTGGCAAACTGTCAAAAAATGGAGATGTTATTTGGCAAAAGCAGTTAAACCAATTCGGATCAATTTTTCAACTGTTAGAAAATAGTTTAAGTGACTTTTTCGTGCTGAACACAAAAGGCATATCGAAACACGACACTAATGGAAATCTTATATGGAAAAATTCTCTAAGCAATTACCCAAGCTCGTATATCTGGGGTAGAGGAACAACAACTAATGATGGCGGTATTGTAGTTCAATTATTAAACAGCAAAGATGAAGAGTCATTGATTAAATTAAATGAGCGCGGTGAGATCGTCTGGGAAGAAAAGTACTGGGAGGACTCACCTAAAAATCCACTTTCATTGTTTCTATTAGAGTCAAATACAAAAGACTTATTTGTATTCTCAAATACTGGATACTTAACAAGATATAAAAGAAACTAAAGTGCTAAAAAAGCTGATAAAAGTGCACTAATCGCAACCTAATTCAAAAAGATTACTGTCTTTTAATCTTCCGGATACGGAATAAAAACAAAACGGGTAAACTCTTTATCGACAACGAAGAGGCAACAGAACTCATCGGGATCTTTGTAGGCTTTTACGAAGTCATCTTCTTTGTCTTTGGCAACAAGCTCGCGTTGTAGAAATTCATCCAGAAAAGACGCGAAGTAGTTCCAGTCGATTTCTAGTGATAACTTATCGATCAGGAGTTGCCCGATGGGGATTGCTTCTTTTGAAATGGCAAAAATGGGGTAGTTAAATCCTGCCTTCCGAATTTGATACGAAGCTTCCTTCAATGTGTCGGCCACTTTTACAAAATCGGCACTGATGGTTCCAAGGTACTTCCCGTTTAGTTCGGGATCATTAATCATAGGTACTTCCATGCTGTAAAATTAATAGTTCGCCAGAAACTTATCGGCTTCGGCCTTCAACAATGGAAAAAATGCTTGAAACTCTTGGTTAAACTCATTGTGGTATTGAACCAATTCAGCACCGGCTTCATTCATCTTCGAATCAAATTTGGACCTGCGAGCCATGCCGCCTAACACCTTTTCAATGCCTTCAATACGTGCGTAATTGGCCAGCCAGTTTCCCTTCACCATGTGGGGCATCATCCATTTTACCTGCTCCGGTAAGATGGCTTCATTCCGCAGCACCATGGCATAGCACTGCTCGGCATAATCGGGCAACAGATCCGGATGATACAAATGCCAGTTGATGGCCAAAAAATGATCATAATAAATATCTACAATCACAGGAGCATAATGCCTGTATTTCGATCGGAGGCGCTCTTTACTTTGTTTTACTATAGTGTGAGAGTCGGTGAACTCATCAATGATCCGGTGCAATTGAATGCCTTTGACAATATCTGGATGGTAACGATCCGATAAATCCTTGCCCCGCACAAAGTCTCCAATAAAATTGCCCAATTGCACCTGTGTGTTTGAGCCCGAAAGGTAGAGATGTGCCAAAAAATTCATAAGCATGTAAGGTAATTCAAATCAAGCTATTTTTATTAGTCGATAAATTTCTGATTTTTGATTAAAAGAAAGATTCTATGGCACTGCTGGAACAATTAAAGTTGTTAGTAAACCTTTCGCGGATTGACGGTGAAATGGCGGAACGAGAAAAAAACTACATTACCAATATCGGCAAGGCTAATGGATTTCCGGAATCTTCGGTAGCCACCTTATTTTACACCACCCATGAGGTGATTATTCCCAACAACCTAACTCCCGACCAAAAATTCAACTATATCTACAGTCTTGTTCAATTAATGAAAATTGACGAGCGTCTTTACAAAGAAGAAATCAAATTTTGCTCTTCTGTTGCATCTCGGCTCGGCTATAGCGAACAAGCCATGTTTGAGTTGATGCTGAATGTAAAAAACACATCCGATGAAAGCGAAATGAAATCGCTGAAAGAATTGGTGGCCAAGCATCTGAAAAAGGACTAAGCGCCACCTAACATGAGGCTGCTGTTGGTCGGTCTGTTGGTTTTCCTTTCAATTAGTTTTTGCCAAGCGCAAGACTCCCTTAAAATTTTATCGTGGAATATCCAGATGTTGCCGCGCGGAGTGAAAGGAAATAGCAAAGCCAAACGCGCCCGCATCATTGCAGAAGAATTGAAACAACGCAACTACGATGTAGTTGTATTTCAAGAGCTGTTCTACCACCGGAGCCGTAAAATTCTCACGCGCGCCCTGAAAGAAAATTATCCGCATCAAACAAGGGTACTCAACAAAAAGTCGGTTTCTTTCAAGACAAATGGAGGCGTTTTAATTATCAGCAAGCATCCGATTCTCGATACACATGAAATAACTTATCGGCAAAAAAGTGGCCCCGATCGACTTTCGCGAAAAGGCGCATTGCTTACCACGCTGAATGTGGGAGATAAAAAAGTACAAGTGATTGGCACCCACTTACAAGCTTTTGGCAAAAAAGAAATTATGTACAGTCAATATCAACAATTGCATGATGAGTTGTTGAAGCCCTATCTTATACCGAATGTACCTCAAATCATTTGTGGTGATTTCAATACATTAAAGGAAGTACCCGCGCAAGTTCCGGCCTCACTACCATCCAATTTTGAGGAACGTATAGCCCGATATCCAGTGATGCTCCGAACACTTCAGGCTGAAGACGGGCCATTGAAAGGTGGTCAACAGTATTCGATGGATCGCCCGAACAATGATCTATGCAAAAAGAGAAAAGAATTCCGGCTCTTGTTAGATTACTTTCTGCTTCGTTCCAATCAAAGTGCAGCACAGATCGCACATCGGCAAATCACCATTATTAAAAAGAAATGGCACAAAGATCACAGCGATCTTTCCGATCATTATAGCTTGGAAGCCGTAGTTAAAGGGTTTTAATTTAGGCACCTGAAGAAACCTTAATAGTGGCTTCAGCATTTATTGCGTTTCCGGTTGATTAACGCAAGGCATAAACCATCCGTTAGCCACCATCTTTTCCTTAAGCGTCAAATTTTATTTTCATTTCTGTCGAATTCTTTCTAATTTCATAAAACTCTAGATGTCACTAAACCAAATTACAATATGAGAATACTAAAGTTTATTGGATTAGGAATTGTAGGCTTGCTCGCTCTGATTATCGCGTATGTTTTTGCATTTGCACCTGATAAAGGTCATGTGGAGCAATCGATCGTTATCAACGCACCCGCTTCAGCTATTTTTCCACATTTGAATAATATGGAAAAATTTGTGGCCTGGTCGCCTTGGAGCAAAATGGATCCAACCGCAAAAAACACCTACGAAGGTGCTGCTGCTGGTGTTGGCGCCCGCATGAATTGGGTTGGCGAGAAAACCGGCACCGGATCACAGTGGGTGATTGAAAGTGTGGAGAACGAACGCGTAAAAACCGGCTTAAAATTCGAGGGATTTGACGGAGAAGCCTATGCCGAGTTTAAATTAGCTCCTGAAGGCAACGGCACCAAAGTAACTTGGACCTATGACGGGGACAACACAGGTTTTATGGGCAAAGCCATGTGGTCGCTTTTTATGGGCTCTATGCTCGATGGCCAATATGCAGACGGCTTAAATGATTTAAAGAAAGTAGTAGAAAGTTCACCAATCGAAACACCGGCAGCAACGACTGCGCCAGCAGATTCTACCGGCACGAAGTAAAAATACAGTTAGTTGTTTTGTTTTTTGAAAGTAGCTCCTTTACAGGAGCTACTTTTTTTATCGGAATGTAAAGAGAATGTTTGATGCAAAGTTCCACAAAGTGACTATCACAGTAGCAACGGCCTTAGAGAAATAGAAATTCTTCTTTCGCTGTCCATGAAGAAACCAAATAATCGCTGAGTTCATCAACAAGCCTGCAAGTGCAAACAAAATAAACTTGGTATACTGCCCTAAAATATCCGGATCAGTATTACCAAACGTCCACGCGCGGTTGAGTAAAAAGTTATTGGTGGCTGCCACAAAAAAACCAACTGCATTGGCACCATATTTATTGAACTTAAAAATCTCTTTACATAAATAAGTAAGTCCAAAATCAATAATCAACCCGATTGCGCCCACCACGGCAAACTTTAAAAACTTAATCGCAAGCGGTGTAATCTCTACTAACTCCATCAATTACTCGATTGAAAAACTCAAAGTTACCTTTATAATTCTTCATTCGGTAGAAAAAAGCAGTTATATCCCCCAATTGGCAGTAAATTCTCCGAGGGGATTCCATAATTTGATTTTGTCTTTTATTTTGCAGGATCGATCAATCCATGAAGGCACTACAATCAAGACTCTACATCCTATTTATTTGGGTAGCGCTGGTGCTTCTTGTTGAATCTTGTAAGGATACGAATGAAACTCCACAACCGGTTATACCTATTCCAACAGAACCTTGCAGTCCATCTGTAAACTCCGGATATGTTGAAAAATTTTCATATCTGCCAGGAGAAAAAATGAAGGCTTTCATTCATTCCAACAAAGACACCGACCCATGTCGACTGGACGTGTACGACATTTATGGCCATGTTGCATTCTCTGTTCGAGCCATCTTAAAGACACAAAACGTTACCAACCCCGATCCATCGATCCAAGGATATGGTTATTCGCATGCTTCTGAATTTGAAATCCCATCCGGAACAAAAAGCGGCATTTACCTCATTGAGAAAAAAATTCCATTCGTAATCCGCACTTTACAAAGTGTTGATCTCACCATCGTTTATCCTTCTAATACAGATAATGCCTACGCCATTGCCGGAGGCAAGAGTCTTTACAGTAAACCTAAATCATCGATTGTATCTTTCCATCGCCCCATGGAATTGCAATGGCAAGCGCTAACCGGATTAAAATGGTTTGCTACGTTAAATAACCTCTCCATTAACTACATTTCCGATAGCGACATGGATGATTACGCGTCTATTCAAAATTCAAAAATCATCGTGCTAGTTGGCCACAGCGAATACTGGACTCGCAAGGCCAGAAAAAATTTCGATCGGTTTGTAGACGAAGGCAAACACGCTATTATTCTTTCAGGCAACACTATGTGGTGGCAAGTGCGGTACGCTACACATCAAATGATTTGTTATAAATCGTTTGATCTCAATTCAGAAAAAGATCCCATTGCCGATCCGCTTCTCAATACAGTGCAGTGGGATCATCCATCCTTGCAATATTCTATTCTCTCAAGCATTGGCGCTGATTTCCCACGCGGTGGTTATGGCTTACAAACTGACAAAGGCTGGGATGGTTATAAGATTGTTTCACCACAGTCTCCCTTACTAGAAGGATTGAATTTGCAAAAAGGAGATATCATTTCTTTGCCTTCCGGTGAATACGATGGGGCTCCCATTTCTTCATTTACTGCCGATGGTTACCCCGAAATTGATAACTCCATTTTGAATTTCCATCAAGTTGAATTGATTGGGTTTGATAAAGGTGCGCGCGGTGGCAAAGAAACCATTGGCACTTTCATAGTTTTTCAAAAAACTCAAGCGTCAGGCATCATTGTGAATGGCGCTTCGTATGATTGGTGTTCTTACAGAGGCATAGGGGGTCGCGATGGGGATAAAATCAAAAAGATTACACTCAACGCCATTTCAAAACTATTGAATAAGCAAAAGGTGTTTTCCAATTAATGATCAACGTCCTCCACTTCGTGTTTGCGCGCTTGTTTGATGCGCTCTGTCTTCCATTTTTCAAGTTCCGCTTTTCGCACCATCAACTCTTCTTCGGTAGGTTGGTAGTTGATCAACGCTTTTAAATCGGGCTGGCCGGCATCTACCCAAGCCGTGTACCATACATCTCCAATCATTTTAATACAGTGCCGCATTTGACGCTCCACCATGCCATTCAGTAAGGCATGATATTTCTTAGAATAGTCAAATGAAAAAACACGCTCTGTCTGCCTTCCTTTTGTCTCATAACTAAATTTTAATCCGCCTGTTGCCAGCGATAATTGCCCTTCCAATTTCAAAACCGAATCGAGCGCAGCGTGAGCTTGAGTTACGGCATCCCACGAAGCTAATTGCACATTTTTAATGTAGCTGGCCTTGCCAACATAAAAATCATACTCATTAAAAAATAATTCCGGCAACCGCGATTCCCAAAAGGCGTGAATACCTACTTGATTAGTTAACTGGCCATCATAGTTACTCGTAGTGTGAAGCGGCACATGAGCATCCGCTATGTAATGCCCGATCTCCGCGGATTGCTTCAATATCCTAGATGGATCTTTCATCATGAAAGCATCGCGCAACTGAAAGTAGGCTCTGTAAATATGCCAGGGCACAATACCACGTTCCTGCAACGAGTCTTCTCCAAATTTTTCTACGGCCTCATTCCAATAGCGCGGCAGTTTATACGCGGCACTGTCGCCATACGCATCCAAATCAATGTAGTGCCGGGCACCCTCGCCTTCCACCGCATACCTTCTGCGATCCGGATTTACTGCCGCTTCGGAAATGTAGCGGATGTGATGTTTGTAAAAAGTGATCATCTCCGTAGGCAATGTAAAAACCGCCAGCCGGTTAATTTTTTGATGACCGAAAAATCCCCATCCACCACATAGAATTGCCACGGTGAACAAAAACCATTTTTGATTCCTTCTCAACATGAGTATCTTTTGATTTAATTGTGCATCGCAAAAAATCAAAAAGCCATGAGGGGAAATTGATCTGGCTTTGGGGATGCTCGAAAGAACTGATTAATCGCGAAAGCTAAAATACAAATCATGAAGAAATTATTTACACTCTTTCTTTTCATTTACTCCGTTGGCCATGCTACCGACCCATACAAGAGAAATGATGCCATCGATGTGCAACATTATCTCTTCCAATTGGAAGTGAATGCACAAGGTTTGGGAATGACGGTATCTGCCGTAACGCTCAACGGAAAAACTCTTTCCTTCCGCCATCAAAATGACCGCCTCACTATTCAATTGACTGCCGCTTCAACCGTAAACGAACAACTCACTTTTGAAATCACCTATACGGGCATCCCGATTGACGGATTTATCATTGGGAAAAATAAATTTGGTGATCGGGGTTTCTTTGGCGACAACTGGCCAGATCGTGGACATCATTGGCTGCCGGTAATCGATCACCCGAGCGACAAAGCACGCGTTACGTTTGTGGTCATCGCTCCGCATCATTATTCGGTGGTTGCCAATGGCATTCAAACAGAAGAAACTTTTCTGAACCCAAAACAAAAACTGACACGCTATGAGGAAGAAGTCGCCATTCCCGTAAAGGTAATGGTCGTGGGCATTGCCCGCTTTGCCGCGCAACGGGCCGGTGTAGTGGATGGCATTGCCGTAGAGAGTTGGGTGTATCCTCAAAACAAAGCAGAAGGATTTAGCGACTACGCTCCGGCTGTGCAAGTACTCGATTTTTTCCATCGGCACATTGGTCCGTATCCATTTAAAAAATTAGCTAACGTACAATCCAAAACACGCTGGGGCGGATTGGAAAATGCAGGTGCTATTTTCTATTTCGAAAATTCGGTGAATGGCAAAGGTGACCATGTAAGCCTCATCGCCCACGAAGAAGCCCACCAATGGTTTGGTAATTCAGCTTCTGAAAACGATTGGCATCACGTATGGCTCAGCGAAGGCTTCGCTACTTATTTTGCGCATTTGTATCTGGAACATGCCTATGGCCACGATCAATTAGTGAAAGAGCAAATTAAGGATCGAGAGCAAGTGGTTAAATATTACGCTAAAAATCCGGCTCCTATAGTTGACACTACGCTCACCGACATTAATAAAGTTCTGAGCACCAACACCTACCAAAAGGCAGGCTGGGTGTTGCACATGCTGCGACACAAAGTTGGCAATGCGCTCTTCTGGAAAGGAATTCAGACCTACTATAGTCGTTACCAAAAGAGCAATGCCCTGACCGATGATTTTCGTGCGGTAATGGAAGAAGTGACAGGTGAAAACCTGAAGCCATTTTTTGATCAGTGGCTGTTTCGGGGTGGGCACCCTCGCCTTTCCGGCAATTGGAGCTATAATGCAGCCAAAAAAGAACTGACTTTAGAAATTAACCAAATTCAGAAAGAGCCCTTTTTTAGTTTTCCGCTGGATGTAGCCTGGATCGGAAAAGATGGATTACCTAAAGAAGAAACGGTTCAAATTGACGTAAAATCAAAGAAAATAACCTTGAAAGCCGATTTTGAGCCCATTGAAGTAAAGCTGGATCCCAACACTTGGCTGCTGTTTGAAGGCCAGATTCAAAAGAAATGATAGAATAGGCCTTGCAAATCAGGTTATTGCCCTTATTTTTGCAGTCCTTTTAGAAAAGCACTTATGGCAAATCACAAATCAGCGCAAAAGAGAGTTAGAGCAAACGAGACCAAGCGAGTAAGAAACCGCTATCAGGCAAAAACTACCCGCACTCAAATCAAGAAATTGACTTCTACCACCAAAAAAGATGAAGCACAAGCTCTTTTGAAAGAAGTGAGTGGCATGATCGATAAATTGGCAAAGAAGAACGTAATCCATTGGAAAAAAGCGGCTAACCAAAAAAGCAAGCTTGCGAAGCGTGTAAACGCCTTAGCGTAATTTCCTATCCTATTTTTTTTATTCCCTCCTCATTCCAAGTTTAAAAATGGAGTGAGGAGGGTTTTTTTATTAATCTGAGTCTAGCAATCTGAAGTTTTAAAATATCTTGCGCTAAAGGAATTCCATTCCCCGGGCTTTCCGATTTCATACATCTTATTTATGAAAATCGAAGACAGCAAACCGCTCAACATCAAAGATTGGAACCCCGAGGATCGACCTCGCGAAAAACTACTCTTAAAAGGCACCACCGCTCTTTCGGATGCCGAATTGATTGCCATCCTGATTGGCTCGGGCACGGCCAACCTCAGTGCCGTAGACGTTTCGAAAAAAGTATTGCTACAAGGAAACAACAACATCAACCTGCTGGCAAAGTTGTCCATCAAAGATTTGATGAAAGTGAAAGGTATTGGCGAAGCAAAAGCGATTACCATTGTAGCGGCTCTCGAACTGGGCCGCAGACGAAAAGAAAGTGACATCGAAGAAAAGCCTAAGATTACGTCTTCCAAAGACGCTTTCGATCAATTGAAAAGCGAACTCATGGACTTGCCGCATGAAGAATTTTGGGTACTGTTGCTCAACCGCGCCCACCGTGTTATCAAAAAGAAACGCGTGAGCGAAGGTGGCGTTGCGGGCACGGTGGCCGATCCGAAAATCATTTTCAAACTGGCACTCGAAGAATTGGCCAGCGGTGTGGTGGTGGCTCATAATCACCCCTCAGGCAATTTGCAGCCTAGCCAAAGCGATATCGATCTCACCAAAAAACTAAAAGAAGCGGGTCGGTTTTTGGAAATACAATTACTCGATCATCTCATTATTACGGGTCATAAATATTTTAGCTTTGCAGATGAGGGAATCGTATAGCAGCCCTCCTTACGTATGTCAACCAAACAATATCTTGTTATTGGCGTGATGGCCTTTCTTGCCACCATCGTGTATTACACGTTTACAGGAGGCGAATCACCTGAAGATTATACACAACAGATCAACAAAGATCGCGAAGAAAGAAACTTGTTCATGAAAAATGATGAAGGTTCGCCTTTTTACGTAGGAAAAGATAGCGTGTCCCGCTTTACGGCATTAAATTACTATGCCCCCGATCTCTCCTATAAATTCATGGCCAACCTGGTGCCCATCGAAACAAAGAAAATGGTGGTACTCGCTACCAGCGATGGCAAAGAAAAAAAATATTTAGAGTTTGCTTACGCAGAGTTTACATCGGGAAATCAAAAAAACAAATTGCTTTTGTTGGAAGTAGCTGACCCGGGACCGTATCGGGGCACCTTGTTTTTAGCTTTCGCAGATGCTACCAGTGGCGAAGAAACTTACGGTGCAGGGCGCTACTTAGATGTAAAGAAAGTGCCGGGTGCCACTACCATCACCCTCGATTTTAACAAAGCGTACAATCCCTATTGCGCCTATTCAGATAACTTTTCATGTCCCTTTCCTCCCAAAGAGAATATTCTGAGTATTCCCATTAAGGCGGGCGAGAAAGTTTATCAGCACTAGCACAGGATTTTATTAACAAAGCCAAATTCCCTATTTTTGAAATCTGATTTTTAGGAAAAAGGGAACTAAACTTGAAAAGAATAAATCATCGAATCGATTCCTATTTTCAAGTTGCACAAGCACAAAAAGAAATCGCGAAAAGCGATTTCATATGATCTAAAAAAATTATGAAATGGCCATTAAGATGTTCTACACTCAATGGTATGACAAAATCAGCCATTCCATGTGACCAAAAAAATTAACACGTGAAAATCTCTTACAACTGGCTTAAGCAGTACATTGATATACCGGAATCTCCGGAAGAAATTGGGCAAACACTCACCGGCACTGGCTTGGAAGTAGAAAGCGTAGAAGCTTTTGAAACCGTAAAAGGCGGACTCAAAGGATTAGTCATTGGCGAAGTGCTCACGTGCAGCAAGCATCCCAATGCTGATAAACTTTCCATTACAACCGTGGACGTGGGTGGAGAAAAACCGCTTCAAATTGTATGTGGCGCGCCCAATGTCGGAGCCGGACAAAAAGTAGTTGTAGCCACTGTCGGCACCACTGTAAATCCCACCAAAGGTGAACCCTTTTTGATTAAGAGCGCCAAAATTCGCGGTGAGCAATCCGAAGGAATGATTTGTGCCGAAGATGAAATCGGGCTGGGCGAAAGCCACGCAGGCATCATGGTGCTGAACACTACTGCAACCAATGGAACGTTGGCCTCCTCGTTTTTCAATATTCAGTCAGATTACGTTCTAGAAATTGGCCTCACACCTAATCGTGCTGATGCTGCCAGCCACATCGGTGTGGCCCGCGACATCAAAGCCGCTAAGAAACGTGCTATCAACTGGCCATCGATTGATTCATTTAAAGTTAATAACACCTCACTCACCATTCCGGTAACGGTAGAACAACCGGAGATGTGTCCACGCTTTTCGGGTGTTTCTATTTCCAACGTTACCGTGAAGGAATCGCCCACATGGTTGAAAGCACGCCTCCAAGCCATTGGCCTCACTCCGATCAACAACATTGTCGATATCACTAATTTTATTTGCCACGAGTTAGGTCAGCCGCTGCATGCGTATGATGTAGCGGAGATCACCGGCAAGAAAATAATTGTAAAAACATTGCCGGCCGGCACGAAATTTAAAACCCTCGATGGCAAAGAGCGCACACTCATTGCTACCGATCTGATGGTATGCGATGGTGAAGGAAAAGGAATGTGTATTGCCGGAGTCTTTGGTGGTATCAATTCCGGAATCACCGAAAAAACCACCAACGTATTTTTAGAAGGCGCTTATTGGTTGCCAAGTGTTATCCGCAAAACGGGTATGCACCACGGATTAAAAACCGATGCTTCGTTTCGATTTGAACGTGGCACGGACCCGAATGGAACCGTCTATGCCGTGAAGCGTGCAGCTTTGTTGATTCAGGAATTAGCAGGTGGCGAAATCGCTTCCGAAGTGGTCGACATCTACCCTACTAAAATTGAAAACCGGATCATCGAAGTAAAGGATAAAAATGTAAATCGATTGATTGGCAAAGCGCTTTCGCGCGATGTGATCTTTGGTATTTTAGAAAGTTTAGATATTCAAATCACAGAAAAGAAAGAAGACCGCTTTACCGTTTCGGTTCCACCCTATCGCGTAGATGTGATGCAAGAAGCCGATGTGGTAGAAGAGATTTTACGCATCTATGGTTTCAACCAAATTGAGTTGACAGAAATTGCGGGTACCGATTATCTCGCCAGCTTTCCCGCCAAGGATATCAATAAATTCAAACGCACGGTTGGCGAAATGTTGACCGGCAACGGCTTTTTTGAAATCCTTACCAATTCATTGACCAACGCGGCTTATCAGCAAAAACATCAACTCACCTTTGCCGGAGAGCCGGTTGAAATATTGAATAAGCTGAGCGAAGAGCAAGGCATCCTTCGACAAACCATGCTTTTCACGGGTTTGGAAGTGGTGGCTTACAATGTCAATCGCAAACAAAAAGATGTAAAGCTTTTTGAGTTCGGAAAAATCTATTGGAAAGACGCTGCCAAAAGCGGTCAAGAGAAATACCAGGAAGAAGAACGACTGGCTTTGTACCTCAGCGGAAGTTTCGAAACCGAAAATTGGCAAAACGCATCGCGGTCGGTGAGTTATTACGACTTAGCGCAACAAGTGGCGCACATTTTACAGAAAGCGTGTGTTGAAAATACCAAACAAGAACCATTGACGGATGCTCTTTTCGAATTCGGAGTGAAAATCACGAAAGGGAATAAAGAAATTGGTCGAATAGGTAAAGTAAAAACCGCTTTGGCGAAAGATTTTGGCATCAAGCAAGAAATATTTTATGCCGACCTAAATACCTCCTTGCTTTTCAAAGGCGCAAACCCTAAGTTCGTTGTTACAGAAGTGCCCAAGTTTCCGGAAGTAAGGCGCGACCTCTCACTCGTTTTAGATAAACAAGTGACGTTTGCCGAAATCAAGGAGTTGGTGGCTTCTACTGAAAAGCAACTGGTAAAAGAACTGATTGCATTTGATGTGTACGAAGGCGACAAGATCCCGCAAGGAAAAAAAGCCTACGCACTTGGTTTTACCCTGTTGGATGAAACCAAAACATTGACAGACGAAGAAATTGACAAGACCATGAACAAGCTGATGGCCGCCTTCGAACAAAAAATGGGAGCCGTTATCAGAAAATAGACATAAAATGAACGATGCAGAGTACCTCCCTCGGCATCGAACGATAGCAACATTAAAAATTTCCTTATGGATCAAGAAGCATTAAAAACCAACCTTAACGGCTTAGAACGTAAGATTTTGGTGCTGCTGAATGAGCATAAACACATAAAAGACGAGAACAAAGGGTTGAAATTGGAGAATTACGAGCTCAAGAACGACCTGAAGAGGCGGGACGAGCAGTTGGCCAATTTTAAAAATCAGATTAAAATCACTAAGATTGTAGACCATATAAACCCGGAAGACGGTAGTGTTTCGGAGTTGAAAAGGAAAGTAGACGAGTACATCCGAGAAATCGATAAGTGCATAGCTCACTTGAGCAGATAACCCGGTAAGTTGATGGACGAATTATCCGTAAAAATAAAGATTGCTGACCGCGAATACCCCATGAAGGTAAAGCGCAAGGAAGAAGAAAAAGTGCGTGCGGCCGGCAAGCTCATCAACGAAAAGATAAAATATTACCGCGACCAGTTTGGTTTGGACGACAAACAAGACTTGCTCGCTATGGTGGCCTTCGATTGCCTGGTAGATAAAATGGCAGATGAAGAAAACCTTCAAGTAATTGACCAAACGGTGGTAGAAAAGGTAAATCACCTTCACCAATTGGTATCACAAGCTCTCTAATTCGCTTACAACTCACTCCATTTCCACCTTTCTGGTTGTTGGTGCGCTCTTTTTGCCTTCTCATCGAAGCTGGCAATTGGGCCAAAACAAACTTAAATTTTTTCAACTATGGAAATCGAGATAATCGTAATTGCCTCCATCGCTACAGTACTCACTGTGCTATTGAGCCTGGCAATCGGAAGCATGCTGTATAAACGCAGAATCAAAAAGAATGAGCAATCGGCCAGCGAAAAAGCGAAGCTGATTGTGAAAGAGGCCGAACTTCAGGCCGAAAACATCAAAAAAGACCGGATTTTGGAAGCGAAGGAAAAACTGCTGAAGATGAAGCAGGAATTCGAAGAAGAAGCCAATCGCAAGAAAAATCAAATCATCAGCAACGAACAAAAGATCAAACAGCGCGAAGCCCAGCTTTCCAAAGAGTTGGAGCAGGTAAAACGCAAGGAAAGCGAACTGGACGAAGAGCGCCAAAGCTTAGCCAGACAGCATGAATTAGTAAAAAGCCGCAAAGAAGAGCTGGACAAATTCAACGCGCAAAAAGTAGCGGTATTGGAAACCATCTCCAAACTTTCTGCTGATCAGGCGCGTGATCAACTCATCGAGTCGATGAAAGAGGAAGCCCAAACCAAAGCCAGCTCGTTCATTAAAGACATCATGGAGCAAGCCAAATTATCGGCTACGAAGGAAGCTAAGAAGATTGTGGTGGAAACCATTCAGCGCACTGCCACCGAGCATGCGGTAGAAAACTGTGTGTCGATCTTTAATATTGAAAGTGACGACATCAAAGGAAAAATCATTGGCCGCGAAGGTCGTAACATACGCACCCTAGAAGCCGCTACCGGAGTGGAATTTATCGTAGACGATACACCGGAAGCCATCATCATTTCAGGCTTCGATCCGGTGCGCAGAGAAATCGCGCGCTTGTCGCTGCACCGCCTGGTGCAAGACGGACGCATTCACCCGGCTCGTATCGAAGAGATTGTGGCTAAAACCACCAAGAACATTGAAGACGAAGTAGTAGAAATTGGCGAACGCACCGTAATTGATTTAGGTATTCACGGATTGGCTCCGGAGTTAATCAAGATGGTTGGGCGCATGCGCTATCGTTCATCCTACGGACAAAATTTATTGCAGCACTCACGCGAGGTCGCCAACCTGTGTGCGATCATGGCGGCAGAGTTGGGCTTGAATGTAAAGCAAGCGAAGCGGGCAGGATTGCTACACGACATTGGTAAAGTATGGCCGGAAGAATTAGAAAAGCCACACGCGATTGTGGGGATGGAACTAGCGCAGAAATACAAAGAACATCCGATCATTTGCAACGCCATCGGTGCTCACCACGATGAAATTGAAATGACGAGCATCATCTCTCCGATCGTTCAAGCTTGCGATGCCATCTCAGGCGCGCGCCCCGGTGCAAGACGCGAGGTGATGGAG
Source organism: Cyclobacteriaceae bacterium (assembly GCA_044228465.1). Classification (GTDB taxonomy): domain Bacteria; phylum Bacteroidota; class Bacteroidia; order Cytophagales; family Cyclobacteriaceae; genus ELB16-189. The sequence continues at coordinate 16,161 of JBGAUU010000075.1, forward strand.
CAGTACATCAAACGCTTGAAAGACTTAGAACAAGTTGGCCTAAGCTTTGAAGGGGTAGAGAAATGTTACGCCATCCAGGCGGGTCGCGAATTGCGTGTGATGGTAGATGCTGAAAAAGCAACCGATGAACGTGCATCGCAATTGAGCTTTGATATTTCGCAGAAAATTGAAAAAGACATGCAGTATCCGGGACAAATTAAAGTAACGGTAATTCGCGAAATGCGAAGTGTTGCGTATGCGAAGTAGATTGTATAAACTAGATTTATGATAATCTCAAGGATCAAACTAAAAAACTGGAAAAACTTTAAGGAGGTAGATGTGAACCTTAAAGAAAGGGTTTTTATTGTTGGCCCTAATGCAGCAGGGAAATCGAATTTCCTAGATGCTCTAAGATTCTTGAGAGACATAGCAAAACCTGGAGGAGGTCTACAAAAGGCAGTTACTGATAGAGGAGGAATTTCAAAAATAAGATGTCTTTCAGCCAGAAAGTATCCTAATGTAGAAATAGAAGTTACGTTTTCAGATTTTGGAAGTACAGTTCCAAAATGGAAGTATTCAATTGGTATAAAGCAGGAGTCACGAGGCTATCGTCTTCCCTATTTAGCTTTTGAAAAAGTTTGGAGAGAGGATAAACTTATTGTTGATAGACCTGAAAAAGATGATCAAAAAGATTACGAGCGATTAACTCAAACTTATTTGGAGCAGATAAATGCAAACAGGGAATTTAGAGAAATTAATAAATTTTTAGATAGTGTACTTTATTTGCATTTAGTTCCACAATTACTAAAACATCCAAATTCATTTACAGGCCCTGATCTTCCAGGAGATCCGTTTGGGAAAGGGTTCCTCGATAGAATTTCTAAAGTAAATGAAAATACTAGAAATGCTTGGATAAAGCGAATTGAAAAGGCCCTAAAAATTGCTGTTCCGCAATTGAAATCACTTTACTTTACGGAAGAAGGTGGGAAACCTCATCTGGAAGCTTTGTATGATCATTGGAGACCAGGAGCTGGCAAGCAAAGAGAAGATCAATTTTCGGATGGTACTCTCAGATTTATAGGTTTAATATGGTCTCTTCAAGAAGGAGACGGTCTTCTGTTACTAGAAGAGCCCGAACTATCTTTAAATGGGTCAATTGTATCGAAAATTCCAGCTCTAGTATATAACCTACAAAGGCCTCGAAAGAAACAAATAATACTTACTTCTCATAGTCCCGATTTATTAAATGATAAAGGAATTTCTCTTGACGAAATTATCCTACTCATTCCAGAATCAGAAGGCACTGAGATCAGAATTGCTTCAAGCATCCCTGAGATTAGATTAATGTTAGAAGGCGGAATGACGCCTGCATCAGCAATCCTACCTAGAACAAAACCAAAAAACATCAATCAGCTTGCAATTAATTTTTAAATGCAGATTCCAATAACTCTTGTCTATGAGGATGATCTGAGCGAAATGGTAATGCTCAGAATGTTAGATTCATTTGAGAACAAATTCCATGTAGTTGAATCTTACAATACTGCAGGTTTTGGTAAAATAAAGACTAGTATTAGAGGATTCAATAAAGCTTCCAGACATACGACTTTTTTTGTGCTGACGGATTTGGATAATACTAATTGTCCAATAGACTTGATAAATGAATGGTTGCCTGACAAAAGAAATGATAATCTAATTTTTAGAGTTGCTGTCCGAGAAGTAGAATCTTGGATTTTAGCAGATAGAGATGGTCTATCCAACTTTTTGAACATAAGCCTAATTACAGTTCCATTACTTCCTGATTTAGAACCTGATCCAAAGAAATCTCTTCTAAAGCTAGTTTCTAAATCTAGAAATCGCCAACTAAAAAATGATATTCTACCAAAAAATGAATTCGCCTCAATTGGCCCAAATTACAATGGTAGAATGGGCGAATTTGTTCAAAACATATGGAATCTTAACAATGCAATTAATCATTCAGCCAGTTTTAAAAGAGCAATGCATCGCTTAGAAAACTATAAATTCGTCTCAAAATAGATCATACCCAAATATCATAGGCCAAGTAAATTAGCTTCACATATGTCGAAATAAACTGGGTTAGTTATTTAGGCTCTAAATTTAATTCAATAATATCTTAAAGTATCTTTTGGATTAAAAATTCAATGAGTAAATTGAATAAATCGAATCGTTGAATTGCTATGAAACATGCTATAACTTTTACTTTTCTAATTATCTTTTACTCCCTAAAAGCCCAAACCACTCTCAAAAACACAGGGGAAAAAGACAAACAATTTGCACTGCAAGAACTGAATAAGAACTTTCCTGCCTATGCGCAGATCGCTAAGCAAATCTGGGGATATGCGGAGTTGGGCTTTCAGGAAAACAAGAGCACCGCTCTTCTGCAAGACAATTTAAGAAAAGAAGGATTTAAAGTGGAGGTGGGTGTAGCCGGAATGCCAACTGCCTTTGTCGCTACATATGGTTCTGGCAAACCCGTAATTGGTATTCTCGCGGAGTTTGATGCCTTGCCGGGATTATCTCAGGATACCGTACCCATGAAAAAAGTATTGATGGAGGGAAAAGCAGGTCACGCTTGTGGACATAATTTATTTGGAACTGCCTCTTCGGCTGCTGCCATCACTTTGAAAGAGTGGCTGGCAAAAAATAAAAAATCAGGAACGATCAAATTATATGGCACTCCGGCCGAAGAAGGTGGCGGTGCAAAGGTGTACATGGTGCGCGATGGTTTATTCAAAGATGTAGATGCGGTGTTGCATTGGCATCCGTCCAACACGAACGATGCAAGCCCGGAATCCTGCATGGCGATTAAACAAACCTTATTTCGCTTTTATGGTCGTTCAGCGCATGCCGCTGCTGCACCTGAAAAAGGTCGTTCGGCATTAGATGCTGTTGAAGCGATGAACTACATGACCAATATGATGCGCGAACATATTCCATCCGATGCACGCATCCATTATGTGATTACCAAAGGTGGGTTAGCCGCGAATGTGGTGCCCGACTTTGCCGAAGTAGAATACATGGTTCGTCATCCGGACGCTAAAGTAGTAGCAGAAATTTGGGATCGCATTGTGAAGTGTTCAGAAGGTGCCGCTACCGGAACAGAAACCACAACAAAATACGAAGTGATCTCAGGCTCGTTCAACCTCATGCCCAACGAAACGCTGGCGCGACTGATGTATGACAATCTAAAAAAAGTAGGAGGCGTAACCTACACACCCGAAGAAACTGAGTTCGCGAAAAAAATTCAGGCCAGCTTTACCTTCAAAGCACCAGAAGTAAACCAGGCACAACAAGTGCAACCATTTAAACTGGGAGGTTTCTTCCCAGCTTCTACTGATGTGGGTGATATTACTTGGGTTGTGCCTACTACCGGTCTTGGTACGGCTACATGGATTCCGGGCGTAGCACCGCATTCGTGGCAAGCCGTTGCCACCGGCAGCAATGGCATTGGCCTGAAGGCCATGTTGAATGCAGCTAAGTGCATTACCATGACAGCAATTGATTTATTCAATAATCCAGAAATTACTGATAAGGCGAAGAAAGAATTAGCTGAAAAAACCGGAGCTGGCTTTGAATACAAATCACTCATTGGTGATCGCAAGCCGCCTTTGGATTTCAGAAAGGGGTTGTAGATTAGTTAGCCTAACTTCTTTTGTTTTAGATTTTTCAGATTTAGCTTTAGGTATTTAAATTGACGCATATGGGGAAAAATATATTATTAGGTGATTACTTCGAAGACTTCGTAACAAAAGAAGTGGCTTCTGGTAAATATGACTCAGCTAGCGAAGTCATTCGAACCGCTTTACGATTATTACAATCAGAAGAGCAAAAAAAGAAAGAGTTGAGGAGTGCTTTGGTGGTTGGGGAAAAAAGTGGCTTTGCTAAAAAATTTGACCCAAAGGAAAATCTAAAGAAAATCCATAGTAAGGTTCGATGAAAAAAGGAACTTATAAGATTAGTAATAAAGCAATCGAAGACCTTGAGCAAATTTGGTTCTATACATTTGAAAAATGGTCTAAATCACAAGCTGATAGATATTACAATCTTATAATAAATGAAATTGAATACCTTAGTGCTAACCCAAATTCAGGTAAACTGATAAGCCATATTAAAGAAGGGTATCATTCTTCTAAAATAAAATCACACTTAGTATTTTATAGAAAATCCAAAGATTCCACTATTGAAGTCATTAGAATCTTGCATGAGAAAATGGACATTCCATCACAACTAAATCAATAAGGAAAGAGTCTGTCATTAAAATCGTCAATACCAAACCTAAACTCCCTTGAGCCCATCGCGTATTGCTGTAAAACTGATTTTCTTCATCAATGGATTTATCCACGCGAATCTGGCTGCGCGATTTCCACGTGTGCAAGAGCTTTTCCATATCAACGATGGAAAATTGGGATTTGTGTTGTTAGCTTCTTCTGTAGGCGCCTTGCTGGCCATGCCCTTTACGGGATGGCTGATCATCCGCAATGGTAGCAGACGCATTACTATTTTCTCCATATTTCTGTATTGCATTTTCGTTCCACTCGTGCCGGTTATGGTTAGTTTCGGAATTCCGGGATTAGTCGTTCTATTTTTTATCATGGGCTTAACGGCTGGAATGCTCGATGTGTCGATGAACTCACAGGCGGTGATGGTGGAAAAAATTCACGAGAAGCCAATCATGACATCCTTCCATGCTTTGTTTAGCATCGACTTTGTTTATTCACTTGGCTTCGGTTGTTGCATTGAGTTTAATGGGAGCAGCCTGGGCACGTTACCACCTCATTCATGATAAGCCAGAAGAAAAAGAAGTAGACGGTCCGGCCTTCCGATTGCCGAATGCTGCGATGGTGAGCATTGGTGTGATTGCTTTTTGTTGTATGTTGGGCGAAGGCGCGATGGCTGACTGGAGTACCAACTACATGGAAAACATCGCACTGGCACCACCGGCATTAGCTCCGTTGGGACTCTCCGCTTTTGCATTGGCGATGACCATCGGGCGTTTCTTTGGCGATGGCGCACGATTGAAGTTTGGCGATCGCAAACTAATGATTATTTGCGGAGTGATTTCCACCCTCGGCATTTCGTTGACACTATTATTCAGCAATCCGTATTCGGTGATCATCGGGTTATTCATTGTTGGTATTGGTCTTTCGTCTATCGTGCCGATTGCTTACAGCGTTGCGGGTAATTCTAAAAACCTTCCACCGGGTGTTGGGTTGGCGATGGTAACTACCGTAGGATACTCCGGGTTTTTATTTGGCCCTCCGCTGATTGGCTTGCTGGCCAACTGGCAATCGCTTCGAATTGCGCTGATGTTGGTAGCATTTCTTTTTGTAATCATGACTTACCTCAGTGCGCGGTATAAATCCGTGTAAATCGTATTTTTGATCTATGGAAATAAAACAGATTGAACACGGATCGAAAGGTGCCTTCGTGATTGAGGAAGGGAACGAGCGGCTGGCAGAGTTAACGTATTCGAAAGCTGGAGACAAATTAATCATTATCGATCATACCGATGTGTCGGATAAACTACGAGGACAGGGAGCCGGCAAACAGTTAGTGATGAAAGCGGTGGAATATGCCCGCGCTTCTAACATAAAGATTATTCCATTATGTCCGTTTTCGCGATCCGTGTTCGACAAAACACCGGAGATTGCTGACGTATGGAATATGTAATTTTCCAAATACAAAATCTGTAGAGCTGTGCCGTTGATTGAAAAATCTTCTTATCGCAAACCATTTTATTTATTCAATGGTCATTGGGAAACAATCGTGCCGAGTTCATTTCGTAAAATCAAAGGAGTTACTTATCAACGCGAGCGGCTC
>JBGAUU010000076.1:0-21924 GCA_044228465.1 Cyclobacteriaceae bacterium
AGTAAAAGTGAATGGATTAAATAAACTAACGGCTGAGCGTTCCATGGTCAATAGTTATGGTAGATCTCTTCAGGTAGAAACGCTGAGTTTATGGACCCTTGCACTTCTTAAGCAAAAAGAAAAGAATGGGATATTGATTGATGATTGCATTCAAACCATTCTATCCATGCGCTCTTTCGGTGAATTTGGCTCCACCCAAGGAACCACACTTGCATTGAAGGCGCTGTCGGAATATGTAAAGAAATTTCAGGAAGAAAGTGAGGGCGGTGAAATTCAATTACTCGTCAACAGTGAGCCTGTCAAAACGATCAACTACCAAAAAAATGCACAAGATGTTTTGCAGACAGATTTATCTTCCTCTCTTTCAGGTAAGAATGCGCTCGTTCAAGTGCAGTTCAAAGGAACCCAAAAACCTTTGTCCTATTCATTGGATGTCAGTTGGTATACTACAAAACCAGCATCTCACGAAAGCTGTAAAGTAGCGGTGACTTCACGCTTGTTGCAAAGCAAAATGAAACTGAATGAAACCGTCCGTCAAACCACTCAGCTTACCAATAAAACAAATGAAGAGCTACCGATGACATTGGCTGTAATTGGTATTCCTGCCGGACTAAGCGCTCAGCCTTGGCAATTAAAAGAACTTCAGGAGAAAGGTGTATTCGATTTCTATGAAATCACAAAAAACAAACTCATCATTTATTATCGACAAATGGCACCACAACAAACAAACACGATTAACCTGGACTTGAAAGCTGAGATACCCGGGCGATATACCGGAACGGCCAGTTCGGCATTCTTATATTATAACAACGAATACAAAAATTGGGTGGCCGGAGAAGCCATTGAAATAGAATAAACTATTTATTGATGGTAGTAAGTGTTGGCGAGAGATAGTTGATTACCGGGCGCTGTTGCAATAATTCTGCGTAAGCTAAAAAGTCGATGTAGCTGTTCAATATCTCGCGCTTCAATCGGGCGGTGAGCACTTTCAATCGCAAGCTGCGGTTTTGTAATCGAACTACGGTAGTTGGGTTATTGCTTTTCATCTGTTGCATGGTGTTCGCCAGATCGCCAAAGTTTAGATCGGATGTCATTTTGGAAACATCTTTGTAGCGCGCCAATAAACTCATGATTTTCTCATAGGCAAAATCCTTTCCTTGGCGCTGATCTAACTTGGTTTGCTCATAAACTCCTTGCGCTTCAATCACCTGCAATTTGCGCTGCGCCATATCGCCCTTGTTCGGATTAAAGATCGGAATCGTTAATCCTACGGATATGCTCCAAGGTCTGCGGTTGCTTTCTTCCCGAAAGGGTTCATATTGTGTTTGAATGAATCCGACATTGATATTTGATTTCTCTAAATGCCATTTGCGCATCGCCAATTCAATTTGCTTTTCGCGATAAGCTAACTCGCTGCCGGTATTACTTCCCTCCTGTCGCGCTTGATTCGTGAGCTCTTCAATTTTTTCTACCGTCATCAACGAAGCACCTGTCCACCCGATGGATTTTTGTTTAGCCGCTTCATACAATGCTTCGATCTTTTTTTGCAAGGCATCTCTGTTAAATGAAATCTCTTCCAGTTCAATAGTTTGATCTACCTGATCCAGTTTCAGTTCCACATACTCTTCGGGATTAAATTCAGGTGACAAGCGCTGTGCTTCCATGATCGACAGCAACTTTTGTGTATTCAACTTTTCTTCTTCTTTCAGGCGATGAATTTCGTCCCAATAACCCCATTCGATAATCAGCAAGTAGCGTTCGCGCAATGCCTCGCGCAGTTGTCGCTCCTGATCGATCTTGATCATTTCCGAATAAGTCTTGAAATAGTTGTTGGTGTTGCGCACCTCCCACGGGTTAGAGGGCAATACACGAAAGGAATAATCCTGACGTGTGCGATCGAGTTGATTGCTGGTCGTTTGAAAAGCCAGTTTGCGGATTGGCGCCAGTTGGTAGGGCTTGGTCTGTAAAAAATTCTGTTGCTGATCAAGCGTCAATAACTTTTGCGATTGATAAGCAGCCCCTAAAAACTCCTCCATCGATACTTGCGCCAAAACAATCTCCGGCAAAATGAAAAATCCAATAATGATTACGAAGCGTTTCATCTCACCAGAACCTTTTCACCATTCGCCAATTGATTGTCGGCAGGCAGCTCAATAAAAACTTCTTGCCCGAATGCTTTTACTGCAGTGGACTTTTGAAGAATGTCCGGAAGAGGCATAACAGAGCCATAGCCAATTACTTTTCCTTTGATGAGTTGGTTTGGTCGGTCATAATGAGATACGGTCACCGATTGTCCAATCTCAAATCTTTGTTTCGAAGTGCCAACCTGATAAACGATGACCATCGTGGGGTGCTGCGGATTGATCGTCATTAAAGGTGTGAAAGGACTTACTTGTTCTCCGGCTTTTACCAACACGTTTTGTATCACACCCGGGCCGGTAGCATATTTGTTTAGTTTGGCATTGGTATCTTTCAGCAATCGTAATTCGTTTTCTTGTAGTTCAATCTGCTTACCTAACACATATTGCTCCGTGGCATCAATTTGTCTTACATCTTTAATTTTAATCTCAGCCGCTTCTCTTTGCTTTTTCTTCTGTTCTTGCAGCGATTTGATTTTGATCAGCAGGGGGCTTTCCGATTGTTCAGTTGAAGATGGAACAAACTCTTTCGAAAGGCGATCGTTCATTTTCGCCTGACTTTGGGCTTGCAATAATTCTGCATCCAATTCCTCTTGCACAATGCTGTTCTGTGCTTGAATGTAAGAAATCTGTGCGAGGGCCAGTTTACTCTTTTCAACACGCTCCAGTTTCAGGGTAGTAATTTGATTGCTCAGCTGCGCAATTTGTACATCCAACTCCTGGCTGGAAAGTTCAATCAACAAATCCCCTGCTTTCACTTGCTGACCCGGCACGGCATGAACCGCTTTAACCAGTGTGGGCTTTTCAGAATTGATTTTATAATCCTGCGTGGCCGCCAAACCAATAGTTGCTACTCCGTGTCCCCTGAAATACTTGGCACTAATAAAAAGCATGGTGCACAACAGCACCGCTATAAAAATGTAAAACCAATTGACTTTATTCAGATTCATTAGTCTGGTGTTATTTCATTCGATGTTACCCGAATTTGCTTCACTCCTTCCTGCAATCGAAGTGCATCGATTAAATCGATTTGTGTCACATTTTTCTTCAGCGAAAAAGCATAGTGATAGCGGGTAGCATTCTCCTTGTTGACTGTAATGGTAATGACACGAAACTCAGCACAATGCTCAGTCACGGTTTGCAAAACGTGTTGCAGTTGGCGCGTGTCATTGATCGTGAAAAACAAATGGCTGTGGTGTGCAAAACTGCGAAAGGGCGAATAATGTAAACCCAGCGCCACCAAACAGAATAAAATTGCTCCAATAAAGGAAATGCTAAATCCATACACACCAATCGCTAAACCCGTGCTGAGAGCTGCAAATAAAAAGAGCACATCACGCGGGTCGTCAATGCGCGTGCGAAAACGGATAATCGCCATAGCGCCAAACACACCCAATCCCCTCGCCAGGCTATCGCCAATCGCCATCATCACCAATGTGGTTACAACAGCTCCTAAGATCAGTGATTGAAAAAAATTCTTTGGATAATAATCTCCTGTAAATGTTACACGGTGCGTGATCGCAATGATAGACGACAACAAGAATGCCCACAGAAATGAGTACAAGATGTTGACGAACTGCGGATATTCATAAACAGGTTGATCAGGAAATAATTCAAACATACCGTGGTGAATAATGATTTAGTTGGACTGACCGGGTGTTGGGGTGGTAAATATTTTCCAAGTGGATGCCCCGTTTGTTACTCGGCCAAAAGAGGTATTTTCTGTTTGCGCGCCAAAGGTGTACACATCGATGGTGCGGCCATCTACATAAAACAATCCCACATCCTCACCAAGATTGCTCAATCCAAAATTCAAATGCAAAGGTCCTTGCGATGACGAGTTATCAGCCCATAGCAATAAAAATCCACCCGGCTGAATGGTGGTAGCCGTGGGTGCATTGGAAGGAATTTGATGCTTGAAAGGATCCGTCTTATCGTCCGATAAATACATGCCTCCGATATTAACCGCTACACTGCCTTTATTATAAATTTCAATCCAGTCATCGTACTCGGCTGTGCCACTGCTATTATCCGGGCAGCAGGTCGAGTTAAATGCCATAAACTCGTTGATTACTAATTGCGGCAGTGCATCGGTATTTAACAAATACTCTTTTGTTTTTGCAGGAGCTGAAACAGGTTCGTAGGCAACTTTACCATTGGTGCCGGTAGCCTCCATGTAATATTCCATTTTACCTGTAGTGGCAACCGCAGGTATTGTTGCAGAATATGTTGCGCCAGAGGCCGTCATGGCAACAGAAGTATAAGCAGCACCATTAAACCGGTAATACATCTTTACGCTTGCGATACCCGTTGCAGTGGCGAGTGTAATCGATATGTTCACCGATTGATTGAGCCCCGGAATCAACGGAGTGCGGGTATGCGCAGTAATGGCCGGTGCTTGCGAGTCGCCATTGGTTTGGCCTTTTGTAACCACACCTGAGATGGCCAATTGTGTAGAGCCATCCGGATATCGTCCATAACTCTGCCCATTATCTAAAGCCGGATACTGCACCCGATCGATCAGGGTACCGGAAGCACTCTCGAGGTAAACGGTTTCACCCGCAGCATCTAATTTAAAATCGGTATTGAGGCCGGTGGCTAAGTTATTGCAAATCAAAACCAAATAGCCCTTGGCGGGAATGGTGGTGCCGGTGGGCAATTTATACTTAGTCGTTTGGTTATCTGAAATAAAATAGCCGCTTACATCTTTTGAAGTGGTCAGGGAGTTGTAGATTTCAACCCAATCTTCACCCGAAGCATATATCTCATTAATATAGAGCCCTTCTTGAACGACCGGTTTCACCTGATCTTTGGGAGGATCGCAAGCAAAAGCTAGAGCGATAGAGTATATCCCTACGAGCAGCCTCTTATTCATACTTTAAGTTTAGTGAATGTTAACCAAAACTTAAAGATAAGGTAAAGTATGAGAAATTGATAATAGCTCACTGCTTATGCCGAAGCAATTCGACAGCCTGATGCTTTGTGTCTACCAAACATACGTAGCCACAGCGCCAGCGGCCAAACTGGCGGAAGCAGTCATATCTTTGTAACCTATTGAGAATGATTTGAATTCGCTGCTGTCGTTTACCACGATCAACACTTTTTTTCCATCCGGTGTAATGAAAGCCACGTTGTACAAACTGTTAGTAATGTTAGAATGAATGCGTACTGAACCCGGTGGCACAAACCGAGACGCGTGCCCAATGATGTAATAGGAAACATTTCGTGTTACAGTGCCCGCAGAAGTAATGGTCAAAGCACCAAGGCAAAGCGTACAACCACCATCGGTATGTGGTTGCAAATTTTCATCGGCAGCCAAGTTCCACTCCAATACATTTTTGCTCCAATTGCGTGGCGCTCCAACAATCAAATTCTTGACATGCCATTGCAAGTCTCCACCAAAGTTTCCATTTCCACTTGTCCACTGTTCGGTAAAGTATACATTCTTATCCGGGTGTGCCGTATGAACCGTGCTGAGAGCCGAAATATCACCTGCATATAAATGAAATGCTGAGCCATCTACCAGTGGCTTTGTTTGGCTATCATTTAAAATAGAGATTGGGTAATTCGGATGATCGCAATTGTGATCATACAAAATAATTTTTGTTGATAATCCGGCAGCCTTCAATGTCGGGCTAAGGTGTGATTTAATAAACTCATTCTGTTCACTGCTCGTCATCGTCATACTAGGTGTATTACCGGGATGCTCCGGTTCATTTTGGGTGGTAATCGCATCAATTGTAATACCCTCTTGCGCCATTCCCTGAATATACTTCGTAAGGTAATTAGCATATACCGAGTAATACTCTGTCTTTAAACTTCCCCCTTTGGGCGAATTGTTGGTTTTCATCCAAGCAGGTGCGGACCACGGGCTACCCATTATTTTGATTTGGGGATAAAGCGCAACGACTTCCTTTAAAATTGGAATTAAGTTTTTGCGATCTTCATCCAATGAAAATTTAGATAGGTTTACATCCGTTTGCCCAGCAACTAAATCATTGTACGAAAACACATGGTCATCTAAATCCGATGCACCGATACTAATGCGCAGGTAGCTCACACCAATGCCATTTTGTTCTATCGTAAAAAGTTCTTTCAACAATGCCGCGCGTGCAGCCGAATTCAATTTTGTATTTAACAACTGTGCACTGCCTCCTGTTAAGGTAAACCCAAACCCATCCATGGATTGAAATCGAATGGTGGTATCAACCGAAATGAGCGTAGCAAGTGCGGCTTCTTTTTTAAATGTGAGCGAACTAACCGATGACAATAAGTATGTTCTTTCGGCATTCGTAAGCCATACGTTTACCTTCGGTCCAGTGGCAGGTGGTGTTACCACTATTGGTGGAAGAACCGGAGAAGAAGAACAGGCAACGAGCAAGAAGGCAAAACTGATAGATTTTATTCTCATAGATAAGTGATAAAAGGGGGTGATGAGTGCAGCATTATTCTTCTAATGAATCAGCATGGTTGAGATGGAGTGAGGTTGCGCAACAATCTCTGTGCTAACCTTGCCGATCATTAAATGATACTTAACTAGTTTACCGGATGGATTCATTACAATCACTACTTGTTCGCCATCTGGGTTGACAAAGGCGGTAGTTAACAAATTACTTCGGCTGGCGGATGCCGCCATTCGCTTCGCTCCTCTTTTCAAGAATTTAGAAAAGTGCCCAATGTAATAGTATGAATTTGAAAATATCAATTGACCGGTGCGTGTATCTGCATGAATAGGTGCCATACAAAAGTTCTTGACATGGTTGGGCCCACCTGTCTCATCAAGCAGAATATTCCAATCCGTCCAAGCTACCGTTCCGTTATTAAAATCATTGATCATGGAGATGCCATAGCGTTCGCCCCATTTCCAGTTATTGATCTTGTCATACTCAAAAGGAAAATTGCAGCCCTCGGTAAAAATCAGGTTCTTATCCGGCCACGATTCATGAACTCTCTTGACATTATCGAACATCTGGTTGCCACCACTCCAATCTTCATACCAGTGGAAGCCCATGCCCCAAATATATTTCGCTGCTTCAGGGTCGTTAAAAATGTTCTGCGCACGATGATACATTAAATCGCGGTTATGATCCCACACGATCAACTTGCGATCTTGCAATCCATTCTTTTTTAAAGTAGGGCCCAAATAGTTTTTTACAAAATCGCGCTCCTCTTCTGCTGAGAAAATGCAACTCTCCCAAATCTGTTTGGCCATAGGTTCATTTTGCACAGTAAGTCCCCACACAGGAATGCCTTCGCTTTCATATGCTTTTATGAATCGAACGTAGTAGTTTGCCCAGCTTTGAAAATATTCGGGTTTCAACTTACCTCCATGCAGCATGTCATTATTATCTTTCATCCAAGCAGGCGGGCTCCAAGGGCTTACATAGGTAGTTAGATCACCATCTGCAGTTGCAATTGCTTTTTGGATCAGAGGAATTCGAAATTGTTTATCGTGCGCAATGTTGAATGTCTTTAATTCTATGTCATTGTCCTGCACGTAAGAATAACTTTCGCTGCTGAAATCACAACTGTTGATATGGGTTCTTACCAAGGTATAACCTATCCCCTTTCGTGGATCGTAATACGCAGTTAATAAAGCTTGTTGTTGATCGTTCGGTAGCTTGGCAAAAGTCTCTGCCGATGCATCTGTAATGGCTCCGCCTATGCCAAGGAAGGTCTGAAATGTTTGAGTGGAATCAACGAATACACAAGTTTCTGTTTCAAGAGGTTGTGCGTGCTCCGTAAATCTTAACGTGTCCACCAATGTGATTCGTAATTGTGTGGAATCAGCAGTCGTGTACAATAACAACTCAACACTAGTTGAATTAGTCGTATCTCTTCCTTCAATATTATTTGAAGTTCTAGATTGATTACAACTGCACCATATTAATAAGGGTAGTACGTAAATGAGTGTGCTTTTTTTCATTTTCAATTTTATTTCTGAAATACTCTTACATAATCAACAAACATTCGTTGCGGAAATTGGGTTGTTCCATCAGGGGCGCCAGGCCAATTGCCACCAACTGCTACGTTAAAAATAAAAAATTGCTCTTCGTTAAAAGGATACGCAGCAACACCTACATCATTGGTTTGAACAGTAAGAAAAAGTTGATCATCGACATACCAATCAATTTCGTTTTCTTTCCAGTTAATACTAAACACGTGAAACTCGCTTGAAAAATCTTTGGAGCTTAAAATATAATTTGAATTCTTCATGACATCACTTCCTTGCGGAGAAGCCCAATGTGCTGTTCCCGTAATTCTTGAAGGATAAGTACCCACTAATTCCATGATATCTGTTTCCCCACAGGCTGGCCAACCAATAGATGTTATATTGTTACCTAGCATCCACAAAGCCGGCCAAATGCCTTTACCCACAGGCAACTTTGCTCTGATATCAATTCTTCCAAATTTAAAACTTCTTTTACCTTGAGTTGTTAATCTAGAGGATGTATAAGAAAATCCTGATTGTAGTTCTTTACGTGCCTCAATAACTAAATTCCCATCAGAAACGAAAACATTGTTGAAGCTTGCTGTATAGTATTGCAACTCATTATTCCCCCATCCATTATTTCCATTACCTAGTTCTGTGTTCCAATTTGTGCGATTAAGTTCTGAACCGTTAAATTCATCGCTCCAAGTTAAAGTATACCCTGAGTAAAAGGTAGGTGTCGAGTATCCAGTATTTTCGGTAGGCAAATACGTGCCATTTTCGGTAATAATGGTTCCTATGCCAATAGTACGTGTGAGATTGCAATTCTTTGCGTTGGAAAGCTGAACTGAAAAATTCAAATTGTTTTGTCTTAGGTTACTTTTGTCACCAGCAATAGCTACTTCAATAATACCTTTCAATTGATTAGGTTCTATAGTAAGTGTACCGGAAGTTTGTTCAAAATCTTTGACGGGTATTGCAGTTCCATTCACCAACATATAATCTATCGAAACCTTTGCACTAGATACCTTATCCATGTATATATTGAATTGAATTTTTCGGCTTTCAGTTGTGCGTATCTGAAATGCATCTTCAATAGTTGCTAATGGAATTTGAACCTGATCATCTTTCTTTTGGCAGGAAGTGCTGAAAGGCAATAACAAGGTGAAATAAAGCAATAACATATAGGTGCTTTTGCTTTTAATGTGAATCATATTAGTTCGAATTAGAAAATTTGGTCAACCATGCGGAGCTCTTATTTCAGAAAACTGAATATAAAATAAGAGCGGGGACCAGCCGCTCTTATTCACATAAATAGAACCCTAAACTAAAAGTATTACTGGCCTCGTACTTCGATATTATCTACTGAAATACCGCCCTTTAAATCTTCACCACCACATTTGATTACCAAATACATAGTTCCACTAATGGGTGCTTTAAACGTGCCAACATTCTTTGAGCTATTGCAGCCAACATTGGAAGTCTTTCCTGAAAATGCAGCACCTCCACAACCGTCCCAAGTATTAATGTTGCGCTTGATTCCATCTGCGCTGTAATCGCTATCTTGTGTTGGCGCTGTGGTAGAACAGTAAACTTCAAACCAAGTATTACTTACACCTGTTGTTGAAGAGGCCACTAAATCAATTTTGTACGTCTTATCTTTAATAACAGTAATAGCTTGATAAAATCCTTGTTGATTCCAGCCTCCTCCTGTTACGGTAGCCTTTCCACCGCCAAATACCCATGATGTGCCGGATGAGCTAATACGCAAAACAGTCCACTTGGCGATATCAGCGGAAGTTTCAAAAGATCCGCCTTGCACAATGTTTCCAGAGTTAGGATCGGAAGTTAATACGGTAATTGGCGAAGTTGTGGATGCTGTTGATGCGCCTTTACCAACTGCGGTATGGGTAATATTGTACGTACCTGCATCCGGAAGAAAGATAGGTTGTTCCATACCTCCAATAAATGCTCCGGCTCCATCACCAATATCCCATTTTGACATGATGTAGTTTTTGTTTGTTGCCTTTAGTGTAAACTTATTAGGCGAAGTTCCATCAGCCACAATCGTGAATGCAGCATTTAGAGATGTATCTGTCAATCCATTTCCTTGTGAAATATCTTCGGGTTGACATCCAAACAATATATTGAGCAAAATTGCGCTCATTACCAAATACGTTTTGCTATTCAATCTCATAACAGAATTAGTTTATTGATTAATAATTTGGATTCTGAATTAATTTAGTTCCTCTAATTTCTCTGGCAGGGATAGGAAATATTTCGTTTTTGCCTGCAACAAATCCTTTGCTAGCCAACTTTGTCGTTGCATCACCCCATCTCACCAAATCAAAGAAGCGGTGGCCTTCTCCTCCTAGTTCTAATCTTCGCTCAGCTTTGATTGCAGGTAATGAAACAGGTATGGATGGAAGTCCTACACGAGCTCGCACAGCATCTAAAAGTGCTTGCGCTCGAGCACCAGATGCGCCTAGAGCTTCCGCTTCAAGAAGATATGTATCCGCCAATCGGATAATATAACTATTCTGCTGAAAGTTCAGTTCTTGTGGACCGCCCAAGGTTGAAACATCCTGCGGGCGTGGCATAAACTTATTGAGATAATAACCTAAATCGGCATCTCCATGTGTATAGGAAATTTCGCCTGAAGTTTCTAACGCTTTTAAGTCTAATATAGTCGCTCCAAATCGAGGATCTGTTTTAATGGCGTCATAGAAATCTTGGGTGAACGTAGTGAAACTCCAACCTCCAGGCATAGATGCCGGTGCAGTTGTGCCTGTCAATCGCTTGTAGTTGCGAATGCCACACATCACGTTCAACGTATTTCCTTCATCTCTTCCAGACCCCCAGAAGCCCCAATCATTCTTTGATTGATTGCTGTGTGTACATTCCAATATTGATTCGCTATTGAATTTGTTAGAAAACAACCACAGGTCAGAATAATTGGTGAGTAACTTATATCCGTAAGTGCTTGTTCCACCAGGAGTTCCATTAACAACCGCAAATTCAGCTGCAGCAAGGGCATTTTTTCCTTGAAACAAATAAACTTTTCCAAGTAGCGCTTGTGCCGCACCTTTGGTGATTCGACCATTTTCTGCGGAAACAACCGTACTTGGCAAATCGGCTTTTGCCTCAGTAAGATCTTTTTCAATTTGAGCATAAACAGCTGTAGGTGCAGCTTGTGTAACATTATACATTTCAGTCGCTGTCAACGGCTGTAACAGGAGCGGTATATTTTTGAACATCGATACTAAATTGAAATAATACAAAGCGCGCAAAGCCTTTGCCTCTGCAACGAATCGTGATTTTTCGCTAGTACTCATTGGCACACCTGGAAGTTTAGCAAGCAGGGTGTTTGCTCTGAAAATTCCTTGATAATAATCGTTCCAGTAACTGCCTGGCACATTATCTGGTGTAAGCGTAAAATCGTCAAACGCATGAAGCTGCGAACCATCCGTGGCAGATCCACCACCTGCTACGTTATCGTCTGAGCCGGCATTCATCATAGCAATCATATTCTCAAACCCGCCAGTGTTTTTTCGGATGGCATCATATACACCTACTAGCGCACTGTATGCTTGATCTCGGTCAGCATAAAAGTTAGCTGTTAGAAATGCTCCTTTAGGAGGAACTTCAAGAAAAGTATCGCTGCATGAATTTAACAGCAGAAGCGCAAATACAATGAGTGAGGTTTTTAACATATTGTTTCTCATAGTCATTATCATTAATAGTAATATTTCAGAAATCTTCTATTTAGAATTGAATTTGTATTCCGAATAAGAATGACTTGGCTTGTGGATATTGTCCCTTATCTATTCCAAATACACCACCGCCAATTTCCGGATCAAATCCAGTATATTTCGTAAGCGTCAATAAATTTTCAGCAGTTATGTATGCTCTGAATTTATTCACACCAAGTTTGGTCATAACTGTATTGGTAGGAATGGTATAACCAAGTTGAATCACTTTGAAACGCAAGTAATCTCCATCTTCCAGATAGAATGGTGACATACGGCTGTAATTTCTATTCGGATCTGTGCTGGTTAGCCGAGGATAATCATTGGATGTACCTTCGCCAGTCCAACGATTGAGGACACGAGTAGAGAAATTAGCTTCCGCTACATCAAGACGTCTTAAACCCTGAAAAATTTTGTTTCCTCCGGCACCATTTGCAAAAATCATCAGATCAAATCCTTTGTAAGCAAAATTGAGGGTAATACCAAATGTATATTTGGGTAAACTGGTACCTAAGAAAGTTTTGTCATTATCATCATTAGAAATAACTCCATCATTGTTAATATCTACCCATTTAAAATCGCCAGGCTTCGCATTAGGTTGAATTTTAGTTCCGGATTTATTTACGTATGCATCAATTTCTGCTTGATTTTGAAAGATGCCCGCATTTTGATAACCAAAAAATTCATTGTAGGAATGACCTACTTGGGTGCGTGTAACAGTACCCATGCTTTGGAATCCAGCATCGCCACTAATGAAATTCACATCAGATGCAACGTATGAAACTTCATTTTTTAGTGTAGCAAAATTAGCATTGGACGAGAAATCTACGGGCCCGATCTTATGACGGTATTTCATTTCAATTTCAATACCCGAGTTACTCATATCAGCAACATTACCTACCGGTGAATCCGTAACTCCCACGTAACCTGGGATAGTAATCGGGCGCAGAATACCAGTGGTTTTTTTGCTATAGTAGTCGAAAGTCAAATCGAAGTCTCTAAAAATGGTTGCTTCGAACCCCACATTAACTTGGGTAGTTTGCTCCCATTTCAAATCAGGATTATCCAACGATGAGGGTGCATAACCATTTACAACTGTATTACCAAGTGTATAATTAAATCCGACAGGAACTAATGATAAAAAGCCATAATCTCTGATGCCATCATTACCTGTTGTACCAAAACCTCCTCTGATTTTTACAAAATCAACCACTTGGTTTTCTGGCCAGAATGATTCCTTAGAAACATTCCATCCCAGTGATGCACCAGGGAAAACACCATAAGAATTATTTTTACCAAAGCGATTGCTTCCGTCTCTTCTCAAAATACCGGTTAAAAGGTATCTCTCTTTGTAGTTATAATTGATCCTTCCGAAAATGGATGACAACTTATGCCAATTACCATTTCCGTTTCCTTCAGTGGTATACGCACTAGCAGTATAAGATGATGATGGAGTGAAGAATCCGAATGAGGCATCTTTGTAATTGTTTACAGGCAAGTTGTTTAATGTAAAGCTGTTGCCTCCACCAATGTTTTCCACATACGCACCTATTCCTAGCAAAGCTGAAAAGCTATGGTCTCCGATTGACTTAGTATAAGTAATGTAATTTTCCACATTCCAACTTGTACGATCATGAGTATTTCTAGATAGGTTATTGATTGGTTGATTCAAACCTCCACCTCCTCCCAGATAATAGGAAGGTGTAAATCCTTGATCTCCAAAGAAAGCTAATTTACCCGATACTACTGATTTCACTTTTATTTCATTTGTAATATTGGCTTCTAATGATAAGTTACCTACAAAGTTGTTGTCCCAGTTATACCTTCCCAATCGAGTATTAACATATCCCAACGGATTAGACATTTCTTGCACGCCCACGCTTGAGATACCATACACATTTCCAAATTGATCTCTAACAGACAAAGGATTGTAAAGCGCCAACTTGGAGGGATCTGTTTCAATTACTGGAGTAATGGGATCTAAATTGATAGCCGAACTAAGTGGCCCACCAAATTCGCTATTTGTGTTTCCTATTCCCTTGGTTTCGCTATGGGTATAGCCTAATGTCTGAGAAAGGGTAAATACCTTTGATATTTTATGCGTAGAATTTAAACGCACATTGTATTGTTCGAAATTTGAAATCTTCGAGGTAACAATGCCTTCGGTGTTTTGATAACCAATAGACAAGTAAAAAATCGACTTGTCATTTCCACCACTTAAACCCAGTTGGTGATTACTACGAAGAGCGGCATCGTTAAAAATTGTTTTTTGCCAATCTGTGCCTACACCAAACGAAGAGGGGTTTGAATACTTAATCGCACCTCCACCACCTACTAGTCTCTCATTAATAATGCTTGCATATTGCGTGGCATTAAGTAAACTTAACTTCCGTGCTGGAGCAGACGTTCCGACAAAACCATTATAGTCAATGGTAAATTTTCCTGCCTTCCCCTTTTTAGTAGTCACAAGGATAACACCAGTGGCTGCTCTTGTTCCATATATTGCCGCTGAGGTAGCGTCTTTTAAAACTTCGATTGATTCAATATCCGCCTGATTAAGATATCCTATTCCTCCAGCATCTACTGGGATTCCGTCAATCACCCACAAAGGATTATTCCCTGCATCTCCAAAAGTAGTAACACCGCGAATTCGAATTGTTGATGATGA
Organism: Cyclobacteriaceae bacterium; assembly: GCA_044228465.1. GTDB lineage: Bacteria > Bacteroidota > Bacteroidia > Cytophagales > Cyclobacteriaceae > ELB16-189. Next base: position 14,488 of record JBGAUU010000076.1, read on the forward strand.
ACCAGGTTGACCTGAATTTTGTGCAATGGTAACTCCTGAAACTCTACCCTGCAATGCAGTTTCAATTCTGCCATTTGGAATGTTTACCAAAGCTTCGCTTGAAACTTTAGAAATGGAACCAGTTACAACACTTTTCTTTTGCTCTCCGTAGCCAACTACAATTATCTCCTCCAATGAAGTAACATCTGCTTCCAGTTCAATAGTCAAATTTGTGCTTGAACTTGCCGTAACCTCTGTCTTTTTATATCCGATAAATGAAAAGACCAATACATCATTCGGAGATGAAATTCCGATGACGAATTTTCCATCAGAATCAGTTATTGTCCCATTTGAAGTTCCCTTTACAACGATATTGACTCCCGGCAGTGGATCACCGTTTCCCTTATCCTTAACCACACCAGAAACACTCTGACTATCTTGGGCTGCAAGTGCTCCGGCTGATAAGGTCAAAACAAGTAATAGCGCAATACGTCTTAACCTTCCTAAAATTTGTAAACATTTTTGCATAAGCATTTGATTGGGTTAGTTGAAGAAAATATGATGACAACAAATTTGAGGAATAAAAAACAATTATCATTTTAACGATCTGATAAACAGGTGTTTATGAATTTTGATACGCTTCAATCGCAAACTAAAAATGGCTTAAATCAAAGCAACAGAGTGGAAATGGCCCAAATGCACCGAAACCGATTGATACGCGTTTTTTAATGCAATCGTTTGATATAGGTGTCCTGTTAATCAATTGATTATCTTATTATTACAGGGATCAAGGCTTGTTTAAAAAAAAATGATTTTTTTTTTAAATTGAATGAACAAAGATCAAAAAGTGGATTTTTAGAAGGATTTAAGCGTTTTCGTGAACCATCAAAATCGAATCCCACCCATGCTGATGAGCATTTTTATGGGTTTTAGCATATTCACGCATTGCTTTTTTGATTTTTGAGCTGTAAGCCCAACAGGTGCTTTGGCGAATTCCAAGTATCTCTGATAGCTTGTGTGAGGATATGGTACCATTGGATGAATACACCAAAAAAATCATATAGAATGCCTTGTTGATAGGAAGGCGAGTGTTTTGAAGTAGTGTAAAGGCTGTCACAGACTCATCATAGCCACACCGCGAACATCTTCTGCTAAAGAGGGTTTTCCCTTCACTGTAGCCTGCATAACTACACTTAACACAACGAAAATCGGTCACCCATTTTTTATCTGCAATAAAGCGCAGACAGCTTTGGTCATCGGGGTACATCTTACTGAACTCTTCAAAATCAACTTCTCTTGAGAGTATGCGCGCTTCTTTAACTTCTGCCACATCATGCTGTAGCTTTTGATTGTCCTTTGAAAGCAACAAGTTGATTTCAGCTATCTCTTGTGCCTGTTGCTCCAATTGATGATTCGCAACTTCCAACTGTCGATTTTGCTCCTCAATAAACAAATTCTGTTCGCGCAATTCTTGCGTCTTGATTTCAACTTGTTCCGTCAGTAATTGATTCTGATTTTCTTTGAGTTTTTGATTTTCGTTTAGCTGCTCAATCGTTCGCGCTTGAGCCTGCTCCTTTTCTAACCGCAGCAATCGAATCTTGTCAGTAATCGCGAAGGAAAGTAAAAGCATTTCTATGATAAAGCTTAGCCCGAGGCTGTAATGCGACAACTCTCCTAGTGGCCGCCACTCAATATCGAGGTATTGCAATACTTTATATAATACTCCGAATGCCACAAACGAATAGGCCATCACCAGAAAACGTGACGGTGGATACTTCTTGATTAGGAAACTGTGTATGCTGGCACCATAGATTGCCAGAAAAGGAATAATCTCCACAAACCGAAACCGGAACCACTCCGGCATGATGGTCATACTGATGATCAGAAAACCTGTGCGAAAAACAAACGCAGCTAAAAACAGTCGGAGTAAAAAGTTATTCTCATGTCGCAGGTTTAATAGAGATGCAGAGAAGACAAGCGCAAAAGATGTGGATAGATAAAGAAAAATACCACTGGCGTAATAATTCCATTGAGGAAATTCGGGCCATAAATACTGAAAGCCAATTCCATCAGCACTCATTTCATATAAGCCAAGGCTAAGCAGATAAAGGATATAAAATAAATAATGTCGCTCGCGCACAGCTAAGAACATGAGCAGGTTATAAAAGCTAAAAACCAGGATCATTCCATAAAAAATACCGAAGAAGAAATACTCATCGAGTGCATATCGAAACAACCAGCTTTGGGCGCGCAGCACAATCAAAACATCGGCTTTTTGCCGTGAGTTGAGCTTTACATAATAGGTTATTTGTTGATTGGGAATTGGCGTTACTGGCACAATAAAATTTTTGTGCCATATCTCGCGCTTTCCAAACTCCATTTCATCGCCAACCAGCCTTTTTGCATAAACCCCATTTGGATCCGGGGCATAAAATTCAAGGTGGTCAATGGTCTGATCGAAAAATTCGATCACCCAATTGCGCTTGGTGGTAGAGGGAAAAGATACTTTTACTCGAAACCAATAGGTAGACTGGCGATGCTCATTTGTAGGGCTAAACCGATTACTGATTAAAAATTGAGAATCCAATTTTGAACTGCTTACCTCATCAATAGTCAGTCTGCCTTCCGCATCTTCCAACCACTCAATCTCTTTGAAGTTGAAAAGATGCTGATCTACACTGTCAATCAGTGGCACAACAACTTGTGCTTTGGCGGGTAGGGCCAAGAAATAGAAAACAAAATAAATAGAAGCCAGAGATACCCGTTTCATTGTTGCGCTAAGCTAAGCACAATTTATGCAGGGTTAAAAAATTGCAGATTAGAAGATGTGGCTTTGATCATCTTGCGTTTATTTTCTCTTTCGTGGTTTGGTTTTGCTCAACGGTTTGGATGATTTTCTTAACTGCTCTTTCTCTTCCATGCACGCAATCAGCTTTTTTCGGCACTCATTCAAATCGGCTTGCAGGCCATACGCAGCAGATGGCTCCTCAACGCCTGATCGCTCGGGCTCTTCAAACATCAAGCTGATTAAGTTCTCGCCAAATACTTCCTTCCACTTAATGGCCAGTGCAAGAGATGGCATGCTGGTTCCCTTGGTATAAGATAAAATGGCTTCCCCCGATACACCCAGCATTCTACCCAGCGAAGCCTTGCCCTTTACCTTCTTAATTTTTTCTTCAAGAATATCAACGAGTTGTCTCACTATCCTAATTATTTTTAGGCTAATACTTTTAAATCCTAAATATTTTCAGGACAATTGCATAGCAATTCAAATATAATCAAATGACAATAACAGAAGAGCTACGAAAGCGAATTGCTCCCCATTTGCCCGATTCATTCAGAGGTATCATTGCTAAACAAACCGGCTACAGCGAAAGCATGGTCAGTAAAGTGCTGAACGAAGGACAGTACAATGTAAAAATTGCAGCTGCCCTGATTGAGCTAGCCAAGAAAACAAAAGAAGAAAAAGAGAAAGAGCAAGAACGATTGCAACGTTTGGCCGATCAACTTTAGGTGTGCTTATCCACATTATGTATCTCGTTCGATTCAACACTAAAACTTATCAATTTTTCTCGAAAGAAGAGGCGCAAGGTTTTGCCAAAACCTGGAGTCTCCAAGTCGAAGAAAGAATCAATGAAAGTGTTCATCGCCTGGCGATGGCGCATGGTAGTCATGCGCTGGATACGGTCGCCAATCTTACTTCACGATCAGCTATTATCGAATTGATTAAAACTTACGATTTGGAATGGTGTGAAACCATGGCAAAGATGTAATCTTCTCGTCTGATCCTTTTAAATTCAAATGCAATGAAGTGAATCAATAAAAAAGCCTCGGTTCAATTAAGAAACGAGGCTTTTAGCGGTCCGGACGGGACTCGAACCCGCGACCTCCTGCGTGACAGGCAGGCATTCTAACCAGCTGAACTACCGGACCAAAGTATCAATTAAGAACCATCTAATTAACCCCTGTCGTCACTTCGGGCAAGCTCAAATCGTGTTTGAACTCTCAGATAATTGCTAAACGAGGCGCAAAGATAACTTTGCGTTTCATTAATCCAAAAAAAACATTTCAGATATTTTTCTATCGCCTCTTTGGCTTCATAAACTCAGAAGCTCTTTTCTTCAATATTCCCACTTCGCGAAAACGATAACCGACTACTAAACGAAAGGTACCATTGCGACTCGATAAGTGAACATTCTCATAATCAATCTCTACCGACTGATAGGTGTAGGTAATGCCAGCAAAAAAGCGCTCTGAATTCAATCCGCCTGTGATGCGCCAGTTAACGTACGGTCGCACATCCAATTGCGATTTGTGATTTTGCTGATTGCTGTATTCAAAAAATTGGAGTACCGGGCCCACTGCCACATTGCTACCAATAAACCAGTTTTTATGAAGTACCAAATTATATCCGTAGCCACCGGCCAGTGCAATCGTCTGGTATTTCATGTGATCAAAATCACCTTGCGTGTCCAAAGTCTTTTGATGGTATTGATTGTACACAAGCGAATCAGCACCAAGCGTAAAATGATTGTAAGACACACTAACCATGGGGGAACCTGCGCTGCGTAATTGCCGTTCGTAAAAGTTATAAATCGCTCTCACTGAGTATTTCCTTTTGTTAGAGAAGTAAATGGCCGAAAAACCTCGGTTGCTTGTGGCAATATCTCTTCGTTGAAGTTTTGGAATGCCGCTGGGGATTGGCACTTGCGAGTCTTCCAAGTAGTAGCCTTTATAGTCTTCTTGAAACAACTCCACATCCCAATTTTTTCCTACCAAACTTGCCTGAATGTCAAACGAATTGGACTCACCATATTCGGCAATGCTGGAAGATGGCCGCGGAATAGCCACAATGAATTGAAAGCCAATTTCGAACAAGTAAAATCCTAACCCGGTGTGAAAGCGAATATTAGGACTGAAGGTAAGATTGCTATTAGTATTGGAGGCATTCTGGAGCACAAACGATGAGGCACGCTGCCGAAATACCGGCCAAACGAAAAAATAATCCGGAAAACGTTCAATGTATTGCGCTCGGGAAATAGAGTCCAGATACTCCTTTTGTGAAAACAGAGAAGTACTTATTAAAAAGAGAGGGATAATCAATAAGTAGCGCACCGGCTAGCTCGCCTTTCGATGGCGGGTTGTTTCCTTTTTTTCTTTAGCTGTTGCACCCACCGCTTTCTCCATTGGCTTCTTCTTGGCTTCAATACTGGCCTTCAAAGCCGTCATGATATCCACTACTTTCGGCTCTTCTTCTACTACCATTACAATTTCTTTGCCTTCAATCTTGGCATCAATAATGGATTTCAAGGCATCGTAGTAGCGATCTTTCATTTCTATCTTGGCAAAGGTAGTTGACATCGAATCGACTAGCGTTTTTGCTAATTTCAATTGTTCTTTATCTGTCTTTACGTCAATCAGTTGAGGTACTTCGCCTATGTTTTTTACTTCATTGGGATAACGCAAACGATACATCAAAATGCCGCCCTCGTGAGGAGTCAGCAACACGGGTGTTTCTCGATCGCGCAACACTACTTTGCCCACGCCTACCTTTCCAGATTCTTTCAAAACTTCTTTAAGCAATCCATAGGTTTTAGCCGCGAGATCTCCATCAGGTCCGATGAAATAGGGAGCTTCAAATAAAGTAGGATGAACCTCTTGCGTGTTCACAAAGCCTTCAATCTCAATTACCTTTTCACTCTTCAGTTTTACCTTATCTAAATCTGTTTGCTCGATAATCACGTATTGGCCCGGCTCATATTGATAGCCTTTCACAATTTCTTCTGCCCGCAGCGGCTGACCTGTTACTTTGTCTTTCTTTTCATAGCTCACCGGATTGTGACCTTCCTTTGAAAGTAAATTAAAGCTGATGGTCTGACCTGTATCAATCGCGTTGTATATCCGAACAGGAATTGTAACAAGCGAAAATTGGATGTGTCCTTTCCAGATAGCTCTCATAAACAATGGGATTAACTTAGTTTAAAAAATGAGGTACAAGCTATTAAAGCATTGTAAATGAAGTACTTTTTAAATAAAAAAGCAATACTTAATCCCTGAATGGCTAATCTAAAGTTTGACGTAAGAGGTTGTATCGACAGAGGCTTTCAGCTCATTTAAGAGGTTATAGAGCCCATAATACGTTCGATTGATGTACAATGCATCTTTTACACCTCTGGCTTTTTTAGATTCTCTGAACTCCTTCATGCCACCAATTTCTTCACCAAACTGATACAACTGACGGAAGTATTCGGAATCCGAAAAGTCGAAGCGTGGTGTGCGGAATGGTCTGCCTAAAAGCTCTACTAACTTTGAGAAGGTCTGAATAAAGAAGCGTTTGTCTTCTTCGGTATCATCGTCATAAATGAATCGCAATTCTTTGAACACGCGAAGTTTCTTCTCTTCGTTTTGCAGGATGTCCGGATGCAAAAGTTGGAAGTATGTCTTATGAAAAGTAGTTGGGATCACTTTCACACAACCAAAATCAATCACACCTAGTTTGCGGTCGGGTGTAATGATGAAATTGCCCGGATGTGGGTCGGCATGCAACGAGTGAAGCGTATGCATCTGAAAATGATAAAAGTCCCACAAAGCCTGGCCGAGCTTCTGCCCTTCTTCAGCCGTGAGGATTTTTTGTTTAAGTATTTCGCCTAATGGCTGGCCCTCCACCCAATCCATTGTAAGAATGCGTGAAGATGAGAACTCGGGATAGTATGTTGGGAAAAAAAGATTGGGAATGTCTTTGCATCGGGTAGAAAGATCAATAGAGCGTTGCAACTCCAACTCGTAGTTGGCTTCTTCCAAAAGGCGAGATTCTACTTCCCCAATAAACTCATTGTACTCAGAAACGTTGAGCTTAAACATGCGCAAGGCAATGGGCTTCACCATAGCCAAATCACTTTTCACACTGTCTCCCACTCCGGGGTATTGAATTTTAACAGCCAGTTTCTTTCCCTGATACGTTGCCTGATGTACTTGCCCGATAGAAGCCGCATTGGAAGCGCTGGTAGAGAAGGTATCAAAGATTTCGTTGGGTCGCTTGCCAAAGGCTTTCTCGAACGTACGCACCACGAGCGGATATGACAATGGCGGAGCACTGTATTGCGCCATCGCAAATTGATTTTGATAGGCAGTTGGCAACAGGTTTTTATCCATGCTCAGCATTTGAGCCACTTTTAACGCACTGCCCTTTAACTGACTGAGTGAGTTGTAGATATCTACTGCATTATTGGCGTGCAGTTCGTCTTTTGTTTGGTCTGGATTGACCAGCTTCTTGCTGTAATGCTTTAAGTAGTTCGTTCCGATTTTCGCACCGGTTGAAATGAATTTAGAAGCACGTTGAACTTTTGTGGTAGGGATGCTGGTTTGCTCCTTTTGCTTGGCCATTTTTTCGTTCTAATTTTTTGAGTTCTGATACAGAAACTTTCCGAAGTCCAGCGCATTATCTAAAACACCTTTGCC
>JBGAUU010000077.1:0-21901 GCA_044228465.1 Cyclobacteriaceae bacterium
CTAGCCTTTGTTGGTGTTCTTCACCAACAAACATGATGAACTAAGTAACCGGATGAAATAACTGTGAAGCCCACTTAGGTGATGATTGAATTCGAACAAAAAAAACAGGGTAGATGTTGGTGAAGAACACCAACATTGGCGCGGTAGATGTTGGTGAAGAACACCATCATTGGCGAGGGGCACCAACATGAGCGAGTGGGCGAGGGATTTGCCCGAGCAGATTATAAAAAAAAACCTGCCGGTTTACCGAAGTTTCCCCAACTTCTTTCAACACGGCAGGTTTAACATCACCCCTCAGCAAGATCAAACTACCATTATGACTCTTCGATTTTCTTACCCTTAAAGCTCAGCGGTGATATGCTTTTGAATTGCGTGGAGTTGACCTTGCATGCCGACTTCACATATTTTTTTACAGCCGCTGCAGTAGCTACCAAGCCTGTCTTTGGGGCGTAGAGTACTTTATCCCGTTCTATTCGTGCATTGTTCAAACGGGTATAGCTATCAATGGCAGCTGTGTTTTTAGCCTTTAAGTCAGCTATCAACGCGGTGATGGCTTCTCTGGTGAGGTTTTCTTCGTTGGGCTCGTATTTGGCTTCGAGTTTCAACAAAGACAACACGCCTTTATAGTGCTCAATCATGTAATCCATACTTTGAAATGAAGTGGAGCGGGTAGCGGCTGGTTCTTGATCGGGTTCAGTAGATTCGGGGTTTGGCTTGTCTTCTGATTTTGAACTGCTGCCACGAATTTTGTTAACGATACCACGTAGGTCATCTACGTTTTCAGGCAACGCATCGCAGGAGATGTATGCGTTAAGGATGCACGTTGACAACTCTTTTACAGGGGCAAAAGCAACTCTACGTTCGTTAATGGTAAAGTTAAAATTAGACTCGGCATCCTTCACAGCTTCCTGCGCTTTGAGGGCAACTTCCAATAAAGTAGCCATAGCCGGGAGCTGAATAGATTCTTTTTTCGGCTTGTACTTAATGCCAAGACCTACGCAACGGCTGAGCAATGTTTCGAAGTTAGCGATGTTGGGGGTGATTCCGGAATCAGGTGATTTTTTCATAAGCATTTTTGTTTTAGTTATGCGAAAATGCCTTGCATAACTTGTGCCAAACTAAAAACCGCTTTGTTTAGTGAAATTTCGCAGTTTGCATCCTTGCACTTTCGCTCAACTAACGATATATAAACAACAGATTGTTTTTATTTAACGAAAAATGACTTTTTTGGGAGCAAGTAGTAGGTGTGAAGAAGCACAAGAAGTAGGTACACCTTTAGCCTTTGTTGGTGTTCTTAAACAACAAAAGATAGATGAGATAAAAGTGAAGGCCATTAGGTGATGATTGATTTCTAGCGGAAAAAATAGGGTAGATGTTGGTGAAGAACACCAACATTGGCGAGTAAAGCCAGCAACGAGTAAATAATAGTGCAAGAAAAAGCGGGCGAATTAGAAACCCTTAAAAACACAAAAACCCCCTCCGTCTGAGGGGGTTTTTGTTACCTAAACCTAAACCTAAACCTATGAGAGAATTACTCTACTCTTGATCTATACAACGTGATTGCATTTGAGAGGTTTCGATCTACTAAAAATATTTTTTTGTCTACCAAATACTTCAACCAATTTCTTATGCCTGCACGAGGGCGTTAAACTGTTTCTTGAACTTTTCCACTTTCGGGCGCACCACAAACTGGCAATAGCCCTGATTGGGATTCAATTCAAAGTAATTCTGATGGTAATCTTCCGCTGCGTAGAAATTCGTCAGCGGACTAATTTCTGTCACGATCGGGTTTTTAAAGACCTGTGTGTCATCTAATTGCTTTTTGTAGTGCTCGGCTGCCAGTCGTTGTTCTTCGGAGTGATAAAACACTACTGAACGGTATTGGGTGCCCTCATCTGCCCCCTGACGATTCAACGTGGTGGGGTCGTGGGTATTCCAAAACACTTCCAAAAGGGCCTCAAATGACACTACTGCAGGGTTATAACTTATTTGAATTACTTCTGCATGTCCGGTTAATCCGGAGCAAACTTCCCGGTAGGTAGGATTCTTGATTTTACCTCCACTATAGCCCGAAACGACCTTCGAAACACCCTTCACACGTAAAAAAACAGCTTCCGTACACCAAAAACAGCCTGCGCCAAAGGTGGCTAATTCCCATTTTGTTTCCATAAGTTAAAATGCTAATGCACCTTTAACCTCTTTTAGAAGGAAATGGTTTTTCCAATCCGGCTATTTGTCGCGAGGCGTACTAATAGCGGCCGTAGAAGTTGCTCAATTGATTGGAAACGTTGTTTTTTAGATTGCTGATCGCTTGATCATACAGATTCTGATCGTTTGGATTGGCATCGCCCCGTTTGGTCATGTTCAGTTGATCATTATTCAATGCGCGACTGTCGCCACGGAAGGTAGCCCAGGTATGTTGCCATTGCGAATTACCTTCTACTGTATTGTTTAACAGAATGGCGTTGTTCGATGCATCGGTAATGTTGATGGTGGCATTGCTGGATGCGCGTTTAGTTTTAGTATAAAAGGTGATGGTTGCTTTTACCGTCTCCATTACATCTTGCATCTTACCATCGGGAAGTTTTTTCTCGCCCACCTTTACATCGCGCTGCACATTTTCAGTGCGCGAGGTGAGTTGCGCTTGGTTGTCCATCCGGAAATTGTTAAAGATCACCCGTAAATATTGATGTGGCGGCACGGTGTCGCGCTGCGTTTGCGGTCGAAACGAAAGAAATTGCCGCTGCATGCTGTTGATGATCGGTTGGATGCTGCCATAATTATAGCGGGAGGTATTGATCTCTTCATAGGCTACGCGCAAGGTGGCGTTGAACTCCGCTTGCGTCATCATCTCCACCACTTCGCGGTAGCCGGGCTCGTAACTGTTTGCTTCTTTGAAACTGAAATAGGCCTGCTTGGCGTCTTCACGGGTGGTGCGCATCATTGACTGAATGCCATCCTGATAACTTTCTTCCGCTGCTTTGTTTTTAGCTTCTGCTAACTCTTTGTATTTCGTTACCGGATTGGTGATCAGTTTCATGGCCCCGAGTGAGGTTTTAATCTGATCATTCATGTAGTTGATTTTCTGATATCCGGCCACGGCATTACGCCACTTGCGTGGATCGTCTGAATTGATGCCGTTCTGAATGGTAGCTTGAATGTAGTCTACCGCCAACTGATAGCTTTGCAGCAATACGGCTGTTGCTTTTTTGTGATCCGGTTTGGAGCGAAGGCGGTTGACGGATTCTAGCACCGCTTCATAATAATCGCCTTGTTTCAACGCTGCTTTTCCGCTCGAGCAGCTCTCGAGTACAAACAAAAGTATGAATGCGAAGGCGGCTAGACGTAGATTCATAGTGGCAAAAGTTGCGTATTGGAAATCAGAGCAGGCAAATCTAAATGGTAAAAAGGGAATTCTAAAATCACATCTTGGTACCAAACAAGTCGATCAGCACATCGTCTATCAGGTTGCGCCAATTTCCCCAACTGTGTCCTTCGTTCACCTCATGGTAAGTGTACACGCAACTGTTGGCTTGCAACACGTCTTTCATCTTTCGGCTTTCCTTGCTGGTGTCGTTGATCAATCCGGAAGTCATCGAGACTTTCATTTTCGGATTAGCGGGATTTGAGCATAGCTGATAGATCTGCGGCTTCGTCCAGAAGGCGGGTGATTGAATGCCTACCAATCCAAATACATCGGGTTTGGTAAATGCAAAGTACGTAGCAGTTAAGCCACCCATCGATGTACCCATGATGCCGCGGTTAGAGGCTTCGCTCGCCATCGGATATTTCTTTTCAATCTCCGGCAAAAATTCTTTTACAAAAAAATCGAGATAGGCATTGTTCATCGCCAGCTCTTGCATACGTCTGTTGTTGGAGCGATTCACCGGTTCGCGATGATCGACAAATACCACTGCGATGGGTTTGATTTTCTTTTCTGCAATGAGATTGTCTACCACCGTCACCATATTGCCGAGGCGAGGGTGGAGGTATTCGTATCCATCGGTTACGTACATCACCGGCAGCTTACCCATTTTCTCATAGCCATGTGGCAGATACACGCCATAGGTAATTTGATAATTCAATATGCGGCTGTTGAAGAGCATATCGGTTTGCAGCGACCCTTTCGGTACATTGGGTTGCGCCTGCAGTTCGATGGCTTCTTTCCATTGCGGCATGCGCAATTCTGAATTAGGACTTCCGCCACCCACGCCACTCCACTGCTGGTGCGGGTTGGCCGGATCGAGAATCCATTGGTTATCGTCAATCAGAATTTTATAATCGAGACGCGCATCTTTTGGAAACCGGGCTTTGAGAATCCACAAATTGTTTCCGATGTTCTTTCCTTTGTTCTGAAAACTTTGGTCGTAGCCCCATCCATTGAAGTCGCCCATCCAGGCTACCGATTTGGCTTTTCCATGGTAGACAAATGCTACGGAGTCTTCCACGATCAACGGAAGTTTTCCTTGCGTTTGAAATTGATGGTAGATAACGGAGTCACGAAGTTGGTTGAGTTGAGATTGAAACGCAGAGTAGTCTTGCGCAAACACTCCGAATGGTAAACACAACAACCACAGCCAATACTTCTTCATTCGTAGGGAGTTAATTAAACACTTAAACCTTCACTTCTTCTGACGAGCGAACCCGCAGCGATAAGAGAGCTGCAATAATCATGCAAACACCTCCGAATACCAGAATGTAGATAGATTGGCCACCGAAGGCAGTTTCTAATAAAAAGCCTAAAACGGTGCTGGCAATGATTTGGGGTATCACAATAAAAAAGTTAAAAACACCCATGTAGTATCCCATCTTTTCAGGAGGTAATGAGCCGGAAAGCATTGCATACGGAATAGACAAAATACTTGCCCACGCGATACCAACACCCACCATCGAAAACAAAAGCATATTCGGATCAGAAATGAAAAAGATCGAGATCAATCCCAAGCCTCCGCATAGCAATGCAATAAAGTGAGTCACTCTTCGGCTGGTATACTTTGCGATCACGGGTAGCAGTAGCGCAGCTAGAGCCGCAATACCATTATAGATACCAAATAACAAGCTCACCCAATCCGCTCCTTCGTTGTAAGCCGTTGAACTCGGCTCATTCGTGTTGTAGATATAACTGGTAACAGCAGGCGTGGTGTAAATCCACATTGAGAAAAGTGCAAACCACGAAAAGAATTGAACATACGAAAGCTGCACCATGGTTTTGGGCATGGAGTTAAAGTCTTTCACAATGTGTACCAATCCTAAATAGGAGCGACCTTGTGTAATGTAGAAGTAGGCCAACAAATGAACAACCCCGAATACAATCAATCCGGCACCCAATACATATAACTCCTTTTCTAAACTCAAATAGTTGATGATCCAGGTCAGCACAATTCCCAGAAGCAATAGCAAGCCTCCCACCTTTTGGAGTTTGGCTTTCGTTTTATCTTCATCATCAATTTTGCGCTTCTCGCGATTTTTCAAATTGGCATGGTGCGGTTCGGGTGGATATTCTTTGGTGGTGAATACAGTCCACATCACGGCTGAAAAAAGCATGAAAGCTCCAATGTAAAATGAATACTTCACGGAAGGAGGGATTTCTCCCGGACTTGCCGTATTCGAGATGCCAAACCACTTGGTGAAAATGTAAGGCAGGAATGAAGCAACGATGGCACCAATACCAATAAAGAAACTTTGCATCGCAAAACCGGTGGTGCGTTGCGAAGGAGGGAGCATATCGCCCACAAACGCACGGAAAGGTTCCATACTGATGTTGATCGAAGCATCCATGATCCACAAGACTCCTACTGCCATCCAAAGTGCATACGCATTGGGCATGAGGCAAAGCCCTAAGGATGCTAACAAAGCTCCAATCGCAAAATACGGACGTCTTCTTCCCCACGTGGGATGCCAGGTACGGTCACTATAAAATCCGATGATCGGTTGAACAATCAAACCTGTAATAGGCGCGGCCGACCAAAACAGAGCCAGACTGCTGGGTTCCGCTCCCAATGTTTCAAAAATCCGACTCGTATTGGCATTCTGCAAAGCAAAGCCAAACTGGATGCCCAGAAAGCCGAAACTCATGTTCCAGATTTGCCAAAAACTAAGCTGTGGTTTTACTGTGGGTGTGGTAGAAGAAGCCATATTTATTTCGATGCTAAATCGGTAGAAGTAATGATTTCAAACGAATACGGCTTTAAGGTAAGCGTTGTGCGCTGATTTTCAAACAGCAACTTACTTCCAAATTGGGCCGTGGCGTTGGTGCTCACTTCTTTTAACGCTACTTGCTTCGGCTCGCCCGATTTGTTAAACAAAACAGTGATGGTCTCTCCAAAGTATTTGCGCTGGTAGACCAGCAGTTGGTCTTCGATCTGCACCCAATTAAAATCACCATAGACTAAAGGCAAACTGCTTCTCCGCAACTGCACTAACTTTTCGGTAATCGCGCGGGTTGCCTGCTCGTGCGCGGCTAAGTTTTCGAAGCGCATCATTCTGCGATTGTCGGGGTCATTGCCGCCCGGATCGCCAATTTCATCGCCATAATAAATTACCGGCACTCCGGGAATCGTCATCATAAAAGCGGTGAGGGATTGCAGTTTGCGATACGCGATGGTGTCTTGTATTTCAATCTTCCGTTTCCATCCGGCTCGCTTTGCATCTTCATCAAACTTCACAGAGCCATCGGCATACGAGATAAAACGCGCGCGATCCTGATTGCCCGTAATGTTGCCCATCAGGTTGTGATCGCCAAACCAACTTAAACTTTCGGTTAGCGAATTGGTTATGCGTGTAAATGGCACCTCGTTGCGGGCGAATGCGTTCACAGCATCATCGTATACATTAAAGTCAAACTGCGCATCCAGCATGCCGGTGTTCACATAACTATTCACCAACTCGCGACTGCCATACGTTTCGCCAATCTGATAAATCGGGCGTTTTACTTTTGATTTTACTTTCTTCGACAGCTCGCGCCAGAAGAGTAAATCAATGTGCTTCGATGCATCGTGACGGAAACCATCCAATTCATATTTCTCAAGCCAATACATCGCAGAGTCGGTCATCGGGCCAACTACTTCCGGCTTGCGCAAATCGAGCGTTGGCATGAACACATCAAACCAGGTGGTGAGGCGTTGATCATCCCAGCGCTCGGTGTTGATCGTGCCATCGGGTAAATAAAGCGGTGTAAACCATTCGGGTTTCAACTTCACTAGCGGGTGTTCTTTATGAACGTGGTGCGCCACGTAATCCAAAATCACATTGATGTTTTGTTTGTGCGCTTCCGCCAACAGTTCTTCCAACTCGGCCTTCGTGCCAAACCGATAATCAATTTGTTGCAGCGACACCGGCCAGTAGCCGTGATAACCGGAGAAGGTAGTGGCGGGATCTTTGTATTTCCCATACGCGCCTTTCGGGTTTTGTGAGATAGGAGAGAGCCACAACGTGTTGATGCCCAGTTTCTGAAAATAGCCGTCTTTGAGTTTCTGCGTTACTCCGGCAATATCACCACCATAATAATTGGCTTTCGGTAAGATGGAAGGATCTTTCACCGGTTCATCATTGGCCGGATTTCCGTTTTGAAAACGATCGATCATCATAAAATAAAGCACCTGCGCTTCTTTATCCTGACGTGTGAGTTGAGAGGCATTCTGTACCACTTCTCCTTTTTGCAAAGGAATCAGCACATCATTCGAAATGCCTTCGTCATTGGCGGCCCATACGCGAATAAAACTTCGGTCTTCTTCTTTGGCTTGTGCCGGAATGGTGATGGTTAACTGGTCATTGGTTTGCTTCAGCAACTTTCCTTCCAGCAAAAAGTTTTTCCAATACACGGTCACTTCCTTGGCGGGATGCGTGAGTGCTACGGTAATGGTGGAGGATGTAAAACTTTTGGTGATCACTTGCACCACCTTGGCGGGATCAGGGCGAGGTATCCGCAACAGCGAATTGTATTTACCCATGCCATTGTCCATGGAATCTTTGGCAGCGGGATCGCGCACTTCTTTGCCATCAATCACGAAGAGGTATTGATAGTTGCCGGGCGTGAGCCAAAGTGATAACTCAAACTGGTCGCCTGCTTTGGTGAAGATGGATGAGTTCGCATTCCAAGCATTAAACTCGCCTTTCGTTTTTACTTCCGTGGCGTTGCCGCGGTAACTGAAACGCACATTCGTCTTATTCACTTTTTGTAAAGGAATGCCATACGCTTGTCCGTGGCTCCACACTTTCATCGTGCCGATTTTGGAAGTCATCGTGCCAAACACTTTTACCTCTACCTGATTGCGCGTCAGCGACAAACCGTTTGGCAAACTAACCGAGTCAATGGCCGGGACATTAAGCACATAATCTTCCAGATTCACCACCGTAGTATCCGGTTGAATGAGAATAGGCGAAGCCTGACCCGTAATTAATCCTTCATCGGTAAACCGAACGGGTGCCGGAGGATCGCATGACGTAATTAAAAATCCAACGGCAACAATCTTAATGATTCCAGCGAATGAAAATTTTGGTGTTGGCATACAACGTAGTGACAAATGGTAAATTGATTTTCGGACCTTCCGGAGGGGTGCCTACCGGATCGTAATGTTTCATCGAGTTGATGAAGCGGTATTCCTTCCACTCCAGTGGCTGAGCCGCTCCATTGACCCACACATTCTGCAGTGAAGCAAATCCGTGGAAATAGATTTTCGCTTTCTTGAATGGTGTTTGGTAGGTACCATCCTGTTCGTGTATTACCAACTCTTGCTCTTGAGCCGCGTAGGCAATTTTTCGTTTCGCGAAAGCGCCATTTTCATAGTCGAAGGAAATGCCATCGTCTTCATACAAGGTGAAGTCGTTGTTGGTGTCTCCTTTATATAAGTGAATCTCTAGCGTGTCTCCGGTATCGTGCGTAGTAATGCCGGCTTTCTCACGCATCGGGATAATGGAAGAACCTTTCACATACACCGGCAGTCGATCGATCGGTGTTTCCACAATCATCTCCTGATTGCCGCTATATCCTTGATCGGTCAGTAAATCATACCAATTGCCTTGCGGCAGATACACTTTCACAAAGTCTTTGTTGCTTTCCACCGGAGCAACCATCAACGCGGGTCCGAACAAATATTGGTTGTGGAATTGGTGATCGTAAATTTTTTCATCGAAAGTATAAGGGATGGCCAGACTTCGGTTGATCGGCATGCCGGTTTTGGCCGCATCGTGAAACAACGAGTAGAGGTAAGGCAGCAAGCGGTAGCGCAGCTTCATGTAGTTGCGCGAAATCTCTTCTACCTTTTCGCCATACGCCCACGGCTCGGAGTCGCGGGTGTTGATCATGGTGTGACCGCGGAAGAAAGGAGAGAAGGCACCGATGCACAACCAGCGTGCAAAGAGTTTTTCATCTGCATTGCCAACGAAACCGCCAATGTCATATCCGGTAAATGCCATTCCCGAAAGGCCCATGCTATTCACTAAGCGAACGCCCGCCATCATGTGTCCATCATAGGCTACGTTATCGCCTGTCCACACGGCAGCATAGCGTTGGATGCCGGCAAAGCCCGAGCGTGTTAAGTTGAAAGGACGCTTCTTCATTAAGTTTTTTGTGCCCTCGTAGGTGCTGCGCGCCATCATCATTCCGTAAAGGTTTCTGCCTTCGCGCGTGGTGGACTTTCGTCCGTCAAAGTCAAACTCCATTAAGTCGGGCAGCATATTTCCCCACGTAGCGATTTCATTCATGTCGTTCCAGAACCCATCTACGCCCAAGCCGACATATCCTTTAAAATGATCGGCCCACCACTTCCGTGTTTCCTCACGCGTAAAGTCGGGGAAGTGACACCAGCCCGGCCACACCTGTCCGCTGTATTCGGTGCCATCGGGATATTTAATGAACACACCTTCTTTCTTGCCGGAGTCGTACGCTTCGTAGCCTGCTTCGATTTTGATTCCCGGGTCGCACATCACCACCACGTGGAAGCCCATCGCTTTCAGTTTTTCAATCAGCCCTTTCGGGTCGGGGAAGGTTTCCTTATCCCATGTAAAAATTTTGTAGGCATCCATGTAGTGGATGTCCAGCACGATGGCATCGCCCGGCAAGTCGCGTTCGCGAAACCCTTCGGCCACGCGCAACACTTCACGATCCGGATAGTAACTGTAGCGGCATTGCTGATAGCCGATACTCCACAGCGGAGGCAGGGGAGTGCGACCCGTGAGGTGCGTATAGTTTTTGATGATCTCCTGCACGGAGTTGCCTCCGATGAAATAGTATTTCATTTCGCCCCCATCGGCTGAGAAGCTCGAGAAACGATCGTTGGAAGCACCAAAGTTAAACGTGCTGCGGAACGAGTTGTCAAAGTAAATGCCGTAGGCTTTCTGATGATGCACACCTATATAAAAGGGTACGGAGCAGTAGAGTGGATCTGTATCCGGAGTATATCCGTATGCATCCGTATTCCAGTTAACATAGCCGCGCCCACGTTTGTCCAGCGGACCGTTCTTTTCGCCCAAGCCGATGAAGCGCTCATCCGGTTGAAGTTTTTTGTAGCAATTAATTTGCTCACCGTTGAGTTGAATGCCCAGTCCGGGGTCATCTTCATTCAGCACATTACCGGCCGCATCTGCAATGGAAATGCGCAGCGCGGCTTTGGTGATTTTTATTTGAAGCTGATCGGTTTTGACCAACAATGAATCCGATGCATCGGATACTGTAAAAGCCACGGTTTGAGGTTGCGCAATCACGGCATACGAGAAGTCTTCGGGGGGCTCACCTGCTGTGAAGCGTACCTGCACTACTTCGGGAGTGAATAACGTAATCGAAAGAATTCCGGCAGATGATTGGATGGATACTCCTTGCGCTGTGGCGCGATGCGAGGTGTAGTGGCCAATGCTTTTGCTGGCGGAACGAGGTTGGATGGCTGGCATAGTTGCGTGAATATTTCTGAAATAAAAATAAAGAGGCTCGTTAATCCTAACGAACCTCTCATCAAAAGTTAGAAAACGATTGCGTTACTTCTTTTTCAGTTGTTTTTTCAAGGAAGAATTGCGGATCACGAGTCGGGTTTTCAATACTTTAATCTCTTCAATTGGTTCGTATTGATCCTTTTCCTTCATGTCGATCTGCTTAATCAGCAAGCGAGCTGCTTCCTGCCCCATTTCAAAGCCTGGTTGGTCGATGGTGGTCAGCGAAGGTTCCATCAACTCACCAAAGAACCAGTTGCTGAAGCCCACAATGGCAATGTCTTGCGGAATCTTTAATCCTTTTTCTTTGATGGCTACTGTGGCGCCCATGGCCATCGGGTCGTTGTTGGCGAAGATGGCATCGAACTTGGTGCCGCTGGCCAGTAACTTTTGGGTGACGCTCTTGCCTTCTTCAAACGTACCTGAGTCACACGAGAGAATGAGGCTGTCTTTGACCTCCATTTTATTTTCTTTGAGCGCATCTTTGTAGCCCCTGAGTCGGTCTGCACTGATAATCAGGTTAGGAGCGCCTACTAAATGCACGATGTTTTTGCAACCTTCGGTGATGAGGTGGTTGACCGCTTCTTTGGCACCCGCATAGTCGTCTACAATCACTTTGCTGGAAGTAGGGCTGTTGTACATGCGGTCGTAGAATACAATGGGTACTCCTTTCGAGATGATGGACTCCACGTGGTCAAAATTGGCGGTTTCCCGCGAAAGCGAGAGAAGCATACCGTCTACCCGGCTGTTGAATAGCGCCTTCACGTGTGCGACCTCGCGGGCATACGACTCGTTGGATTGCGCGAGGATAACATTGTATCCGGCCTGGTAGGCCACATCTTCAATACCGCTGATGACGGTAGAGAAAAAGAAGTGTACTACTTCCGGTATGATGACCCCGATGGTATTGGTTTTCTTCTGTCGCAGGTTAAGCGCAACAATATTGGGTTGGTAATTCAACTTATCGGCCAGGGCGTTGACCGCCTTTTTGGTATCAACACTGATATCCGGGTGATCTTTGAGCGCGCGAGAAACGGTAGAAGGGGAGATGTTGAGTTCCCGCGCAATGTCTTTGATGGTTACTTGGTTGAATTTCATTTCTTTGGCGAATTAGGGTTACACTTTCCGCTGCCGGAAAGGCATGGTTGTGCAATTTAACCCAATTTATGCATTAGGAAAACAACGGGGCTAATTAACTGAGGAATCTTGCCATAGGAGGTCGGATGAATCTTGTAGTCGAATCAGACGCGTAGGAGGTTAAACCTTTACAATACTGACGTTGCAGTCAGTATTCGTAAACGGTTTACGCAATAGCGCGATAAGTTGGTTGTTTTTTAGTGGAAGCCGGGTTTTTGCATTCTTTTGGAGTCGGTGGCTATTCGCAGAAGAGAATCCGTAATCGACACGACTGGAATAAATTCTAAAACGGAGCTACTTTGCCTCGACTGATGCGAGTTCTGTCCCTTCCTGAAATAGCTTGACACATTTTGAGGGATAAATGACCTTAAAATGGAAGATCAAAAAACAATTAGTAATGCAGAAAAGCGGTGGCTAGTTCGTGAACTGGAAGCGGGTCGAATAACGATTGGCGAAGCCAAAGAACGACTTATAGCAATCAGTAAAGATCCCTATGCCTTGCTTCAGAGTTGGCGCAAAAGATATGCTTCAGACATTCCGCTAACTTTACCTATTATGACCGAAAAAGAAAAAGCAAAATTGGATGCCGCCCACAAGCGCATGCGGGAGTTGGAAAAGCAACTCGAGGATGCTCAGATGAAGAACATTGCCTTGGAAACGATGATTGACATTGCCGAAGAGCAATTGAAGATCTCTATCCGAAAAAAATCTGGGCCCAAACAGTAACACAGCTCCGACAGTTCTATCCGCACTACAGTGTGCGGTATTACTGTTCGCTGTTTGGGCGCAGCCGCCAAGGCTGGTATGAGCAAACTAAACGCGAAGAAGAACAGCACATGGCCACTGCCATTGTGCTGAAACTTGTGAATGAAATACGGGAAGATTTACCTCGCGCAGGCGTTCCTAAGTTACACTTCATGTTACAAGATAAATTAGCTGCACATGGCATTAAGATGGGCCGAGATGCGTTGTATCAAGTGCTGGGAGAACATGACTATCTCCTTCGTTATCGAAGAAGGAAACCCTATACGACAGATAGTAATCATCCGTATAAAAAATATCCTAACCTGATCCGGGAGATGAAATACCTTACCCACCCAGGCCAATTGTGGGTAAGCGATATTACGTATATCCGTTTGAGAGAGAGTTTTGCCTACTTGAGCATCGTTACCGATGCCTATTCGCACAAGATCATTGGGCATTGTCTACATCCTTCACTCCATAGTGATGGACCTATTAGTGCGTTACTCAAAGCCACAAAATCTAAAAGAGGAGATGCCCTCATTCATCATAGCGATCGAGGCTCCCAGTATTGTTGTAGCGAATATGTGAAGGTTTTAGAATATTATGGAATTAGAATCTCCATGACCGAAAAGGGTGACCCGTATGAGAACGCAATTGCCGAAAGAATCAATGGCATCTTGAAAGGCGATTTTTTACTGGACAGAACCTTTGCCTCGTTTGCCGAAGCTAGCCAAGCGATAGATGAAGCAGTTGAAAAATACAACCACATTCGTCCCCATGATAGCTGTAATCGATTAACCCCTGTACAGGCACACAATCAAAGCGGGTTCTTGCCCAAGAGATGGAAGACCCAGTTGGAAAACAAATTATTGATTAGTTAACCCCAATCAAATGAGAAATAAGGCACCCCCTGTAAGGTGGTTTAAGGAATACTACCGAATGCAGTCAACCTGTTTTAGGATTACCATTTATCATTGTCACGCCAATACCGGAACAGTAGCAGAATGTGTCATGCCATAACAGGAATAGCAACTCAAATGGTAAACCCGATTTAGGAACAGCAAATAAAACTGTTCTGCTCTTTTAGGAAGAACGAAAACATTTGTAACATTGAATCAGGGTTATACTCCAAACCTGTAAAACACTTTTAGTAACTACCCTTAAAAGTGTCAAGTAATTTTAGGAAGGTTCAGTTTCACTTCGCATCGTTTGACTTTCATCTCGCACCGGTAGCGTTTCATCTCCTTCCGCGCAACTTTTATTTCGCATCGGTGAGGTTTCACTTCGCACCGTTTCACTTTCATCTCGCATCGGTGAAGTTTCATCTCGCACCGGTGAAGTTTCATTTCACATCGGTGAGGTTTCACTTCGCACCGTTTCACTTTCATCTCGCATCGGTGAAGTTTCATCTCCCACCGGTGAAGTTTCATTTCGTGCCGTTAGCAAACCACTTGGCACCGTGAAAAAAGTCAGCGCCCACCCAACACCTTTTTAGAAGGAGGCAGCTATCCGATCAACCGGTTAGTCGGTTAGCCGGCTGTTTTAGGTGCGCTAAAAAATAGTTGAGAAGGGTAGAAGGGAAATGCGCGAAAAAAGGTGAACCAACGTGCCAGCGCCTTTTCGGTTACATGCACAAGAAAAAATATAGTTTCAAAAAAAGATAAAAAACAGGCAACCGCCAAAGGAGAGAAGTGCGTATGCATTCACAAGTACGCAATAAAGTACTATTGTATGTCACACATCAAAAATGTAGAAGCCTTTGGGAAGCTCATGGGCATCTGCACCGGGTACGGAGGAAAATTCAATCCCGGAAATCCTAACCTCCAGGCTAAAGTGATGTCGGCCTTAATGAACAACGCACGTCAGGTAATGAGCGAAGTCCACGCGGCAAAAACCGATTACGACAACGCCACCAACACGCGCGAGCTCGCGTTCAAAGACATCCAGCGATTCGGTACGCGCCTGATCAGCGCGTTGAAGTCCAACGGTGTGAGCACACTCACCATTGAAGATGCCAGAGCCAGTGTGCGCAAAATCTACGGCAGCAAAAAGGAAAGTCAGTCGCCTGAGAACATCAGCGCTGCGGGGGAGCCGCAGACTAAAAGCAGACGCGCCCGGGGCTTGGATTTTGGCACGATGGCCTACCAGTTTGCCAAGTTGGTCAAGACCATTTCGGCAGAGCCCAACTACCATGTCAACGAACCGGAGCTTTCGTTGGAAGGCCTCAGCCAAAAGGCAGACATGTTGGTGAGTTTAAACGAAACGGTCTATCAGATCACCGCCAAGCTGAACAGCGCCCGCAGCAAGCGCAATGAGTTGCTGTACGGCACCGCCAACAACCTGGTAGATACGGGCATGGCCGTGAAGCACTATGTGCGCTCTACATTTGGGCCTAAGAGCGATGAGTACGCGGAAGTGAAAAAGATTCAGTTCACCAAACCCACCACGTGATGCAACCACATCGATTATAAAAACCTCTGCAGCCAACGGCAGAGGTTTTTTTATTGTTTTTAGTTTCGCACTGTCAGGAATCACCTGTCAGCTAATCAGCATCTCACCCCGCACGCTGCGGCAAACGTAAGCATGTTGTTCAGCATCTAAGTTCACCCTCACCCTGACACATTCAGAGTTAAGAGCTAAGTTATTTTTCCGTCCCTGCTCGTCACCACCCTGTTTGGAGTGGATGAGTTTCTCCGCAATAAAAAGACCACATTTGGAAGAATGTGGGAGACACACATGCTGATGCAATTGATAAAATAAATACAGGCAAGCCGGTTTTCAGTGGGCTTGGGTGGTCAAGAACTTCTCACATAACTTGTATGTGTTTTACTTAGTGATAATCGGGTAATTGGAACATAGATTGTATATCAGCAGTAGAAAGCTGATATTCGCCCGATAGATCACAACAAAAACAAAAGAAATTGAAATGATCAGAGAACAGAGACAAGTTGGGCTAAGAACTATTTTGGATTTGCTAAAACAAAATCCTAAGATTTTAATTTTTGCAATAGTCTTAACATCAATTCCGGTTATTTTCGGAGGATTATTTTTATTTGTTTTTAGTCTTGCGGCTTCCGATAGCCCCCAAGCAGACGTTGCTCTCGTTGATAAAAACGGCACCGTCACCCAGGCAATCATTACTCATATCGAAATTCAAAGCAACATTAGCATCAACAACGAACACCCAAGAATAATTAGCTACACGTACAATAACGGAGAGAAATTCGCGGAAGATAAGTTTAATGTGCTTGATTCGTTGAAAACTTGGCGGCTTGTCATCGGAGATACAATTCAAATTAAACACTACAACGGACAATCAATTATCTCGGGCTTAAAAGCGTATGCCTTCCCCACTGACATTCTCTTACTGATATTAACGCCTTTTTTAATCATGGGCCTTATCGTTTGGGGATTGCTATACTGGAGAGTGAAAGCCAAAGTTGACTTATACAAAATGGGTAGAATGACTACGGCAGAAATCATCTCGATGACGCCTGTTTCAGGATTGCCGATTTCCGGTATCGGGCAAAGAGTGATTGTCCACTATCAATACCTCACCACTGGCGGACAAAAACTGCTGGGAGAATCTACAACAACAGACTACACCTTTTTTACGAGCAAAACGCAAGGGGACATTATTAAAATAGTTGTAGCTACGGACAATGAAACAAAGTCAACTGTGGTTTCCCGCCTTGATGAAATCAGGAACAATTGGAAGTGATTGCAAAATGCCAAGAAGGGATGATTAATTCCAAATTCATAAAAAACATTTTGGACTTGTTGGCAGACGGAGACACCATGGGACTAAGTATTAGAGGGCAGATCGACTACCTAACAGAAGGTGAATACACCTACACTGGCGTAGGGCTGTTCCTCGATTTTACCCATGCAGAAGGCATTGAGAAATTTAAATCTGATCAGGAAAAATTAATCCTCAACGGAGTCATCATAAAATCAAAAGAGATTGCACTCAGTGCAGAGGCAACTATTTTTCTTGAAAACGGACTTATTGACTATTTGGAAATTTGGTCGCATGACGGAGTCTACCCGACAAAAGAATTGGATGCATACACCTTAACACAACAATGGATGGGAAGTGCCGGACGACAAATAGTTGTAGAGTAGAGAAAATTTAGTATTCAGTTCCCTTTCTTGGTAGTGGATGAGCGCCAGTGGGTCTAGGTAGTCGTATTTTTATTTTCGAGAACACAGAAGTAACTTCCGCGCTGGAAAAGATCGAATCACCAGCTCATTAATCATGTACTTTACCAGTTTACCGAATCATGCTGTATCAGGATTTGATGAGCAACGCCATTTCGAAAAATTCAAAAAGCACAATATCATTTTCAATGCAAAAGCGAGCCAAAGTCATTGTGCCCGCCACGTTGGATGCCTCTCTATAAAAACCGTGCTGAGCGGTGAAGAGTGGTATGGAATCGGTAATAACCACATGGCGATACGGCCGGGGCAATTTCTTATTCTGAACGATGATCAGGAATATTCTTGTACTGTGGATACGCTTGAGGAAACGAGGGTGTTATCCATTTTCTTTATGAAAGAATTTGCCTCATCCGTTTTTCGCGATGCCACGCATAGCGAGGATAGCCTGCTGGATAATCCATTTGAAACGGGAAACAAGTCACTTGAATTTTTTCAAACTCTTTACACGGCAGATTCTTTCATGCAAGACAGATTGCAGAACTTGATTCATTCGCTGGAAGAACACGGATATGAAACTGACCGAGTGAATGAGCATTTGGTATTTTTGCTAAACGATCTGATTCGTTTTCATAAGATCGAAATGTTTCGCGCAGACGGAATAGATGCCATAAAACCGAGCACACGGAAAGAAGTTTATAAGCGCATTTGCATCGTCAAAGACTTTTTGCATTCAAATTTTATGGAAAAGCCGAACCTGTCCGACATCAGTAGTGCAGCTTGCCTATCTGTACCGCAGATGATTCGACAGTTCAAAATGGTTTACCATGTAACACCCCACCAATACCTCACCCAAATTCGACTTGCCAATGCAGCCCGACTGTTGAAGCAAACTTCTACACCCATTCACGAGATTACCTGGATGTGTGGATTTGATAATGTAAGCGCCTTCTGCCGTGCCTTCAAATCAGTTTATCGAATGCAACCCGGCAGCTTCAGAAAAGTTTAAGGAATTGAGAATTTCTGCACATTTCTCTTCATGACGCGTACTTAGTTTTGCATCGATTGATGTGATAAAAAAAACTAAATGCGATGAGAAAAGCTCTGTTGGTATCCCTTTTTTGTTTAACTGGTTTCGTGGCAGTAGCACAAACAATGCGCTACGACACCATTCGCTATGCGCGCGATTATTACCAAAAACGCTTGATGTTATTTAAAAGCGAGCCTATACAAAAGGGAAGTATTGTGATTTTAGGGAATAGTATTGCGGAGTATGGAGATTGGCAGGAACTTTTAGGAGATTCAAGAATCGTTAATCGGGGAATTGCTGGTGATAATACGTTTGGTGTGTTAGACCGTCTGGACGAAATTATTATTAGCCGCCCGTACAAACTACTTATCGAAATCGGTATCAATGATATTTCACAAGACATCCCTGTGTCAATCATTGTGAAGAATATTTTTACCATCATTGAGCGCGTAAAAGCTAAATCCCCGGAAACAAAAATTTATGTGCACAGTATTTTACCCACCAACGACCGAGTAAAAAATGAATACCCTGCCGCATACAATAAGATTACGCAATCAGTTTTGGTAAACACCGAACTAATGCGAAGTGCGAAAGAAAGAATGTTTACTTATGTCGATTTAAGTGCTGTATTGAAAGATAAGAATGGAAAACTGGATGAGAAATATGCAGAACCGGATGGTCTTCATCTGAATCAAACAGGATATCAAGCTTGGGTAAAGCATTTAATAGCAACTAAAACCTTATAGAACTCTTTACAAATGAATAGTAATTTTTTGCCTTCACTATTATTGACGCTATTGCTGCCAATCTGCTCGTATGCGCAGGTCAGAAATATTTCACTTTATGCGGGTTCCATTCCTAATTCTAAACAGCCTGTAGCACCGTATGTAGAACAAGTCAATGACAATGGCTACGTGAGCCGTGTGTCCATACCGGAACTAATACCATTTTTTCCAAAGAAGAGAACTGCCAATGGCACTGCAGTTATTATTTGCCCCGGTGGCGGGTATCAGTTGATCGTAACCCCTGAAGAAGGTGAGGAAGTTGCCCGCGAGTTCAACAAGATAGGCGTCACGGCATTTGTGTTGAAATACCGACTTCCCAACGACACCATTATGATTGATAAATCCATTGGGCCGATACAAGATGTGCAAAGAGCTATACAGTTGGTGCGCAAGCGAGCCTCCGAATGGAGTATTGATCCTGATAAGGTAGGAGTGGTAGGTCTTTCAGCCGGTGGTCATCTTGCCTCGACAGCAGGAACTCATTTTAACAAATCGTTTATTGAGAATAAAGAGAACGTCAGCCTGCGCCCGGATTTTATGATTCTCATTTACCCGGTGATATCTTTTAGTCCCATACAAAAAACGCGCACGATGGTGAACCTACTTGGCAGAGATCCTTCCGAAGCAGCACGCGAATATTATAGTAATGAGAAGCAAGTGACAGCGCAAACTCCACCTACTTTTTTGGTTCATGCTGCAGACGATGAGCGAATTCTAGTTCAGCACAGCCTGCTTTTTCATGAAGCACTACTCCGCATGAAGGTAAAAACTGAATTGCATATTTTTCAAGATGGTGGTCACGGTTTCGGATTGCAAAACCCCAATAGTAAAAGTAAATGGTTCGATTGGTGTAGGAACTGGTTGGTCGAAAATGGATTTGTGAAAAATTGAATTTCTTCTTAGGTAGTTGACTGGTTGCTGTTTTTTTTAATGCTCTGTAAAGTGTTAGCACCTCACAGCTTTGATTTGGTGCATTTTCGGCATCTTGTAAATTTGAAAAATTTCAGGTTCAGTATTTGTAAAATTTGTAGTTAACAAGAATGGGAAGATAGTCAAGGACAAAATCAAGATTATTATTGGACTAGGATATGGACTCGAACATCTTCTGGATATGCACTGCACTCATTTCGTAAAAGGTATTTGGCTAAACACCCGACAACGATCCTACAACATTTATAAAACACGTATCCTTCCTAGCCTGTCTTCCATTCAAAAATATCCTTAGCCAACCGTGCCTGGAGCGGGGGCAAGTCATCCGGTAGTTATAGGGAAGTGTGCAAGTCGTATAAGAAGCGGGGGCAATTCTATAGTGAGTAGGGGCAGACCCAGTATCTTCAGTATGCAGGACTTGGTACCAAATTTGGAGTAACTCGCTACGCTTAACAATTAACCAGTACCGATTAACTATTGTCCATTACCCATCCTTACACGCCAATTAGCCGGATATAAATTATTGAGGCGATTGCCGAGCAGATTCACCCAGCCCAGAGGTGTCTGTTGATACGTCACCAATGCAAAACCCTTGCGACCTTCACCGAGCAAAGGCGTCTCTTTTCGTAAGTAAGCGAGCGCTTCATCCAGCGAAGTTTCTAATTTTATAAATTGATCCGCTTGCAATTCAATCGAAAGTGCAGCCGCATGTTCGGGAATAAACTTGTCATGCTTCATCGTAGCAAGTGCCGTTCCTTTGGTCAACACATTCAATTGCTGACTCAGCCAATTGATTTCGGTAGTAAAGTCTTCCGGCAACGCTACGATCAACTCATTCAATTGAATCAACTGATGCGGACGCAGCAACCAATGATTCAGTTGCTCTGCCGTTTTCTTCGCGAGTAATGGCAACACATTCTTGGTGCGAAACATGGGTGGGGTAGTAGCCTCGCGCTTGCGCACAACCGCCATAAAAAAACCTTCGCCTTGTACGAGGTGCGGATAGCAATGATACCCCACGATATTTCCCGCCACCGATTTTGTTACGCCCCATGTTGCATCCATCGCCAAAGAAACAAACTCCACTTCTTTATTTTCGGCCAGCCACTTCAGGTTGCCTTCATTTTCAACATCGTTGTAGGTGCAGGTAGAGTAGATCAGCAACCCGTTCTCCTTCAACGCAGGCCACACATCCGCTAAGATGCGTTGTTGCCGTTGGGCGCACAATGTCACGTTGCTCTCCGACCATTCTCTCATCGCCTCCGGATCTTTACGAAAGAGTCCTTCACCCGAACAAGGCGCGTCTACTACCATCACATCAAAGTAGCCGCTGAGGCGCTCGAAGTCTTTCGGGTCGTTGTTGCTCACCACCACATTCGCATGTCCCCACTTCTGCACATTCTCCGACAAGATGGAAGCGCGTGAGCGAATCACCTCATTGCTCACCAGCAGGGATTGTTGATTCATTATGCTCAACAGGTGTGTAGACTTCCCTCCGGGAGCCGCACACAAGTCGAGCACCCGAAGTGCTTGCGATGCATCAGTGCATTGGTTGAAGGCTTGCTCCAACAACATCGAGCTGGCCTCTTGCACATAATAAGCACCCGCATGCAAGAGAGGATCTAAGGTAAAAACAGGGCGCTCCGGCAGGTAATAGCCGTGTTGTATCCAGGGTATTTTGGCAAAGTCTGGTTGGTATCGCTTTCGCGGATTGGCTCGAATACTGACAGGCGAAGGCTGCGCATGAGCCGCTCGAAGGGCAGGCCATTGATCCGGCAGCGCAGATTGCATTCTGTTTTCAAAAGCTTCCGGAAAGTGCATCGGTCAAAAATATCAGATACATATCTGTAAAGCAACATCTATGCTGCGATTTGACTAATTTTGAATTCGTAAAACGTATGGAAACAATTCGCGCCAACAATCCTCAGTTAAAGTCGTGGGTAGAAGTACCCGCACACTCCGACTTCCCCATTCAAAATTTACCTTTCGGGATATTCAAAACACGTTATCTCACTTCCGTTGCAGGTGTTGCTATCGGCAACCATGTACTCGATCTTGTCTACTTGCACGAAAATGGTTTCCTCGATGGGCTTGGTTTGCCCGTTGGCATTTTCAATCAGCCGTACTTAAACGACTTTATCGCATTAGGTCGCGCAAAAACGCGAGCGGTGCGCGAGCGCCTTTCCGAATTATTACA
>JBGAUU010000078.1:0-21491 GCA_044228465.1 Cyclobacteriaceae bacterium
TAGATCCGCAATTTGACTTGGTCTATATTTTTCTCTCCAACCGGGTGTATCCGGAGATGACGAACAATAAAATATTAAACGCCAACATCCGTCCACGTATTCAGGATGTCATTTATCAATCCATTTTCGATTATTGTTCAAAGACAGGCCAGCCGTAGGTGTAAAAATGAGAACTTTATAGCACCGAAGTGGGTTAATAGTGAACTTTGTATTTCGGAACAGCTAAAAGAACTGCTACAAAAATGAAAATAGGAATCGTATGTTATCCCACCTTTGGTGGAAGTGGAGTAGTGGCCACTGAATTGGGAAAAGCCCTGGCCAAAGAAGGTCACATGGTTCATTTCATCACCTACAGCCAGCCGAGCCGCCTCGATTTCATGAACGAAAACTTATTTTACCACGAAGTTGATTTTCGCTCATACCCATTATTCGAATATGCTCCCTATGAATTGGCCCTAGCCAGCA
Source organism: Cyclobacteriaceae bacterium (assembly GCA_044228465.1). GTDB lineage: Bacteria > Bacteroidota > Bacteroidia > Cytophagales > Cyclobacteriaceae > ELB16-189. The sequence goes on from JBGAUU010000078.1 coordinate 466, forward strand.
AAATGGTGAGCGTAGTGAAAAACGAACAACTTGATTTGCTCCATGTTCATTACGCCATTCCGCATGCCTCGGCTGCTTACATGGCGAAGCAAATTTTAAAAACAGAAGGCATTTATATTCCGGTTGTGACCACGTTGCACGGAACAGATATTACCCTGGTGGGCAAAGATCCATCGTACGAACCGGTGGTCACATTCAGCATCAATCAATCCGATGGCGTTACTTCTGTATCCGAAGATCTGAAGAAAGAGACCTACGAATTTTTCAAAATCACGAGAGACATTGAAGTTATCCCCAACTTCATCGATCTGGAGAAGTTCAAAAAGCAAAAGAAAGATCATTTCAAAAAAGCCATTTGCCCCAATGGCGAAGCACTGATCGTACACACCTCCAACTTCCGTAAAGTAAAGCGCATCAAAGACGTAGTCGATATTTTCTACAACATTCAAAAGGAAATTCCGGCTAAGTTGCTGATGATTGGCGATGGTCCCGAACGCGCGAAGGCAGAAAAGCAAGCGCACGATTTGGGCATCTCCCACGACATTCGCTTTTTAGGAAAACAAGAAGCGGTTGAAGAAGTGTTATCCGTGGCCGATTTATTTTTGATGCCATCCGAAAAAGAAAGTTTTGGATTGGCCGCATTAGAAGCCATGGCCTGCGAAGTGCCTGTGATCTCATCGAACACCGGTGGTTTGCCTGAGTTAAATGTTCAGGGAGTAACAGGCTTTATGAGCAATGTGGGTGATATTGAAGATATGACGCGCAAGTCATTGTTCATTTTGGATAAAGACAACCTTCCTCGTTTTAAAGAAAGCGCCCTGAAACGCGCGAAAGAATTTGATATTTCTAACATTTTGCCGCTGTACGAATCGTACTACGAACGGATTCTGGCAAAATCGAGAGCCGAATTGGTAGGCCAGAAATAAAAAAAGCCACTAAAGTGGCTGAATATTCGAAAATAACCCCCGAATTAGATTCGGTTTGTCTTTGCTGGCTTCGCTTCCGGTGCCTTTGAATAGGTAGGGCAAGTATACTGGCTACAAGCCGTTGCTAACGCAGCTACCACTAAAATGAGCACAATTGACTTTTTCATAATGATTCGATTAAAGTTGATACAAAAGTAGACGTATCGTTTCAAATTATATTGCTCACAACGGCAATTTCCTTACATAGGTTCCATAAGAGGTCATTTTTGAAGATAAAGTGACTTAATGTATAAAGTTTGGAGGCGCCTTAAACAGATTGCGCAATTATTTGGTTATTTAGCTACATCAGAATTTTAGACACTCATGCTCGGTCATCGTTTTTCAAAATATACACCTCCTCCCGAAAGCGAAAAAAGCGATTTCGAAAGACTGCTGAAGATTTTCATGCAGTTGATTCTGATCACATCGGGAAATGTATCGGAAGCATTGCAATGGCTGACGGAAGTGGATAAACAGTATGGATTGACCAACGATCAGTACGGAATCGGGGACTTCATAGAAGATCTCAAAAAGAACGGCTACATCAGCGATGAGGGTCCCAATGGCGGTTTCAAACTCAAGGCGAAGGCAGAACAGAGCCTTCGGCAGTCGGCACTGGAAGAAATTTTCGGTAAGCTGAAAAAATCAAAAACAGGCGATCACAAAACACCGCACAGCGGCCGAGGAGATGAAACGACCACCGACAGGCGTGATTACGAATTTGGCGATGCCGTGGAGCAAATCTCGATGACTGAATCCTTACGAAACGCGCAGATCAATCATGGTTTGGATGATTTCCGCATGATGGAAAGCGACTTGGAGGTGTTGGAAAGTGAATTCAAAACCCAAACGTCCACAGTGTTGATGATTGACATTTCGCACTCCATGATTTTGTATGGCGAAGATCGCATCACGCCCGCCAAAAAAGTGGCGATGGCGTTGGCCGAATTGATCAAGAAAAAATATCCGAAAGACACGCTGGATATTCTGGTGTTTGGTGACGATGCCTGGCAGATTGAAATCAAAGACCTCCCCTATTTACAAGTAGGGCCATTTCACACAAATACAGTTGCCGGCTTGGAATTGGCCATGGATATTTTGCGTAGACGCAAAAACGCCAACAAGCAAATCTTTATGATCACCGATGGAAAACCCACGTGTATCAAGCAAGGCATTAAATATTACAAAAACAGTTTTGGCCTGGATCACAAAATCCTGAACAAAACACTCGACTTGGCTACACAACTTCGAAAAATAAAAATACCCGTCACCACTTTCATGATTGCCACTGATCCTTATTTGAAAGCTTTCGTGCGCGAATTCACGAAAGCCAACAACGGCAATGCGTATTACAGCAGCTTGCAAGGATTGGGTGATCTGATCTTCGAAGACTTTAAACGAAACCGTACTAAAAATCTTTAGTCATTACTATTTACTAACCGCAGACATTCGAAATGAAAGACCACAAAAACATTAAAACACTCGCACAGTTAAAATCGGCAGGATATAAATTCAAAACAATCAAAGATGAGCTTCGCGCGAATCTGATTGAAAAATTAAAAAACAAAGAGAATATTTTCGAGGGAATCTGGGGCTACGAAGAAACGGTTATCCCCGATTTGGAGCGCGCTATTCTAGCTGGCCACGATGTCAATTTGCTCGGGTTACGCGGTCAGGCTAAAACACGCTTGGCGCGATTGATGGTAAATTTATTGGATGAATATATTCCAGTGATTGAGGGCTCTGAATTGAATGACGATCCACTCCATCCGATTTCGCGATTTGGTCGCGATAAAGTAGCTGAGTTGGGCGATAGCACTCCTATCACTTGGTTGCACCGCGATGAACGCTATACCGAAAAACTGGCCACACCCGATGTATCCATTGCCGATTTAATTGGTGATGTGGATCCGATCAAGGCAGCAACTTTGAAATTACCATATTCCGATGAACGCGTGATTCACTTCGGATTGATTCCGCGCTCACATCGCAGCATTTTCGTCATCAACGAACTTCCTGATTTGCAGGCACGCATTCAAGTGGCCCTCTTCAACATTTTGCAAGAAGGCGACATTCAGATTCGTGGATTTAAATTACGCTTACCGCTGGATATTCAATTTGTGTTCACCGCCAATCCGGAAGACTATACCAATCGTGGAAGCATTGTAACGCCACTGAAAGATCGGATCGACAGTCAGATCATTACCCACTATCCGAAGACGATGGATATTGGTAAAAAAATTACACAACAGGAAGCACGCATTCGCGAAGAACAAAAAAGTCGCGTGACCGGAGTAGAAATTACCAAAGATTTGATCGAGCAAATTGCCTTCGAAGCACGCAAGAGCGAATTTGTTGATTCAAAAAGTGGTGTCTCTGCGCGGCTTACTATTTCTGCGTATGAAAACTTAGTGGCTGCCGCAGAGCGCAGGAGTTTCATCAACCAAGAAAAAATCGCCACTATTCGCGTATCTGATTTTATTGGTGTGGTTCCATCTATCACCGGCAAGGTAGAATTGGTATATGAAGGTCAGCAAGAAGGGCCGGGCATTGTGGCGCAAAATCTGGTGGGTAAAGCCATTCGCAGCCAGTTTGTGAATTATTTTCCTGATCCCGATAAATTCAGAAAGCAAAAAGAAAAAAGCCCTTACAAAAAAATCACCAACTGGTTTGGCGATGGCAACACCATCGACTTGTTGCATGATATGAATCAGGCTGATTTTGAAAAGACCCTGAAGGCTGTTCCCGGTTTGTTAGATTTAGTCAATGAGTTTCATAAAGGTCAGGATGCAGCTATGAAATTGTTTCTGATGGAGTTTGCGCTCCACGGTTTAGCCGAATACAGTTTAATCAGCAAGCACCACCTGACTGCCGGACATCAATTCAAAGATTTGTTAAGCAGCATGTTCAGTCCGCCAAGCCCGGATGAAGATGATAGTGAGGAAGATGACGAATTGAGAGGGTTTAAGAATTAGACTAGGATAAACGCTGCAAGTCCAGCTCAAATCCTGGCAGAAGTGTATTACCATTTAGTTTGTGATTGAAGTTTGGAACTTCGGTCATTTCACTTTGTGGTTTATAGATATATGCTTTTTGGTCGATAGGGTCGATTAGCCAACCCAGTTCCACACCGTTGGCAATCCACTTTTCCATCTTATGTTTTAGTTGCGCGAGTGAGTCTGATTTAGATCTTAATTCAATGACGAAATCTGGGCAAATAGGAGCGAATTTCTCCTGATCATCTTGGGTTAATGATTCCCAACGCTCTTTCTTTATCCATGCTGCATCGGGTGAACGCATCGACCGATCTGGCAGAATAAATCCACCGGAAGAATCAAAGCCATAACCTAGATCAGGGTTTAATTCAACCCATTTGGCAAAAAGGCCATTCAAAATAAAATTTCTGTTGCTCGAAAAACTTCCCGCTGGTGACATAATAATTAATTGACCAAACTCATCGCGTTCGATTCTTAACTCTTTATTGGCCGTACAAATCCTGAATAGCTCATCGTCTGTGAGGCTATCTTCAGCGGGGAAACGAAGTGTAAATACGTCCATGAATCAAATTTAATTAAAATTAGGTAGAAATTCTGCTTCTGAGTGAGGCAACAAAAACGGAACTTGCACGAGTGAAAAACTGGGAGGACATACGGCCGAATGAAGAGCACCTTTACGAGCTGCGCAAGCTGGCTATCCAAGGCGAAGGTATTCACCTAGAATTTAAACGAAAGGCTACGCATCCTGAAAAGGTAGTTCGGGAAATGATCGCCTTCGCCAACACGCATGGCGGCACGGTTTTGATTGGCGTGGATGATGATGGCTCGCTGGTGGGCGTAAAATATCCCGAAGATGAAATGATCGAGGTTCAAAGAGCACTTCAAAACTGCAAACCTACTTTGATCTACAATGAAAGTCTTTTTGCTCTCCGCGAAAATCGATTTGTCATTCGTTTGGATATTCCGGAAAGCGATCGCAGGCCTCACTTATACGCCATCGATAAAGAAACATCAGAAACGTATGTGCGGGTCAAAGACATGAGCATCAAGGCAAGTGCCGAAATGCAGGAGATCATTCGCAGAACGCGCAAGAAAAAAGACATCCAGTTTACGTATGGCGATCACGAGAATCAGTTGATGAAATACCTGGAAGAACACAAAACCATCACCTTGCCACAATTTCGTGAGTTAACCGGACTGAACCGTTTCAAAGCATCGCGCAAGTTGATCTTGCTGGTGTTGGCCGATGTGTTGAAAATCACCGCTTCCGAAAAAGGAGATTTGTACAGTCGCGAGACGAGCTGAAATTAGAAATCACCACAAATTAATGATCGGAAAAAATTGCTTTTATGCGATTGCTTTACTTAGTTTATAGTAAAGAATAAATGTCGCGAAGAAACGTTTTATATCTGCACAGTTTTCAGTAGCTCTGCAAGAACGTGTCTCCGCGATTTTTTATTATAGCCCCTTCACGCCCATGAGTAAAACCAAAAAAGAAAAGGACAAAAAGATTTTCGTCCTCGACACTTCTGTTATCATCTTCGAACACAACAGCATCCTGAATTTCGATGAACATGACATCGGCATTCCCATCACTGTTTTAGAAGAACTCGACAATTTCAAAAAGGGCAACGATACCAAAAACTTCGAAGCCCGCGAGTTTATCCGACTGATCGACAAACTGGCGAAAAACCAAATGCTTCATCAGTGGAATCCGATCAACGGAAAGGGCAAAGGAAATTTTAAGGTAGTAATGGACACAGGTGGCACTACCCAAGTTGATGCCAACAAAGTATTCAACGAAGACAAACCGGACCATCGCATTTTAAATGCTGCCTTGCATCTTCAAAAAGAAGAAAAAGGTCGCAAGGTGATTTTGGTTTCGAAAGACATTAACCTGCGCCTGAAAGCCAAAGCGCTTGGACTCACCGCGGAAGATTACACCACGGGCAAAATTCAAAACATCAGTTCGCTGCACACCGGCAGAACGATTGTAGACAATGCCACCTCGGATGCAATTGATCTGATATACGAAAAAGGGTATTGCCCTCCGGAAGAAGTGCTCGGCAAACAAAAGCCGATGAAAAATCACTACTACATTTTACGGAACGGTAAAAAATCAGTGTTGGCGTTTTACAATTCCGCCAATGGTATGGTAGAGCAGGTGGAAAAACGAAATGCCTATGGCATCAAGCCGCGCAACGCAGAGCAAGCCTTCGCCATTCATGCCGTGCTGAAGCCGGAAATTAAATTGGTGTCCATGCAAGGTGTTGCCGGAACCGGAAAAACATTGATTGCATTGGCAGCCGCACTGGAGCAAAAACGCGAATACAAACAAATTTACCTCGCGCGTCCGATTGTGCCGCTCAGCAACAAAGACATCGGCTACTTGCCGGGTGACATCAAATCAAAATTGAACCCCTACATGGAGCCGCTGTGGGATAATCTGAAGTTTATTCAAAATCAATACAGCGAAAGCGATAAAGAGTACGCCAAGATTACCGAGATGGTACAAAACGAAAAGTTAGTGATTACTCCGCTGGCCTATATTCGGGGAAGAAGTTTATCCAATATCATTTTTATTGTAGACGAAGCGCAGAACCTCACTCCTCACGAAGTGAAAACGATTATCACGCGTGCGGGAGAAAACACGAAAATTATTTTCACCGGAGATATTCATCAAATTGATACCCCTTACTTGGATTCACAAAGTAATGGCTTATCATACATCATCGATCGATTAAAAGATCATGAATTGTATGCACATGTGACCTTAGAAAAAGGAGAACGCTCTGAACTTGCCAATCTGGCGAATGAGCTGTTGTAGATTTTGGAAACGAAATGATTGAAGCGCTGGGTTATTTGCCCAGTGCTTTTAACATTGTATCGCCAATCAAAGCAGGTGACTCTACTACATGGATGCCACACTCGCGCATAATTTTCATTTTGGCTTCGGCAGTATCTTCAGCTCCGCCAATGATAGCACCAGCGTGACCCATTCTGCGACCGGGAGGGGCAGTTTGACCAGCGATGAATCCAACCACCGGCTTTTTGTTTCCGGTTTCTTTGATCCAACGGGCAGCCACAGGCTCGTAGCTTCCACCGATCTCACCAATCATAACGATAGCATCGGTTTCAGGATCGTTCATTAATAATTCAACTGCATCTTTCGTAGGTGTTCCGATGATCGGGTCACCACCAATTCCAATGGCCGTGCTGATACCTAAACCAGCCTTTACGATTTGGTCAGCCGCTTCGTAAGTAAGTGTTCCAGACTTGGATACAATACCGATTCGGCCTTTCTTAAACACAAAGCCTGGCATGATGCCCACTTTGGCTTCGCCCGGAGTAATTACACCAGGGCAATTCGGGCCAATTAAAGTTGCTTTTCTATCTTTTACATATTGTTTGGCAGTCATCATGTCTTTTACCGGAATTCCTTCGGTAATCGCCACAATTACTTTGATACCACCTTCCGCAGCTTCCATAATCGAATCGGCTGCAAAAGCCGGAGGCACGAATATGATGGAAACATCAGCTCCTGTTTTTTCAACGGCTTCTTTCACTGTGTTGAAAACGGGGCGACCCAAGTGTGATTGACCTCCTTTGCCGGGAGTTACCCCTCCTACTACGTTCGTACCGTACTCAATCATTTGACCAGCGTGGAAAGATCCTTCTGATCCGGTAAAACCTTGAACAATAATGCGGGAGTTTTTATTGACTAGTACGCTCATAAACTTCTAAATAGGTTAGCTCACAAAATTAGGATAATTAAGTTGTGCGGCAAATGGCAAAGACGAAACTCACTTGATAAAAAAACTGGGCAAAACCGCCCTGCCAAAGGAATAGATGGCAGCTGTAAAAACGATGCTCCAGCCAATGGCGCTGATTAGCATAAAAAGCAAAATCTTTCCCTTTGGCTTGTTCAGGCCAATCGCCAAAATGGTACCCCCGATGGGGGTTAATATCAAGGGTGTAAAAAAGGCAATTCCACCCAATCCATACTTTCGTAAAAGGATCATGAACTTACGTCTGCTATTAGATGGATTGGCTGGCTTCTGAAAAAACCTACTAAACCATCTTTTCTTCAACCAATCGCCAAAATAGGTGAAAGCGACCACGCTAATCATCATGCCTAGAATGGTAGATAAACCTGTTGTGATCGGATGCAATTTTAAGATAGCACCTTGAATCGGTCCGGCAATAAACTTGATCGCGCTGGCCAACACTACCGGAATCGCCTTGAGAATTTCTTCGAGCATATCAAATTTTTTTCCCGAAACTCAAATCACCTGCATCACCCAAACCGGGCACTATGTAAAATTCGGAATTTAGATTTTCATCCATAGATACTGTAAATAAAGAAGAAGCAACTGAGAGATGCTCATTTATATTTTTTACCCCTTCCGGTGCCGCTACCAGCGATGCCACATAAATGTGTGATGGGCTTCCATGTTTTGACAACGCTGCCACTGATCGGATAATCGAATTGCCGGTGGCCAGCATCGGGTCAATCAATATCACTTCTCGGTTTTGTAAAGAAGGAGTTGCCAGATAGTCGAGTTGAATGGTGAGTTCTTGCTCGCCTTCTTTGCGATACGCACCAATAAATCCGCTATCGGCCTGATCAAAATAATTTAAGAAGCCTTGAAAATAAGGCAGACCGGCACGAAGCACCGTGATCAAAACCGGTTGTTGTTTGATGGCAAAAGAATGTGTCTTTTTGAGCGGTGTTTCAACAACTACTTGATGGTAAGCCAATTTCTTCGAAATTTCGTAAGCCATTACTTCGCCCAAGCGCGTCAGATTCTGTCGAAACTTCATTCGGTCTTGCTGAATATTTTTATCCCGTAGCTCGATCAAAAACTGATTTGCCACCGAGTTTTCTTTATTCAAAACGAAGACATCCATAATTTACCTTTTATCTGTCCAAAATTTAAGATAAAGTTGCAGAATATGGCAAAAGAAAAAAGAAAGTCGACCAAAAACAGCGAAGATTGGAGTTTGCTGAAACAACTCTGCGAGGTGCAAGCTCCTTCGGGGCATGAAAAACCTCTCAAAGATTTCTTGTTGAAATACATCAAACAAGCGAAGAAAAACTGGTTAAGTAAACCCACGATTATTGAGGGTGAAGAATTTCAGGACTGCTTGATATTGAAATTCGGGAAACCACGCACCGCCATTTTTGCACACATGGATAGCATTGGCTTTACAGTGCGCTATTTCAATCAATTACTTTCCATTGGAAGTCCTGATGCTGAAATGGGTACTAAGTTAGTAGGCCAAGATCGTTTTGGTCCAATTGAATGCGAATTAGAATTTGATAAAGAAGATCATGCGTTCTACAAATTTGGTCGGATGATTGAACGCGGCACACCGCTCACTTACAAAATTGATTTCCGCGAAAGCGAAGATTTTATTGAAACTGCTTATCTCGATAATCGGTTGGGAATTTTCAACGCACTCAAAGTAGCCGAGACACTAAAAGATGGAGTAATTATTTTCAGTTGTTGGGAAGAACATGGAGGAGGATCTGTTGGTTATCTGGCCGATTACATTTACAAAAAATGGGGCGTGCGTCAGGCGCTTATCTCCGACATCACGTGGATAACGGAAGGTGTGGAGCATGGCAAAGGTGCTGCCATTTCATTGCGCGATCGGAATATTCCACGCAGAAGTTTTGTCGATAAGATTATTCGCTTGGCGGAAGAGAATGAAATTCCTTATCAACTGGAAGTGGAGGGAATGGGCTCAAGCGATGGAGGCGAATTGCAACGAAGCCCTTATCCATTCGATTGGTGTTTTGTGGGTGCGCCCGAGTTGGGACCACATACGCCCAATGAAAAAGTGCACAAGAAAGACATCGAGAGCATGATTGCGCTGTATACATGCCTGATGAAAAAATTGTAGATTAAAATTGAGTGCATGCTCCAAAGAGCTTCACCTAAAAATAAGTAAGTTTGAAATGACCTAATCAGCAACCTATGAATTCTACCCGCAGAACATTTCTTAAAACAACAGCCGCTGCTACACTGGGTGCCAGTTTGCTCCCAACTTTCGGATTCACTTCATCAGCCGATGAAAAATTACGATTAGGTTTTATTGGTGTGGGCCTTCGTGGTCAGAATCATTTAGAATTGGCGCTTTCGCGAAAAGATGTAGAAGTGGTGGCCATCTGTGATGTGCAGCAACGCATGATTGATATGAGCTTGGGTTTAGTGGCCACTGCCGGCAAACCTAAGCCACACGTCATTTTAGATGGACCCAATGGCTATAAAAAATTGTTAGATCGCAAAGATATTGATGCAGTTATCATTGCCACTCCATGGGAATGGCACACGGTGATGTGCATAGATGCGATGAACGCAAAAAAATATGTAGGCTGCGAAGTGATCACGGGTATGACGGTAGACGAGTGCTGGCAATTGGTAAACACCTCCGAAAAAACAGGCATGCCGTTGATGATGTTGGAAAATGTTTGCTACAGACGCGATGTGATGGCGGTGATGAACATGGTGCGACAAAACATGTTTGGCGAATTGATTCACCTGCAAGGTGGCTATCAACACGACTTACGCGAAGTAAAATTCAATGATGGCATTTCTCCTTATGGTGGAGGCGTTGAGTTTGGAGAAAAAGGATTTTCAGAAGCACAATGGCGCACGCAACATTCGGTAGATCGCAATGGCGATTTGTATCCAACGCACGGCATCGGTCCCATTGCCATGATGGCTAACATCAATCGGGGCAATCGCTTTACCAAATTAGTTTCGTATTCAACCAAAGCGCGTGGCTTACACGAGCACATTGTGAAAGTGGGTGGTGAAAATCATCCGAATGCAAAGGTAAAATTCAAATTAGGCGATGTGGTTTCCACACTGATTGAAACAAGTAATCAGGAAACTATACTCTTACAACACGATACAAATTTACCTCGCCCCTACTCGATCGGATTTCGTGTGCAGGGCACTAAAGGAATTTGGATGGACATCAATAAATCCGTTTATCTGGAAGGCCAGAGTAAACAAGCGCACCGTTGGGATGATGCTAAAGAATGGTTGGAAAAATATGATCATCCACTTTGGAAAAAATATGGCAATGATGCGGCCGGTGCCGGACATGGCGGCATGGACTGGTTTGTATTAAATGCATTTATTGAATCTGCTAAACGCAAAATCGTACCACCGCAAGATGTGTACGATGCGGTAACCTGGAGTGCGATTACACCATTATCTGAAACGTCCATTAAACAAAATGGTGCCAGTGTAGAGTTTCCGGATTTCACCAGAGGAAAGTGGCAAAATCGAAAAAATAATTTTGCGTTAGATGACACTTACTAATTGTATTGCTTAAATACGGAGCAGTAAATCATCAACCATTCTACGCATCAAAAAAAGATTGATTGATTTCAATCGGATGCAGTTTTTTGCTTTCCCATAACTTCCAATTTTCACTACCCGATTTGCAGAAGAATAGTATCTTTGCCGCTCTCCAAAATAAAATGAAGATAAAAGACCTCCATTTTGAAAAATTTATTGGCTCAGAACAGATTCAAGAAAAAATAGCAAATCTGGCTGCGCAAATTAATGCGGATTATCACGATAAAAGTCCGATCTTATTACCGATACTTAACGGCTCATTTATGTTTGCTTCCGATTTGATGAAGCATTTGAATATGCCTTGCAAAGTTTCATTCGTAAAAATTTCATCTTACTCCGGCACCGCCAGCACGGGTCAATTGAAAACATTAATTGGCCATGAGGATAGCCTCTTCAACCAAGATGTCTTGATTGTAGAAGACATCGTTGATACCGGGCTTACACTCGAAAAAATTATGAGCGATTTGAAAGACCGTGGAGCCAAATCAGTAGAGGCCATTAGTTTACTAAGAAAGTCAATTGCCCGCGAAAAAAATGTAGACGTAAAGTATGTAGGGTTTGATTTGAATGATGAGTTTGTATTGGGCTATGGAATGGATTATGACGGGCTGGGCAGAAATTATCGTGATTTATTCAAGAAAATAGACTAATTATCTAGTATCTTGCTTACCCTTTAAACCTAAATAAAGTAAAATTGTCACTCGCAAAGCGAATCGATCATGAGTCGATCATAGGTGACTTTAAAATTATCAACAGATGAAAAATCTCGTACTCTTCGGCCCTCCGGGTGCAGGCAAAGGAACACAAAGTGAAAAACTCATTCAGAAATACGGCTTCGTTCACATCTCTACGGGTGATCTGTTTCGCTGGCATACCAAGAACGATACTCCGCTGGGCAAACGAGTAAAAGAAATTATGAATAGTGGTGCCTTAGTGCCCGATGAAATTACTATCGCCATGCTCAAAGAAGAGTTGGATAAAAATCCGAACGCCAAAGGATTTTTGTTTGATGGATTTCCCCGCACCGTTCCACAAGCGCAGGCATTGGATCAGTTCATGAAAGAAAATAATTCAGCTATTCACCATGTCATTGCTTTAGATGTTTCAGAAGCGGAAGTGCGCGTGCGTATTGCCAAGCGTAGAACCACTGAAAACCGGGCAGACGATGAGGAAGAAAAATTAAACAAACGCATTACCGAATATTTCACAAAAACCATTCACGTATTGCCCTTCTACGAAAGTCAAAAGAGATTGGTGACCGTTCACGGCATCGGAGAAGTGAATACCATTTTTGAAAACATCTGTAAAGTATTAGATAAGTAATTCAGCCGTCAAGATCTTGGGTCTTGCTCGCTTCGCTCACTTGAACCCACTAACGTGTCCAATCCAAATTTCATTGACTACGTAAAATTTAATGCACGTTCCGGCAATGGCGGTGCAGGCTGCCTGCATTTTCATCGGGAGAAGTTTATTGAAAAAGGAGGACCGGATGGTGGCGATGGCGGACGCGGTGGGCATATCATTTTGCGCGGCAACGCACAGCAATGGACCTTGCTCCATCTCAAGTATCGCAAACATATTTTTGCCGAAAATGGGCAAGGCGGCATGGGTCAAAACATGACGGGTGCCTTCGGTAAAGACATCATTCTCGATGTGCCCCTCGGCACCGTTGCCAAACATGCAGAAACCGGTGAGATCGTCTGTGAAATCACAGAAGATGGTCAGGAAATCATTCTTGCTCAAGGTGGTCGTGGTGGCAAAGGCAATTCTCATTTTGCTACGCCTACCAATCAGGCACCCCAACACGCACAACCAGGAGAACCCGGCATTGATGAGTGGTTTATCTTAGAACTTCGCTTATTGGCCGATGTCGGTTTAGTGGGGTTCCCGAATGCAGGTAAATCTACTTTACTATCAGTGGTGTCGGCTGCTAAACCTAAAATTGCCGATTACGCTTTCACCACACTAACACCGAATTTAGGAGTTGTTGCTTATCGCGATAGCCAATCATTCGTAATGGCCGATATACCCGGTATTATAGAAGGGGCGGCCGAAGGAAAGGGATTGGGTATTCGCTTCCTCAAACACATTGAGCGCAACTCGTTGTTGCTTTTCATGGTGCCCGCTGATGCCAAAGACATTCGGGTGGAGTTCGACATTTTGCTCAACGAGCTCAAGAAGTACAACCCCGAGTTACTCGATAAAAAGCGTCTGCTCGCTATCACCAAATCAGATCTTCTGGATCAGGAGTTAAAAGATGCTTTAAAGAAAGAGTTACCCATCGGCATTCCTTCTGTCTTCATTTCCTCACTGACCAACCAGGGCATCTCAGGGTGAAGGGATCTGACGCGGACATTGCATTAAAATAAATTTCAGAACGCCATTCTGACACAAATTCAACTATTGGCAAAATTCTTGTCATTTGCAAGCATTAAGAGACTATCATGGAAAATAGCATACATCCGGAACAGAATTAGAAAACCAAGCGATTTGAAACTGGCAGTTCCACCACACAAAGCGCGGAGCCTGCTCCGCTGAAAAACAGAAGATAAACCCGATCCTTTGAAAAACTGCAAGACGAATTGGCAGAAGCCAAAGATAAATACATACGTCTGTATGCAGAATTCGATAATTTCCAGACGCAGGTCTTCCAAAGAAAAGTTGGAGATGATCCAGTCGGCCATGGAGCAGTTATCTAAGCGCGCTACTTCCGGTGATGGACGACTTTGAGCGTGCAGGAAAATCATTTAAAGAAAAAATGATAAAGAGGGAAGCCGAAGGGTTCACGATTAAAAATAAGTTCAAGAAAACACTGGAACAATATAGTGTCAAACCGATGGAAATAAAAAAAAGGTTCGGATTTCAATCCCGATCTGCATGAGAGCCATCACCCAAGTACCTGCCCCGGATGAAAAATTGAAAGGAAGATTTTAGACGCAGTGGAAAAAGGATACTTACTCAACGACAAAGTAATTCGCTTCGCGAAGGTTGTTGTTGGAAGTTAATTTTTCAACTCCTGTTTAATTCCAAACAAAATGGCAAAACGAGATTTTTACGAAATATTAGGTGTCAGCAAGGGTGCTACGGCCGAGGAGATTAAAAAAGCCTACCGCAAAACCGCTATTCAGTTTCACCCGGACAAAAATCCGGGCAATAAAGAGGCGGAAGAGAAATTTAAAGAAGCCGCTGAAGCCTACGAAGTATTGAGTGACGAAAATAAACGCGCTCAATACGATCGCTTTGGTCACAACCGCCCGGGTGGTGGTGGTGGCTACAGCTCCCATGAAATGAACATGGACGATATCTTCAGTCAATTTGGAGATATTTTCGGTAGTGGCGGTGGCAGCCCTTTTGATAGCTTCTTTGGTGGCGGTGGCAGTCGCTCGCGCCAGCAGCGGAAAGGCAGCAATCTGCGCATCAAGCTAAAGCTAACCTTAGAAGAAATCGCGAATGGCGTAGAGAAGAAGATTAAAGTAAACCGCTTGGTGAGGGCTGAGGGTGTTACTTTCAAAACATGTAATACTTGCCAGGGCAGTGGTCAGGTACGCAAAGTGGTGAACACCATGCTGGGTCAGATGGTATCCGCCAGCACCTGCCCTACCTGTAATGGGGCCGGACAAATGATAGATAAAAAGCCCTCGGGAGTCGACAGTTCCGGACTCGTCTCTAAAGAAGATTTGATTACGGTAAAAATACCGGCCGGGGTAAGCGAAGGCATGCAACTTTCTATGTCGGGCAAGGGTAATGAAGCACCGGGCGGTGGTGTACCGGGCGATTTGCTCATTTTGGTGGAAGAAACCGAAGACAAAGAGCTAAAGCGCGATGGTAGCAACCTTGTGTACGATTTACACATTAGCTTTATTGATGCTGTTTTAGGCACTTCCGTAGAAGTTCCATCCATTGGAGGCAAAGTGCGCATCAAAATTGATCCGGGTACCCAAAGTGGAAAAATCTTACGCTTACGCGGAAAAGGATTGAAGGACATTAATGGCTATGGCACTGGGGATCAGCTCATTTACATTAATGTATGGACGCCTAAAAAGCTATCCAGTGATGAGAAAGCAAAGCTGGAAAGCCTCCGGAATTCGGTTAATTTTCAGCCACACCCCGATGCAAACGAAAAAGGATTTTTTGAGCGAATGAAAGAATATTTCGGATAGCGAAAATTCATAAAACCATTTTAAAAGTAACCCGTATAAGACCTATTACGGGTTATTTTTTTAGGTGGAATTTGCTCAAAACCGCTTGCTCCAACTAGTAAAATAAGCCCGCTAAAAAGTAAAGAATGGTAAAAGCAGCAATTCTTATTTTTAGTAGCCTCAGCCTGGTCAGCGTAGCCCAGGTTAAGAAGCAATTTTCAGTGGAAAATACCGCTAACTGCAAGCGTGTTGATCTTTGCTTAAAGTCAAAATCAGGCAATTGCTTTATTCGCCCCAGCCAAAACCACGATTTTCTTACCATTTACAGCAATCAGGATTTAGAACAATATTCACATTCTTTCAGCAATGAAGTGAAGGGCTCGACTTGCATGGTGAAGCTCTCGCTGGAAGAACAAGATCAAAAAGGAGTTGGCCAAAAAATTTCATATCAAGTGTTTGGTGGCGATGAAAAGCGCAGCGACAAATTTTGGAAAGTATATCTTACCGAAGAAACACCCTACACGCTCAATCTGGATTACGGACTCGGAAACGCCAACATTGACTTATCGGGTTTAGCGCGGTTGAAAAACTTAAGATTATTACCGGCAATGCTGATGTAAATGTGTCTTACAGTTCTTGAATCGAGAACAAGGCGGTTACCATGACACCTTCTACATCAAAGCAGATACATGGGCACCGTAAATGCAAAACAAACTAACTCGCACGCTCAAAAGTTGTACTTGCCGATGTTGGGTTTGGAAATATGTTTTTGATTTCTCGAATAAACCAACTTCCGGCAACCATATTATTGGCAGCGTAGGTCAGGCACCCAACGATTCAATTGCCCGATGAGAGCACCCTGTACTAGCATATTAATGACTCTTTGGCTGTGCAGTATCAATCTAAGCAAAAGCCTTAAAAAGATTGGTGAAAACAAATACGCCAATGCTGCCTATTCTAAAATGCCAAAGGCGCCCTTACCTTTGATTTGGACGTATCCATGGGCAAAATCGTTTAAAGAAGCCAACTAATTTGTTCGGCTGCCCAAACCTGATTTAGTTTCTCAGGTTTGTAATTTCATTCTTATTTTTGGCACTAATACACAAAAACCCTACCTCTGTGGAAGCATTGATTGCAAAAAATGTCACTAAAGTTTATGCCGAACATAAAGCTTTAGACAATGTAAGTCTCACCATTCCGGAAAAAACCATTTTTGGCTTGCTCGGCCCCAATGGTGCCGGAAAGACTACCCTCATCCGAATCATCAACCAAATCATCAATTCCGATAGTGGAGAGATTTTGATCTTTGGCGAGAAACTAAAGCCAAGTCACATCGAAATTATTGGCTACCTGCCCGAAGAGCGCGGCCTGTACAAAAAGATGAAGGTGGGAGAACAGCTGCTCTACCTTGCACAATTGAAAGGCTTGAGCCGTAAAGATGCCATGGCCAGAATTAAAATTTGGTTAGAGAAATTTGAAATCAAAGACTGGTGGCATAAAAAGGTAGAAGACCTAAGTAAAGGATGGCGCAAAAGGTGCAATTCATTAGCACCGTATTGCACGAACCCAAGTTGATTATTTTGGATGAGCCGTTCTCCGGATTTGATCCGGTGAATGCTCAGTTAATCACAGAGAAAATTCTGGAGCTGAAAGAAAACGGAAGCACGATTATCTTTTCCACTCACCGGATGGAAACGGTAGAATCGTTGTGCGATCACATTGCGCTGATCAATAAATTCAAAAAGATTTGGAAGGATCTAAGAAGCAAGTAAAAGAGCAATATCGCTCGAATACGTTTTTAATCGAACATCGTGGAAATCATTTTACGCTGCCTTCCGAAAAGTATGAAGTAAAAAGTCAGACGCGCATAGAGGATGATCTTTTCTCAACTACATTAAAGGCAGCTGATGGCATTAAGGGCAATCAGGTAATCAAAGATTTGATTGACATTACAGAAGTATACAGCTTTCAGGAAAAGCTGCCTACGATGGCCGACATATTCATTGGCTTGGTAAAAGCCGATGGTGATGATGCTTTGCGCAAACATCTTCAAGAAGTTTAATTCAATCCACTCCAAGACATAACATTGTATGAATAAAATTTGGTTGATCATCCAGCGAGAATTTTTGACTCGTGTTCAAAAAAAACCTTTCTCATTACAACGATATTGGTGCCATTGATATTTCCGGCCATCATTGGCGTATTGGTTTACATCATGAAAAAGGAAGCTGAATCCGCAAAAGCAGATACAGTACAAGTGGTCGATGAAAGCGGTAAGTTTATTTTTGAAAATACAAAGCGGTATAATTTCGTGCCTCTTTCTTTGAGCATCGATAAGGCCAAAGATGCTTATAAACAAACAAAAGATTTCGCGCTGCTGTACATCCCTCCTTTTGATATCAACAAACCGGAAGGAATGATTATTTACACCAAAGAAAATCCAAGCATTGAAAAAGTAGGTGGATTGGAATCTATTATTCAAGATCGAATCAGAGATTTGAAATTAGAAGCCTACAAAATTGATAAAGAGACCTTGAAGAGCCTTAAGGTTAGTGTTAATCTAAAGCAAATTAACATCTCCGAATCGGGTGAAGAAAAATCGAGTAATTCTGGTATTCTTTACGGGTTGGGTTTCGTTCTTGGAATTCTCATTTACATGTTTGTGCTCGTGTATGGTATACAAATCATGCAAGGTGTAATCGATGAGAAAACTTCAAAGATTGTAGAAGTGATCGTTTCATCGGTGAAGCCATTCCAATTGATGTTGGGAAAAATTATTGAAATCTGCTCCGTAGGATTAGTTCAATTCACTATCTGGATTATTTTGATTACTGTGTTATCATCTGGGGTACTAGGATATTTCGGTCTTAAGATGCCACAAAAGCAAGCGATGGAAGAAGTGGCTAAACAAGTGGGTGATGAAGATGTCAAGCAAGCAATCGATCAACAGGATAAACAAATCAATGAAGTGCTCGGTAACTTGAGTCAGATTCCATTTGGTAAAATTGCTTTTGTTTTTGTCTTCTACTTTATGGGCGGTTATCTGTTGTATGGAGCCCTATTCGCTGCCGTTGGTTCTGCCGTTGAATCCATGCAAGAATCGCAGCAGTTTCAATTTCCCATTACGCTGCCGTTGTTGATTGGCTATTTCGGTCTTTTCATGTTTATTCTAAGAGACCCACATGGCCCCGTCAGTTTCTGGCTATCGATTATTCCATTTACATCCCCAGTTGCCATGGTGGGTAGAATTGCGTTTGACGTTCCCACTTGGGAGTTAATTCTCTCTATGGTTCTTTTGATTGGCGGTTTCTTATTCACCACCTGGATTGCTGGTCGCATTTACCGTGTAGGTATTTTAATGACCGGAACCAAAGTAAGCTGGAAAGTGCTGGCGAAGTGGTTCTTTATGAAATCCTAGCGATACTCATCATCAAGAATAAAATCCGGATATGATCTATCCGGATTTTTTATTTATATTCATGCTATGCCAAGCTCCTCTTCCTCTCAGCATCGATGGAGTTTTACAAAGACAACACCAATTTGAAATGGATCATTTTGGCCGTGTCGCTGATTATCAGTGTGGGGACCATCCTTTTTACAAATATTCTGGTAGAACAATTAAAAGAACGCGAAAAAAATCAAGTCAAACTTTTTGCCAAAGCACTGGAATACACCATCAATGACAATGGAAATGAAATCTTATTCATTACAGAAGAAATCATTTTCAAAAACAATTCGATTCCCACCATTTTAGTGGATGAAAAAGGGCGCATCATCTCGCATCAAAATATAGACATCAACCCCAAGTGGAGTAAAGAAAAAAAAGAATCTGTGTTGCAAGATGTCTTGGCCGAAATGAAGGAGTCCTACCCACCGATTGATATCATTCTCAAAGGGGCTGGCAACGAAGGCACGTTTGCCGTGCAAAAAGTGTATTATAAAAACTCTTTTCTATTGGCTGAACTCATTGTGTTTCCGTACGTGGAAACTTCCATCCTGGCTATTTTCGGTTTCATCTCTTACCTCGCCTTCAATTATTCTAAAACAGCCGAACAGAATCGGGTATGGGTTGGCTTAGCGAAAGAAACGGCTCACCAAATTGGCACACCTCTCTCATCGCTGATGGCCTGGGTAGAAGTACTCCGCGATGATCCCGATTTACGCAACCGTGGATTTGTGGAAGAACTTGATAAAGATGTGCGCAAGTTACGAATGGTAACGGAGCGTTTTTCTAGTATAGGTTCAACACCAACCTTGAAGGAGGAAAACATCTTTCAATTAGTGAATAATGTTGTTGGCTATTTACAACCACGCTTGTCGTCCAAAGTTAAAATAGAAGTTTACACCTTATCCGAAACAATAAAAGCGCAGGTGCATGCGCCTCTTTTTGAATGGGTAATTGAGAATCTTTGTAAAAATGCGGTGGATGCGATGGAAAACACAGGTACAATTGCCATCAAAATATTGCGCGGCAGCGACAGCAAAGTATTGATTGATATTTCTGACACAGGAAAAGGAATTCCGAAAAAGATTATTCCGAATGTTTTTAAACCAGGCTTCACCACTAAAAAAAGAGGATGGGGTTTAGGGCTTGCTCTTGCAAAGCGAATCATTGAACTTTACCATGAGGGGAGAATATTCGTGAAGTCCTCCGATGAAAATAACGGAACTACTTTTCGTATCGAAGTAAAAAGTGCTTAAAGGCTTTTCCAGAGATAAAGTGTGGCATACGCTTCCCATCCTTTGTATTTTTTAAAAATTCTTAGGACCTGATCAAGTGTTGGTTTTTCTTTCATTCGTTTTAAGTTCTTGATGGCGTTATGCACACCAGCATCTTCTAGGGGAAATGCGTTGGGGTACCGAAAGGTTTTCATTAGTGCATAGTTAGCTGTCCAATTACCCACTCCTTTGATGGACATCAGTTTTTCCTTCGCCTCTTCAAACGGCAACTTCGCAATGGACTCTTTGAAAACTTCTTGGTTTACAAATGCCTTTGCAATCTCCACCACATATTTACTCTTTTGCTTCGAGAACTGTAATGGCAGTAAATCAGCATCATTTAATTTTGCCACCTCTTCAGGTTTAGGAAATAAATAAAAGGTTTTATTCTGTGCTATCTCTCGATATCCAAACGATTCCACAAAACGTTGTTTAAGTGTGTATGCAAATGACAGATTGATTTGTTGCCCAATTACCGCCCAAACCAATGATTCAAATAAATCCGGTTGACCAACAATGCGATACCCGTAGAATTGTTCGACTAAAGGGCCTAGCAACTTATCATTATTTGCCATTGCATAAAATGGTTTTAAGTCCGTATACAAATCAAACCATTGACTAACATATTCTTCGACCAGAATTTGATCCTTAAATTTTGGCCCGGCATTTAATATCCGAATAGTTAAATGGAGATTATTAAAACTTATTTCTGTCAAAGCAACAATGCTGGGCAATGAGATAGCCTTGTATACCTTTCCCTCCGCCACGGAATGCAATATCTCTTTTGGGGAGCGTAATAAAAATTCGACACAACGGTCGAAACTAAAT
>JBGAUU010000079.1:0-21112 GCA_044228465.1 Cyclobacteriaceae bacterium
GGAATAGAGAACAAAATTAAAAGCGGCTTGATAATGAAGTTGGCAAAAGACATAACCAAAGCGTTTAGCAATGCTGTTTGATAATCGGTGACAACCACCCCCGGTATCAGAAAGGCAGTAGCCAAAACGGCCAAACCATTTAATAAGAAGCGCAGGATAATGTTCATTTCTAAAATTTGATTTCAATTTCCACTTTTATGTGCATTAATCAAACAGTAACTTAGCCGCCTTATGTACGCGATTGTTGATATTGAGACCACGGGAGGCTACGCGGATAATCATCGCATCACAGAAATTGCTATCTATCACCATGATGGCAAACGGATTACCGATAATTTTCGTACACTTCTAAATCCGGGGAGAAAGATTCCGCACTTTATCACCGGCCTTACAGGAATAACTTCTCAAATGGTGGAAGATGCACCCATCTTTGAAGAGATGGCCGAAGAAATTCATAGCTGGCTGAAGGATCGGATTTTTGTGGCGCACAACGCGCACTTTGATTACAGTTTTCTCAAAAAGGAGTTTGATGGTGCTGGCATCAACTGGCAAACCAAAAAGTTATGTACCGTTCGACTGAGTCGGAAAATTATTCCGGGACTTGAATCTTATAGCCTTGGACGGCTCGCTGAAAGTCTTGGGGTTCGTATACCTGACCGTCACAGAGCCGGTGGCGATGCCCATGCTACCGCAAAAATATTTTCCATCTTACTCCAGCGTGATGACAGTGGTATCATTGCCAAAGCACTCAAGCGAAATTCGGGCGAAACGATTTTGCCACCCAATCTAAACAAAGAAGATTTTGATAAGCTTCCTGCCAAAGCGGGAGTGTATTATTTTTTAGATGGCCACGGGCAAGTGATTTATGTAGGCAAAGCGGTAAACATTAAAAAGCGTATTGCCGGACATTTTACAGGAGAAGCACGCGAGTGGAACCGATCTAACATCCGTAACGAAATACATAACATCACCTACGAACTCACCGGCAGCGATTTGATTGCCTTGATTTTGGAATCACAGGAAATACGCAGGCTGTGGCCGAAATACAATTTGGCACAGAAATATAAAGTGGAGGAGTGGGGCATTTTTGATTATGAAGATCGCAATGGCTACTTACGATTCGGCATCAACATTATTAGTAAAGGAACCAAGCCACTGATTACGTTCAGCTCGAAAGGCGATGCGTGGAATTTTATGTGGGAAAAAGTGAAAGAGTTTGAATTGTGTCCTAAGTTAAGCGGACTTCAGTTAGCGAAAGGACTTTGCTTCAGTCACCAAACGGGTGCATGCAAAGGAGCGTGTCAGGGAATCGAATCCGCCAAGAAGTATAATAAGCGTGCGCAAAAATCCATCGACTCGTTTTTTGAAGGAGGCGAATCCGTGGCAATTATCGGTCAGGGGCGCAAAGCAGAAGAAAAGTCGTTGGTATTGGTAGAGAATGGAAGTTATCTGGGCTTCGGATTCTTTCATAAAGACGAAGCCGTACTCAACTTAGAGAGAGCTAAAAACTTTATCAAACCAGGAAAAGAAAATCGTGTCGTGCAAAATCTGGTTAATTCTTATTTACTCAACCCGAAAGGAGCAGAAGTAATTGCGCTCTCGTAAATTTTTTTCACCACAAAGGCACGAAGACGCGAAGTCTCGATTTCCAAAGTTATTCCTCCTTAAGCATCTCCCACACCATCTCGGGTTCATAACCCTTGCTAATGACATAGCGTGCTATCAGGTTTTTTCGTTTGAATTGGTTTTGTTCAGTGGTCTGAGCGGACTTTTTTTGAATAAGTGTTTTTAGTGTTTTTCGATAGTCAGAAGAATCAATTTCTTTAAGACCAATGGCTACACATCGTTTGGTGAGCCCTTGCATTTCTAACTCTTGCTGTATTTTTAAGCGTCCCCACTTTTTAATTCTAAACTTTCCTCCGGTAAATGCTTTCGCAAAACGTTCTTCATTTAGAAAGCCCTCCACAATTAACTTAGAAATCAAATCATCTACCTCGCTGGCATACAAACCATAATCAAATAATTTGTTTTTAACTTCTCGATGCGAGCGTTCCTGGTAGGCACAGTATTGTTGTATCTTAGCGAATGCAACAGTTGGCGTAAGCCTGATTTTCTTTTTGGATGATTCTTCGTCAAACACAACTCAAATCAAGGAACAAATCATGACAATCAAAAATAAAATTACAATGACCGAAAAAATCAGATGCTCCTGGTGTCTCGGGTTTGATCAGTACATTCGCTACCACGATGAAGAATGGGGCGTGCCAGTGCATGACGATCGGATTCATTTTGAATTCTTAATCTTGGAAGGTGCGCAGGCGGGGCTGAGCTGGTCGATGATTTTAAAAAAAAGAGAAGGCTATCGCAAAGCGTTTGCCGATTTCGATCCCGCCAAGGTTGCGCGATTTACCGAAGCTCGGCTTGAAAAAATATTGCTCGATCCGGGAATCGTTCGGAATCGTCTGAAAGTTTATGCTGCTGTGAATAATGCGAAGCAATTTTTAAAAATACAAAAGGAGTTTGGCAGCTTTGATCGTTACATTTGGCAGTTTGTGGGTGGAAAGCCGATTGTAAACAAGCGTAAGTCATTGAAGGAAGTTGTGGCCACCACACCCCAGTCGGATGCATTAAGCAAAGACTTGATCAAGCGCGGGTTTAAGTTTGTAGGCAGCACAGTGATTTACGCGCACATGCAGGCATGCGGCTTGGTGAATGATCATGTAGCTGATTGTTTTAGGTACAAGCAAACGGTTGCTTTGGCTAGATAATAACGAATTACTTATCGTAGACTTATTTGTTTCTTATTGATCATCTGGTCCAGATACACACTTAGCACCTTTTCCTCTTTCGAAGTAATATTGACGAGGCAATAGCGGTTGGCTCCCTTGAGCATATCTGTGCGCCAGACAAACTGATCGGTGGTAGCGTTGGTGCCATTAAAGTACCACCATGCGGTGTACAAATAATCATTGCCCTTTTTCAATACGCCACGATACACTTCATAATTAGCCTCAACCTCCTTTCGAATGCTTTTAAATTCATAACCGCTTCCTTTCCAACAAAGCAGTGGGGTGTGTTCCATCGAAAAGAAATCCGGAATTGGTTTTACATACAGCAACAGATCTGTAGTCGTTATTTTTGATATACCTCCCGGCATCTTTTCAACGGGTAATTGGCGGTAAGCAACAGTAGCGTGCTCGATAGATGCTTCCTTACGATCAGGATTCAACACAAAACCACAACACACGACAAACAAAGTCACCACGATTACGAAGCTTTTTTGAGTTCGCGAAATCATAACAAGATTCGATGCTTTATTAATCGACATTCCTACGCGCGATGCAAACCACTTGCTTAAAAAATAAACCGGCAGAATCACGTAAGCCAACAGGCATAGTATTCCCACCACTTCGTGCCAAGGGTTATTGGGAAGAAGTTGAAATATGACTAACAAAATGATGCGCATCATATTGGAAAGAACGGTGAGCGCAAAAACCAGTGAGAAAAATAACATCATATAAACAAAATTCATATCTCTCTGCTGCGATCGAAGGCGTTGTGCGATCATAAATGCAGCGAGCAATAACGAAATCACTAGCATATTTAAGCCCATACAAGCTTCATCAACCGAAAAATCGGCACCATTAATCCAGATCATATTACCTAATACCTCCACTTGCATTCCGGCAGACTTTAAAATGAAGCCCGTCCAACTACTTAGCAGTAAACGAATCGGGAAACCCAAAATAACAGACACCTGATAAAACACAGGCGACATGAATACGATCAGGAAATAAATTAATCCTGTCACCTTGCCCACAAAAAAATCGAGTAAGAATACAACGAACAATGCCACTGTTAAAAAGTAAAACACTTTATGGTGATACATCATCGACAAAATTCCAAAAGCAATAACTCCCGCTAGGGCAAATCCATTGAACCTTGCAGGGCCAGTTGTGTAGACTACAAATGGCACAAGGCATATGCCGATCAAACAATTGGTGGTCATTACATACCATAGCGGTAATGCGGCTACCGCACCGACCACACAAAAGCATAACAATATCACTAAAAGCTTGCGATGAGGCTGCCGAAGAAATTCAAGGGCTACGTTTAAATTCATGAAGAGCGTGTGTGATAGAATTTGAAGTAAAGCACAACTAAAAGCGCAATAATAATCAAAGCCCACTCGTGCGGCTCGGGCACCGCTCCATCCGATTGCTTAGCAGCGTTCTTCAGGCTGTTGTCACTATCTTTGATGTCGAAGCGTTCATAGTCTTTAGTTGTTTCTAATACAATCAAACTCGACACCGGAGAAACGACATACGCAGTAGAAGCTTCATCTACTAAATCCTGATTAATAAAGTCATCGTTGAAATAGTTTCTTCCTACTTTACGTAATACATTGTTGTAGGCAAACAAACGCGCCAAGTGATCGGGCGCATTGCTGGCGATAGTTGTATCACTTATCGGTTCCTTCCGGATAACAATCCCAGCATCGTGAATGATGGTTTGATTGTTATCTTCTTGAGTTGCTACAAATTTGTTTTCACTCAATAATTTACTCAAATCGTCAATAGAGCCGTGTAAAAATTCAAATGCGCGTAACTCGCGAAGCGAGCGAACATAAGCGGATGTTTCTACGCCTAAGTTGTAAACAAGGGACTTTCGGTTATCCAAAAAATACTTCTCCATGGCTTTGGCAAATTCACTTTTCTTAAAATCGCTGAGATGTGGTGAAACCGTTTGGCCCTTTGTAACAACTAAACTTTGATTTGAATCCTTTATCAAATGAAATGGAAACAATGAATAGTTTCGTTTCATTAATTCAAAAGCTATCGACTGATTTTTTGGTGTTAATTGAATAAACGAATCATGGCGATACACAAAAACCTCCCGCTGCTTTGCAAACTTGAGTAGTTCGCCCAATTCGTCTTTTGTCCAGCTATTGTTTAAATCCAGGTAAAGTTTTTTAATAGCCTGTGGTTGATAGATGGGTGTGTATTCTTCAATCTTATAAAGATGATTTTGAAATACAAATTGATTACTGGGTGGAATTGGCTGAGTAGATGTCGCCAAGGTAAATTCAGCATCATAAGCACCTTCGCGTCTATAAAACCCTTCACCGTCTTTTTCAAATCCGCTTGGAATCACAACACTTTCTTCCCCACTCATCAATCGAAAACGTATTACCTCTTGAGCACGACTCACATTTGGTCCTTGAAAAGTTATATTTCGGTAAATCGTTTTTCCGTTTTCCACCACTAAGGGAGATGTAATCCCGATTTTAAACTTCCGTTCTTCATTTACGGTGCAAGGAAAAACGCGCACTGTCACTGTATTTCCCTCTTGCCAATGAACAACTGATGGATCGCGTCTTTCTACGCCAACAATCTCCTGATATGCTTTGGTTGCTTTTTGTTTGGAGGTGAGAATTGCCTTTTCTTCTTTTCCTTCAATCCACAACGAAAGCGAAGTAACAACAGAGCCTTCCGGCAATTGAAATGTGAAGATGGCTTCTTGTGTATTGCCATTCCATCGCGCAAGTCCCAAGTTGCGTATGTTGAGATATTTTTCGGTGTATGCCAATCGTAAGTGTGGATACACATCAATATCTGAAACAATATAAGGGATACTTAAATCTTTGCCAGTCCACAAGCGCTCATTCGATCGGTGTCTCGAATCTGAAAGTATTCTTAAAATATTCACACGTTCCTCGCGGCTTAGAGAAATAGTCGCACTAAAACTGGCGATGTAAACAAGCGGGTCATGCTTTCGGGCTTCATCCCACGATGCCCTTGACGGCAGAAAATCCCAGCCACCCCATCGATCTGTGCGAGTGCTATAGACTAAATTTGATTTAAGAATGCGGTGCGTAATCCAATCGTTGGGAATAGTTTGTCCCACACGAATCCAAATTGGCAAATCTGTATTAGGATTGAGAACTGTTTGGTTGGCAAATTTTTCGATCGTATTTATTCTCTTTCTCCATTCCACCACAAATACAATAGAAGCGAGTATCACACAAAGCGATCCCATCACCAACCAAATCAGTTCAATTCTATTAAACCGAAACTGAATGACCTTCAAACAACATACTACCAAAATCAGTGGCACAAAAATGTGGCCGCCAATACCTAATGCAATCAGGCCGATCGCTCCTGCCGGCATAAACATCAATACATACAAAGTCATATACAGGTATAAAACCATGGCACAGCCTAGAAAAAATGCCTGCAGTCGCTTCACCCCTTCAGGCAAGTCGGTGAAAAAGCGAAAACTTAACAACACAATGGATGCAATTACCAAATACACACAATACCATTCTACCGAATCTTCAAAAACTGTGATGTCTTTGTTTAATGCGTAGGCGCTAATGAGAAAGAGATTTGTTAGGATAATAGTTTTGTCAATGGTCTTTTTGCGAAAGCTCTTGATGATGCCAAACTCATTATGGTGATACAGGTATAACAAATAGGCGATAGCAATCACATAGTGAACTACAAACAAAGAAAAAGAAGATTGTAGCTTCTCGGTATTGATGTTTTCTACTATAACATAAACGATTGATGATACGATCAGTAAAACATAGCCTGTCAGAAATCGCTTGGAGTGATCAAGATCCTTCTTGCCAGAGTTGGTATTTTCTATTTCCATAATTAGACTTTTAAATGAATGATGAAGTTGTCAACGAAATAAAAGTACTTTGTATTTCAAAGTAAATAGGAATTATTTACATTTGATCGTTCAATCCATAGAAAATCATCAAGCAGTGATTGCTCTTATCGCAACTTCACGGCTACCCACATATAAGCTGGTGAGGAAAGGGGGTGGTATGTTCCAAAACTGGTTTGTCCGAAGCGAGGGCTCTGTCCATTGTTAGGAGTAACCGGGCCATTTCGCGAAAGCTCCATTTTTCCTGTTTCAACAGTAAACCCGATTACAGATACATCTTCCTTTTTTATTTTATATGCCTTGAAAGGAATTTTTGCTTCATAAACATAAGATCCATCTTCGGTAACAGTCATTAAGACTTCGATTCCGTTCATCAAACCCAATCGGCTGGAAACAATTGATTCCTTGGTAAGTCCTAATAATTCGAGTACATCTACCTCTGTTAATAATTGCTTCTTAGCTGCAATACGACTGGATAAATCTTGTGGCAGTGGCTCCGGTTCTTTTTTCAACTCAAAAGGATCTTTGCCCACCGGGTATTTAATTCCAAGCTTCCCTCTTTTTTTTCCATTTAAATCAAACTTCACAAACAAACCATACAAGGCCACTTTCTGCTGTGTGAGGTCATCTGAAACTTTTATTCTCCAATATAAATGGTCCGCATCATTGGCAATGTTATACAAAAACTTTCCATCCTGATCGAGCAACCAATCGGTTTTCCATTCATCGGTCTTTCCATCAATCACAATAGGCTCTTCAGGCTGATACGCTTCTCGTTCTTTTTGTGCTAAAGCGGCTGTAGACCCTGAAATCAAAACTAAAATGGCGAACACTCTTAGTACTTTCATAAATAAAGAATTTGCGCATGCAAGTTAAAACCTTTCCTCATTTGACCATTGAAAACATATTTTGTTTACCTTCACCCATTGTAGTTGGTCATGTTTTGTTTCATTTACTAATCTACCAAACCACTTATGAAAACACTCTCCTACCTCGTTGTTGTACTTGCGCTGCTATCGAGCTGTACTCCAAAAGAAAAGACGCTGGGCGATTTAAACCCAGCCGCTCCCGGTTTTGACTTGGCTAATTCCGATCCTGCTGCCATTCAGTTGGCCGATAGCATTATGGCTGCCATGGGTGGGCGCGAAAACTGGGATAAAACACGATTTATCTCCTGGAATTTTTTTGGCAAGCGTGATTTAACATGGGATAAACATACCGGACGTGTGCGCATTGAGTCGCCTGGTGATAGTTCTATTTATCTGGTGAATATCAACACCGGAGAAGGACGCGTAAAATTTCATGGTGTCGAACTAACCGAAGCTGACACAGTGAAAAAACTGTTGGAACGTGCCAAGAGCATTTGGATCAACGATTCGTATTGGCTTACCATGCCATTCAAATTAAAAGATACAGGAGTGAAGCTTATTTATCTGGGCGAGGATACCCTGAAAAATGAGCGATATAATATTCTTCAACTTACCTTTTCCAATGTAGGAAACACTCCAGAAAACAAATACAAACTATATGTTGGCATTAAAGATAAAATGATTAAACATTGGGCATACTTCAATGATGCCAAACAAGACACAGCCAACTTCATTCGTCCGTGGGATAATTATCAAAAATATGGCAACGTACTTCTGTCTGCCGATCGTTCTGACAATGGTGGCCCGAAAAATGTAAAGGTAAGCGAAACCCTGCCCGACAAATTATTTACCGACTTCTAATCCATTTGCCATGCTGTTAAACTTAGAAAGCATTCCGCACTCTTATAAGAACTACATTAAACAAGTCGAAGAAACAGATCTGATTCAGGCATTGCGTGTATCGGGCAACCGCATGTCTGAAATAGCGCACAGCATCCCTGAATCAAAAGCTGATTATCGATATGCCGATGGTAAGTGGACGGTGCGAGAGTTGCTATGCCATATGATCGATTCGGAGCGAATCTTTGCGTATCGGGCGCTGCGCTTCGCGCGAAATGACAAAACACCTTTGGCAGGATTTGAAGAAAATGACTACGCTCCGCAAGCCAATGCCGGTGGGCGTAGCTTAAAAAAAATTGCCGATGAAATGGCTCGGCTGCGTGCCTCCACAATCGATTTATTTGAAGGCTTTACACCTGAAATGCTGACACGCAAAGGCCTCGCGAATAATAACGAATTATCCGTTGTCGGAATGGGCTTCATCATTGCAGGGCACGAAACACATCACCGGCACGTGTTAGTAGAACGCTATCTATCCGACAAAAAGTAATGCGGCTCGTTTTTTGGATAGGCATAATAAGTCTGTTGATCTGCTGTTCTCCTCGTACTCAATTGGTAAAGCAATTGCAGTTCACTGAAAATAAATTCAGCGATCATGTTGGGTTTGTATTGCACGACCCAAGTGAGAACAAAACATTGATTGCTTACAATGATCAAAAATATTTTACGCCTGCATCGAACACTAAAATTTTCACACTTTATACGAGCCTAAAATTATTGAGTGATTCGGCTATTGCCTTCAAATACAAAATCGTAAACGATTCGTTGTTGGTATGGGGAATGGGCGATCCATCGTTTCTGAATCCGGATGTATTTACAAATGATCGGGCATTTTCATTTTTAAAAAGTTCTCCACAGAAGTTATACCTTTCTTGCAGTCACTTTCAAACGACAGCCTTAGGCGCGGGTTGGTCGTGGGATGATTATCCCTTTGGTTATTCTCCCGAACGATCGGCTGTTTCTATCTACGGCAACTTAATGACGATTCAAAAAAATGCGAATCGAAAGCTGGTGGCTAAGCCTTCGTTTTTTCAACCGTACATTTTAGAAGAAACTGAAGTACATTCCACTGAGGAAGTAACTCGCGACATCGATTCAAATACACTCCGTCATTATCAAAGCGCAAAAAACCGTTCGCGCTGGAGCGTGCCTATTCACTTTTCTCCTGCGCTCACTGCTTCTCTACTTCGTGATACATTAAAAAGATCTGTCGATGTAATTTGGAAGCCCATCGCGAAAGACGCGCAAATTTATCGCAGTGTACCTCTAGATAGTTTGCTCAAGGTGATGATGGTAGAAAGCGACAATCACATTGCCGAGCAATTATTGTTGCAATGTGCAGCCGTAGTGAGCGACACCTTGCAGCCGGAAATTGCTATCCGATATGCTACCAAGCAACTACTGACCGATGTGCCTGATGCACCTCAATGGGTAGATGGCTCTGGTTTATCCCGATTCAATTTATTTACACCGCGCAGCATTGTACACGTATGGAGTAAAATTTATAAGACGATTCCTTCCAAGCGATTGTTTAAGCTGCTGGCTGTTGGTGGAAAAAGCGGCACCATAAAAAATTGGTACAAAGCAGAAGTGCCTTACATTTACGCTAAAACGGGAACGCTTAGTAACAACCATTGCCTGAGTGGATTCATTAAAACAAAAAAAGGAAAAACACTCATCTTTAGTATGATGAGTAACAACTATCTGGCCTCGACTAACGAATTGCGTAAGCAGATGGAAACCATTCTTAAGAGTATCTATGAGAAGTATTAGTTTTATGAAGTTTAGTTTTATGAAAAGCAGATTGAAGAGAAGCTTAATCGTATCCGGAATTGTTTGGATGATGATGCTCCCGACCATTTCGGTAACAGCCCAAACCCGCGACAGCCTTGATATTAAGATCGGGCAAATGATTTTGATGGGAATACCCTACGCACAAATTGACACGACCGTGTTGGAAGAAGTGCGGAAAGGAAATATCGGCTCCATCATTTTGTTTGAAAAAAATATTCCAAAAAAATCCAGCGCTTTCGCGGATTTAAAAAAAATCATTTGGACTTACCAGGAAGCGGCACCGTATCCCATCTTCGTTTCCATTGATCAGGAAGGCGGCAAAGTAAATCGCTTGAAAGAAAAATATGGTTTTACAAAATCCATTACAGCACGCGCCACCGGTAAATCCAAGTCGCTGGACTCTGCCCGATTTTATGGAGAAGCAACCGCTGCCACGCTTTCCGGTTTGGGCTTCAATGTAAACTTTGCACCTTGTGTAGATGTAGCTGTAGAGCCTACTAATCCTGTGATTGTGAAATCCGAACGGTCCTATTCACCCAACGAGGATACCGTAACCATGATGGCAGGAGAATTTATTAAGCAACATCGCAAGTATGGTGTGGTAACGGTGTTGAAACATTTCCCAGGACATGGCAGCTCTACCTCCGATTCACATTTCGGCATTGCCGATGTGACCAAGTCGTGGACCCCACGCGAGATAAAACCGTATCAGGCTTTGCTTGACTCAAGTCTGGTGGATGGTGTAATGAGCTGCCACATTGTGAATAAAGAATTAGATAAGTCAGGAAGGCCGGGAACTTTGTCGGTAGAGATGTTGGATGGCATGCTGCGCAAAAAGCTTGGCTATCAGGGCGTGGTTTTCTCAGATGATATGCAGATGGAAGCCATTTCAAAACAGTACGGCTTAGACGAATCTATTAAAATGGCCATACTAGCCGGAGTAGATATTTTGTGTTTTGCGAACAATGTGCCGGGCAGTCAACGCGTGAGCCCGCAGCGAATTTTTTCTGTCATTAAAAATGCGGTGGCTAGTGGAGAAATTTCTGCAGCGCGCATCGATCAATCTTTTAAACGCATTATGGCGCTCAAAGCAAAAATTGATTTGACCAAGCGTGGTGAGCTTGAAAGTAATTTTAAAAAATTAGAACTTCGTCAAAGACTCACGGCACTTCAGTTGAAAGCAGCCCGTGAAGAAATCAAATTGTTGCAAGAGAAAGTAGATTCTTCCGGCAAGAAAAAGAAGAAAAAGAAATCAAAAGAGAAATAACTCGAAGTAAAATCATTTGAAGTCTAAACTTTCAAATCATATACATAATGGAACAGACAAACCATAACAAGTCTCGGGTTTTGATAATTGTTCTTGTGCTTTCGCTGATCGCAAATGTTGGATTTCTTTTCTATGGATTAGTTAATAATGCGGCAGCAAAAAAAGAGCAAGGGATTGCCCTTGAATTAAAAACAGAAGTTGAAAAATGCCGATTAGAATCGGCAATAGCTAAGCAGGAACTTCAAAACGCATTAGTAGAAGCACGCCAAGCAAAAGATTATGCATTTGCACAAGCCATGGCAGCCAAAGAAGCCTCTTCAAATAAAAAATGAATCCAGTTTATAATCTCATTGCGGCTACACATCCTGAAGTACCTATCCTTTTGAGCGTGCCGCACTGTGGCACCTTGTTTCCACAAGAACTAAATGACGAATACAAATCCGAGTTTCTTCAATCGCTGGATGACACCGATTGGTTTGTAGATAAACTTTATGACTTTGCACCATCGCTTGGAATCACCATGATCACCTCTAACTATAGCCGATGGGTGATTGACCTAAATCGCGATCCACAAAGCAAACCACTCTACTCCGATGGGCGAGTGATCACCGGCTTGTGCCCCACGACCAACTTTTTAGGTGAACCAATCTACCGCGATGAGCGAAAAGAAATTTTACCTGACGAAATAGCACGCAGAGTTGCAGCTTACTACCAACCCTATCATCAAAAATTGGAAAGCGAACTAAATCGCTTACATCAAAAATTTGGGAAAGTGCTGTTGTGGGATTGTCACTCCATACGTCAATTTGTTCCCGCTATTCATGCAGACAAATTTCCGGATCTTATTCTGGGCAATGCTGATGGCACTTCTGCCTCTGCAGAAATCATTTCAGATGCAGTACAAACATTGCAAAGTGGTGGCTATTCGTTTAGTCAAAATTATCCATTCAAAGGCGGATACATCACACGCCACTATGGCCAACCTCATTTACAGCGTCATGCCTTGCAATTGGAAATGAGTAAAATCAATTACATGGACGATTCTGAAACACGCTACGATGAAGGCCGGGCGGGCAAAATGCAAGAATTATTAAGAAGTGTACTGAAAAAATTGATAGAAACCCTCCGCTGATTTTTATAATGAATCAAGAGTCTAATAAATGGAAACATGAAAAATTGGCTGATTTGCTGAAAGAAAATGCAAGGCGTATGAGGAAAGAACCTACTGAGGCTGAAGAAAAATTATGGCAGGTTGTTCGAAATAGAAAGCTAGCCGGATTTAAACTCAGAAGGCAGCATCCATTTGAGGGTTTTATTATTGATTTTTATTGTGAAGAAACAAAACTAGGATTAGAAGTAGATGGTAAAATTCATCTGCAACCAGCGCAGCTCGAATATGATCAACAACGTGAAGCCTACTTGAACGAGTTCGGAATTGA
This sequence comes from Cyclobacteriaceae bacterium, assembly GCA_044228465.1. Lineage (GTDB taxonomy): Bacteria > Bacteroidota > Bacteroidia > Cytophagales > Cyclobacteriaceae > ELB16-189. The sequence continues at coordinate 12,945 of JBGAUU010000079.1, forward strand.
AATCATGCGCTTCACGAATGAAGAAGTTGAACACAATGTTTTTGCAGTTGCAAGAATGATTAAAGAAAGACTTTTAGAAAGACGGAAGAATTTACCCTCACCCCTTCCCCTCTCCCGTGGGAGAGGGGCGTCCACCAAAGAGTGAGAGGTGCTAGATAAAATTCACAAACAACTAAACAAAGTCTTGAAACGATAATTTCTAATATACTTGCACTCCCCCCTCTCCCGTGGGAGAGGGGTGTCCACCAAAGGTGGACGGGGTGAGGGAAATGTTTAAAGCCAACGGAAACCAACAAAAGCAAGAACTATAACATATCAATCCCTTTGCTCCTCACTAAATTGAAAAGTATTATCCACCAACATCATCCAAGGTGAAGGAAAAACCTAACATTAAAAAATGAGCACCGAACATTCAACACAAACCTCCTCACTTAAATTCTTTTGCTTCTCTTCATTGTTGCTTCAAGAGAAATGGCTTTCGCCTGCCTATGTGGGTGTAGATGAAAATGGTATCATTCAATATCTCAGCGATCACGCTCCGCAGGAAGGTATTGCCATCGAAATGGTGCAGGGCTATGCTTTACCCGGGTTTCAAAACGCTCATTCGCACGCCTTTCAATATGCCATGGCAGGATTGGCTGAAAATCATGCTGCCGGTATTGACGATGACTTCTGGACATGGCGCGAAGAAATGTACAAATGCGCGCTCTCAGTAGATCCCGATCAGGCCGAAGCAATTGCTGCTATGCTTTATGCTGAAATGGTTCGTCAGGGTTATACACACGTAGCTGAGTTTCACTACCTCCATCATGACAATGATGGAAAGCCTTACACTCACTTGGCTGAAATGGGCGAACGCATGGTGCGTGCGGCCCAATCAGCGGGAATAAAAATTACATTGGTGCCAGTCTTCTATCAGAAAGGAACTTTCGGGCAAGAACCACAGCCACGCCAGCGAAGATTTATTTCTAAAACAATCGATGACTATTTTCGATTGTTGGAAGCGTCTGCAGAGGTTGTTAAACAATACGATACAGCTTCATTGGGCTTTAGTGTGCATTCGCTTCGGGCGGTAGATTTAAATGATGTAAAAACTACTTTTGAGCAAGGCCCATCCAAAATTCCATTTCACCTGCATGTGGCCGAGCAGAAAAAAGAAGTAGAAGATTGTCTGGCCTTCTCCGGAAAGCGACCGATGCAGTGGTTGCTCGATCATCTGCCGGTGAATGATCGTTTTTATCTCGTTCACTCTACGCACCTGAATGACGATGAACTGCAACGACTCGCAAAGTCGCAGGCAACTGTTGTGTTGTGCCCCAGCACCGAAGGCAACTTGGGCGATGGCATCTTTCGCATGAAAGAATATGTAAAACTGGGTGGTCATTGGTGCATCGGCACAGATAGTCACATCGGGTTAAATCCATTTGAAGAGTTTCGGATGATTGACTACCGCCAGCGGCTTGTTACCAACAAGCGCAACACCTTTGATGGCGATGCTTCTTGGACCATGACCAACGAAGCGGCCACTCGCGGACGAATGGCGATGGGTCATCCGCAAAAAGATCATTTTGCAATTGGTCAGCCATTGGATGCGCTCGTAGTACACGCCACTTCCCATCTGCTTGCCACCACTTCCGAAAAAAACAGGCTTTCTACTCTGATTTACACTTCCGATACAAGTAGAAATTTAGGCACCTTGGTGAATGGCCATTGGGTGGTAAAAGGTCAGCATCACCAAAGCGGACATTCAATTAAGCCCGCGTTTATAAAAGCTATGCGCACCTTGCATAATCGATAGCCAACGGCATATCATTTCTAATTATATTGCAGGTTATGAGCAGGACTGCCCCTACCTGTATAATTCTTTTTGTTTCGTTTTTTCTCTCCGGCTATGTTTCATTTAGTCAGGATGCGAAATCACTCATCGAAAAAGGAGATAAATTTTATGCGAAGGCCGACTATCGGCAGGCGTTAGAAAACTACACGCTGGCGCAATCTAAGTTGCCGGGCGATGCTACCATCCAATTAAAAATCGGGCAAACGTATTTGTCTGCAGGTCAAGAATCCGAAGCGCTTCCTTATCTGGAAGAAGCCTACCGAAAAAACCCGAATGTAGACCCGGACATCGATTATTACCTTGCTGAAGCTTTACAGAGCAATTCGCATTTCGGACGCGCGATGGAACATTACAAAAAGTTTAAAGAGAAAAATAAAAAGTTGTCCACCATTGCTTTGCACAAAATTCAGCAATGTCATTTAGGCGATTCGCTCATGCGCCACCCTCTTTTGTGCAGTATCAAGATTTTAGAATTTCCGGTTAACTCACCTTTCCAAGATTACGGGCCGCTTGTCAATGAAAAAGAAGATTTGTTAATTTTTACTTCCGCCCGCGACTCCTTGCAAAAAGATAAAAAGTTCAACACGTTGTTTGAAGATATTCTCAGCACTCGGCTGGCAGGAGAAACCTGGGAAGTACCTCAAAAATTGAGCGATAAAATCAACGATCAATTTCACGATGCCGCTACCTACCTGACACCGGATGGTAAAACCATTTTTCTCTACTATGAAAAAGGGAATGGCGATATCTATCAATCCACTTTTGATGGTGAGAAATGGAGTGTTCCTAAATCGATGGGAAAAGAGATCAACACACTTTCGTGGGAAACATCGGGTTGCTTATCACCGGATGGAACGAAATTCTATTTTACCAGCGATCGATCAGGTGGCTATGGCGGCTTGGATATTTACGTAAGTGAAAAATTGCGCACCGGAGAGTGGGGCAAAGCAAAAAACCTGGGTCCAAAAATAAATTCAAAAGGAAACGAAGATGCTCCTTTCATTCACCCGGATGGCACATTGTATTTTGGATCAGATGGTCATTTGGGCTTAGGTGACTTCGACATTTTCAAGAGTGAAATGGTGAATGGGCAATGGATCAAGCCTGCCAACTTAGGCTACCCGATCAATACACCGCGTTTTGAAAACTATTTTTATTTATCGAAAGATAAGAAGCACGGCTACTTCAGCGCCATGCGACCAGAGGGTGTTGGTAATTCTGATATCTGCTTTGTGCAATTTCACGATCCGCCACCACCACCCAAACAAGAAGAGGCAATTGTTGCAGCCCCAGTAGCTGTTGACACTACTAAAGAAGCCGAAGTAATAGGCGATGAATTTGTAGATGCGATGGTCAGCTTTCAAAAAGATTTAGGGCTCGCTACACAACTGACAGGAAAAGTGCTAGATGCCGAATCAGCTCACCCATTGAAGGCACAAATCATTTTGGTGGATAACAAAACGAACAAAGTAATTGAGCGCGTGTATTCCAATGCCAGCACCGGAGAATTTAAAATCATCATCCCACATGGCGGCAATTACGGAATTAATACTTCTGTAAACGGCTACCTGTTCAACTCGCTCAATTTTGAAGTCCCCGCTTTTACGGATGCTCAGGAAATTGAAACCGGCATATTCATGCAAAAAGCGGAAGTGGGATCGAAGGTGGTTATGAAAAATATTTTCTTTGATGTGGGCAAAGCCGAAATTAAAACAGAATCCATTGGCGAATTAGAAAGCATTCTGAACCTGATGGAAAACAGCCCGCTCATCAAACTTCAAATCAATGGTCACACCGATAACTCAGGCGATGATGCCACAAATAAAGCACTATCTCTCAAACGCGCTCAATCTGTCGTAGCATTTTTGCTTCAGCGAGGTGTTGCTCCCGATCGGCTTCGGGCAGTTGGCTATGGCGAAGAGCGACCCATCGTTTCCAATGATGACGAAACCGGTGGGCGCGAAGTAAATCGCAGAACGGAGATTGAAGTTTTTGAAGCTGCCCCTAAAGGAGATTAACCTTAACTCTGCCGCCACTCATATACTTTCACAACAAGTTGTCATAAATTTTTCTTAATTAGGTATTCAAACCGAAAACCTCATGAGAAAAATCATTGCACTCTTTGCATTGTTGCTAGTTGCCTCCTTCGGCATTGCACAAAAATCAAAGTCAAAAACAGACAATACATCTGGATCAGCCATCAAAGCCGATCAGTTTAAAGGATTGAAATGGCGAAACATTGGCCCCTTTCGGGGAGGTCGTGCTAATTCCATTGTAGGCGATCCGCTGAACCCCATGGTGTATTATGTTGGCTACACGGGAGGTGGTGTTGGCAAAACCGATGACGGTGGCGCCACGTGGAAAAATATTTCGGATGGATTTTTTAAAGTAGGATCGATTGGCGACATCGCTGTATGCGAATCGGACCCCAATGTAATTTATGTGGGCACCGGTGAACATGCGGTGCGCGGTGTAATGACTTCTTATGGCGATGGCGTTTACAAATCAACCGATGGTGGTAAAACCTGGAAAAACGTTGGCCTTGAAAAAACGCGCCACATCTCTGACGTAATCGTTCATCCAAACAATCCGGATGTAGTGTATGTTGCCGCACAAGGCACGGTGCATGGCCCCAGTTCAGAAAGAGGAATTTATAAATCTGTTGATGGCGGTACCACCTGGAAACGCACACTCTTTGTAGATGAAAACACGGGCGCCTCTTCACTCAGCATCGATTATACCAATCCACGTATTTTGTATGCAGCCACTTGGCAACACAGACGTTATCCCTGGAAAGTAGAAAGTGGTGGCCCCGGTTGCAACATTTGGAAATCTACCGATGGCGGAGAAACCTGGGCTAAAATCAATGAAGGGCTACCCAAAGAAATGGGAAAAATAGGCGTGAGTGTTTCACGCGCTAATCCGAATCGTGTGTTTGCCATTGTGGAAGCAGAAAAATCAAAAGCAGGATTGTATCGCTCAGATGATGGCGGCAAAAAATGGAACTTACTTTCTACTGATCAAAACATTACTTCACGCTCCTGGTATTATATGGAAGTGTTTGCCGATCCGGTAAATGCAGATGTGGTGTATGTGCTCAACGCTCCCATGATGCGATCCATCGATGGTGGTAAAACATTCTCCAACATTCGGGTAGGTCATGGCGATACACATGACTTGTGGATTAACCCTAAGAACAATCAGAACTTTGCTTTGGCAGATGATGGTGGTGGTGAGATCAGCTACAACACAGGCCGTACTTTTTCTCCACTCAACAATCAGGCTACTTCTCAGTTCTACAGAGTCATTGCCGATAATCAGTTTCCATATTGGGTGTATGGCGGTCAACAAGACAATACTTCGGTAGCGACACCTAGCCGCAATGGAAGTTTTGGTATAACCGACAAAGATTGGATCAACGGCCCTGGTTGCGAAAGCGCCTGGATTGCCTTCAACGATCCGAGCAATCCGGAATTTTTATATGGCGGTTGTTATCAAGGTCAGATTGATGTGTTGGATAAGCGCACCGGAGAAGTAAAAGATTTGCAAGAGTATCCTGCCACCAACTTAGCTTTCGCTCCAAAGAAGATGAAGTACCGCTTCAACTGGAATGCACCGCTCATCAACTCACCTCACGATCCGAAAACAATGTATCATGCCGGTAATGTATTGTTCAAAACTACGAACGGTGGCTTAAGCTGGGATGTTATCTCTCCAGACTTGACACGCGATGATACTACCAAGCAAGATGTAAGCGGTGGACCGATCACCAACGAAGGAGCAGGTGGCGAAAACTACAACACCATTTATTATGTGATTGAATCTCCGCATCAGGCGGGTGTGATTTACACCGGTAGCGATTGCGGACTTGTGCATCTCACGAAAGACGGTGGCAAGACGTGGACAAACGTAACTCCGGCCGGTTTGCCCGAAGGAATGATTCACTCCATCGAAGTTTCTCCGCACGATGCCGCTACGGTTTACATTTCTGCTTCGCGTTACAAGTTCAACGACTACAGCAACATGACATACAAGTCTACCGACTACGGCAAAAGCTGGACTAAAATTGGAAATGGTGTAGATGCCGATGATTTCATCAAAGTAATTCGTGAAGACAAAAAAGTAAAAGGCTTATTGTATGCCGGATCAGAAAGAGGTTTCTATTTATCTGTCGATGGAGGAAATTCCTTTAGCAAATTTCAGTTGAACTTACCGGTTGTTCCAGTTACAGACTTGACTATTCGTGACAACGATTTAGTTGCAGCCACAGCCGGAAGATCTTTCTGGATTTTAGATGACCTCGGTGCTATTCAGCAAACGAAAGGTGTAGTAGATGCGAGTCTGAAAATTTTCACACCGAAACCAACGTATCGCCTATCATCTGTTACTATTCCTGAATATTTTGGAGACATTCCGGGCTTAGGTCGCAATCCGGCCAACGGTGTGTTGTTGGATTATTATCTGAAAGAAAAAGCAGACACCGCAAAAGTAACACTCGATATTTTAGATATGAGTGGCAAAGTCATTCGCAGCTATACCAACAAAAAAGATGAAAGCTTCAAACCTTATCCCGGAGGACCTCCTGCCAAGCATACCATTCCTACGGAAGCCGGCTTGAATCGTTTTGCCTGGGATTTCAGAACGGAAGCATTGAGTGGCGTGCCCGGTGTTTACGTGTATGGCGATTACCAAGGCTATCGCGTGGCGCCCGGTAAATACAAAGCACGCATTACCCATCAGGGTGCTGTTTCAGAAACCGAGCTGGAAATTATTTCTGATCCAAAAGTTACGGCAACACCAGCCGAGTGGGCAGCACAACAAGAGTTTTTAAAACAAGCCGGAGATCAATTTGAAGAGCTCCATAAATCGGTGAATAAAATGCGTCAGGTGAAAAAGCAAATTGAAACGTATAACGAATCGCTGAAAGACAATGCCGATGCAAAAGAAATAGTCAACACCGGCAAGGAGCTGATCAAAAAAATTGAAAAGTGGGAAGGTAACTTGATCGAACCCCGTAGTAAAAACTTTCAGGATGTGATCAACTTCCCGAACAAACTCAACTCCGAATTTTTGCAGTTGCGTGGCGTAGCCGATACGCACGATCCTCGTCTGACCAAAGGCGCACAAGATCGCGCCCGCGATGTGCAAGCCGACTGGGTGAAGTACAAACAGCAAATGCAAATCTTAATCAACAGCGACATTCAGCAATACAACAAGTTGTTTAAAGACAAAAACATGCCGGCTCTGATTACCGAAACGAAAGATACAGTGATCAACAACTAAGAGCTTATGAAGCAAATTGTTCTTTTCATACTTGCCCTGCTTGTCGCAGATGTGTGGGCACAAAAAAAGCCGCAGCCATCTACACTTTCGTTTGATGCCGCACTTTACTCGGGCATCCGCTGGCGCGAAGTAGGTCCTTACCGCGGAGGCAGATCATGCACTGTCACCGGTGTAGTGGGTAATCCAAATTTGTATTACTTCGGCACGGTGGGAGGAGGAGTGTGGCGCACGAAAGATGCCGGGCAATCTTGGGAGAACTTGACGGATAATTATTTCGGTGGAACGATTGGAGCAGTGGCTGTCGCTCCCAGCGATCCCAATGTCATTTATGTTGGCGAAGGCGAACAAACCCTGCGCAACAATGTCTCAAGCGGCTGGGGCGTGTGGCGATCAACCGATGCAGGCACCACCTGGAAACACATTGGGCTTAAAGACTCAAGACACATTTCACGCATTCGTATTCATCCAAAAAATGCAGATGTAGTCTATGTCGCTGCAATGGGCAACCTGTGGAAGCCAAATGAAATGCGTGGAATTTTCAGAAGCACCGATGGTGGCACTACTTGGAAAAAAATTCTGTACATCAATTCTTCCACTATGGCGGGTGATCTGGTGATGGATCCCAACAACCCGCGCATTTTATATGCATCCATGTGGAACATGAAACGCAACGGCTACCGCATGGACAGTGGCGGACCTGATTCGAAATTATACAAAAGCACAGATGGTGGCGATACGTGGGAAAATTTATCTGATAAGCCAGGAATGCCGAAAGGAGTCAATGGCATTATTGGCATTACGGTTTCTCCTGTCAACTCCAATCGAATTTGGTCGATTATTGAAAACACCGAAGCCCCCGGTATCTACCGTTCAGACGATGCAGGCGGCACGTGGACGCGTGTGAATCAGGATCGTGCGCTGTTACAGCGTGCATGGTATTATTGCCGCATCTATGCCGATTCGCAAAACGAAGACAAAGTTTTTGTGATGAACGTGAGTTATGGAGTCTCAAAAGATGGTGGCAAAACGTTTGAATTGAAAGATGCAC
>JBGAUU010000080.1:0-22107 GCA_044228465.1 Cyclobacteriaceae bacterium
ATCGCAAGTGTAATGGGCAGATATGAATTGGGCGTGACGGCAATATGAAGTTTCGTGTCGAGTGACCGCTAACTGATGAGTCAACCAATCAAAACACCATCGTCTTCAAAAAACTCCCACCGATATTTTTTAATCTTTCGAGCGGACTGTTTCCTTTTCTCAATGATTCGAGGGCTCCATCTTGGCGTGAAACTGCATGTCCCAATTGTGCCATGATAAATTGAATCATAAATGCCGATGCCGACTTAGCTGTTGCCTCATTCATGTTTAGCTTAGTCACCATCTTAGTTTTATACTCATCAATCATTTGCTGCACCAGCGTACTCTCCTCAAAAGGCTTTCCACTCAAAAAGAGATTGGCCAACTCGGGAAGTGTCGCCTTCACTGAAATGGTATCCGACACCACACGCTGTGCCAGGTCTACGGCACTTTTTGTTTTAGCAGGAGAAACGCCTAAAATAACCAGCTTACTCTCCAACTCTTCTCGCAACGATTTGATTATTTTCTCGATCATGCCCCGAATATAGCGGGCTGCATGGCCGGGCTGGGGATTTATTCGATTAACAAAAGGAGTTCCACGATTAACTCAAACCTATGCCCGACAAACAATTAGTCCCAATCTTGCGGAAGTTGCTTATGGCCGGTAAAGAAAATGCGGATCAGCCGCTCGACCGGCAGCAGTAATAGTGCTAAAATGAGATTGAGTGCAGTTCGATATATAGGCGCTTGCCCCAGATACGAAGAAGTAAAGGGATCGATCCAATTTTGGAGAAACTCAAATACAATAAATAAGCAGACAAACACCATGATGCGCAACACGGATAATCGCGTGCGATCGCTTCGGCTCACGAAATACGTAACTCCAAACAAAATACAGATCGCGATTACCTGCACGAGATAAAACCAGGCTTGTTGCCAGTAAGGCTTGCGAATGGTAAATGAATATTCTAAAATCGGGTCGCTCCAATTTTGCGGGTCGTTGCTGGCCTGCACCAACAAAGTATAATTGCCGGGATTGATTGAAGTGTAGGTAATTGAATTCTGCGTGATGGGTGGCGCCAACTCTTGTTCGATCTCTTTCACGCGATAGCGGTAAAATACAGTGCCGGTATAATTGAGATTCACGGCACTGAAATCGAAGGTTAAGTGATTCTGATCAAATGGCAATTCCACAGACGGAAAAGTTCCATTGGCCGATTGGATTTGCGAAGGCTCCGCATGAATCGACTTATTAAAAAACAATCGGATGGCCGTGAGTTGCGGCACCAGCACAACGTCTTCTACTTTCTTCAAATCGTGAAAAAGTGTAACGCCCGCTTCATTCAGAAACAAAAGTTGATGATGAGCGCCAGGCACCACATTGGAAGAATACGTTTCGCTGTTCAGCAAACCATCAGTTGCGGTGAAAGCACGGCTTTTGTTCGATTGGATATTGTAATAAGTAATGCCATTGCGGTAGCTCAACCAAAGTCCTTTTTCATCAGCCATCACTCCTTTGATGTAGCCTGCCTGTTGAGTAGACGAAACCACTACGTGTTGAAATGAATCTTTTTCGTAACGAAACAATCCTTGTCCATCAGTGGCAATCCAAATGACTCCATGTGAATCTTGAGTGATGTCGTTGACATCGCGACTTTGAAAAATACTTTGTTGTGAATACAGTTTCCAGTTTCCAGTTTTATCTACGCTGGCCAAGCCTGCACCCTGACTGCCAAACCACACGCGTTGTTGTGCATCGGCATGGATCGCAAAAATATCATTGTGCATAAAACCGGTAGTGGTAGAGAAGTGCTGCAACACTTTTCCATTTACATCTAATTCATACACGCCATTGCCAATCGCTGAAACCCACACCGATTCGCTGGAAGCTTTCCGGAAGAAACGAGCCCGTACCGACTTATCATCATCAGCGGATAATTTGATTGGAACAAATGCTTTTGAATTCCATTTGTAAATTCCATCTGCTGTGCCAATCCAATACGATTGATCGTTCAAAGCAAAAACACTGAGTACCTCTTTCTTACTAAATTGTGGTTCGCGCTCTACCTGTTGAATACCTGAGACATTCACAAAAAGTTTTAACAAACCCGCATCGGTAGCAAGCCAATAGCCAAACGATGTGGCTGCCGCTCCGTGCACCTGTGTCACGCCCCACGAAGAAAGATCCAAAAATGAAAAACGATTGGGTTCTATTTTATGAATTCCCTTGCCTAAAGTTCCCACCCATGTTGAACCATACTGATCGCGATAGAGCTTGCTGATGGATTGCAAACCGGCTTGCATCTCAAAATTCTGTAGCAACTTTACTTCTGTATTTGAAATGGTAAACGTATAAATGCTGTGCGAACTGGTGCCCACCCACAGTTCATTGGGAGTTGGTAGTAATAACGATGAAATGCGTTTGCCGGAAAGTTGCAGCACTGAATACGCATTTTCGATTTGAACAGAATTTCCAAGCTTCAACCGATACAATGCTCCATCGGCTGTTCCGGCCAGACAATGCAATGAATCTGTTCCTGGTTGTGCGATAGCCGTTACTTCCATGGTGCTAAGCGCTTCAGCAGCATTCACAAAAAGTAATTTGGAATTATTGATTTCAAAAAGATAAAATCCTTCGCTGGTGCCCATCCACACATTTGATCCGACCACCATTGCCTGATAAACAATTTTGCCACGCAACTCTCCGGGAAATTGAATGACCGCATCTTTCAATTCCGAATTCAACATGATCATGCCCTTCGACTTGCTGAAGCACCACACATTTCCGTGCGCGTCTTCATCGATCGATACGATTTCGCTGTTGAGTGAATCGCCAAAAACTTTTTGAAAATAAACACCATTGAAGATACTGATGCTTCCCTGATAGTGCCCCAATACCAATTGCTTGTTGCGTGTGAGGTAGGAAGCGGTAATAAAATTGTCGGCCAATCCATCCGACTGATAGAAATTCTTCAGTTCATGTCCATCATAGCGCGACACACCGGCACCGGTGCTGATCCACAAAAAGCCGCGGTGATCTTGCCGGATGTCGTACACAAAATTCTGTGCCAGGCCTTGCTCTTCGGTAAAACTGTGAATGCGGACATCGGATTGCGCCTGTAGAAAAAAAGGAACCAATAGAAAAGCCAGTAACAACAAACTCTTTTCTATTCGCACTGCTCCGTAAGGCATAAGGCGTTTCGACTCTGATTATTTCTTGACAGTCGGTTTGATCGTCAATTTCAAATCGTATTTGTACTTGGGCGGGCCACCAATCGGAATGGCGAAGAAAGGAATCGCCTCGTCATATTGGTTGGTGATAAACAAACTCATCGCATTCTCACCTTCTTTGGTTTTCTGAATTTGGATATCGAGAGTCGTGTTCTTTTCAGCATCCGCCATCTGGTGTTTGCTCTTGGCCCACACATCGTCTCCGGAAACCAATCCGAGGTGACGATTTTTAGCTACCGAGTAAATCATCAGATTTCCTTCGCTGTCAAAATCAAAATTGTTTTGGGTAATCGATACCACCGACTTATCTATAAAGGGATAGATGTGAGAAATTCCTTTGGCCTTCGGCAATTTAAAAGTGTATTCGTATGCAAAGGCATTCGCTCCTTCAATGGCACGATTGCTATTCGCCAATTCACTTAAAAAACAACGGTATTGATTTCCATCATCGCCTTGCAATCCTTCGATGATGACTTTGAACACATATCCATCCATTTCGTTGGACTCCTCTCCTTGCAGCGGATTGAACGGTCCGAAGGAATACCAATTCGCATCGGTCTTGGAATCCGACCCAAATACTTTCGAGGCTAACAAATTACCGCTGTCGAAGCGGCCGCTGGGATTTACTTTTTGTGCGTCTTTGTTGGAGAATGCTTCCTTCCCTCCATAAATACTAAAGCGAGTTTGTGTATTCGCGCCTCCGTGCAGTTCATCATGGGTGCCACCTGTTTCCGGATCATATACCCGAATGTAAATGGGGTTCTTATAGGAGCGCGGAATGCTAAAGAATAAAATCTGCACATGATCATCGTCACCCAATGAAAGCGGAGCTTGCGCACCGTATGTAATCAGGTAATCGAGATTTTCAATTTCGTTGGGCACGCGTTGCGCATTCGCCAGCACCGGCACCAAAAGAAGAATAAGAGCGGCTAACTTTCTCATGGCTTAGGCTGAATAAAAATTCCGATCAACGTACAACCGATAAACACTTGGTTGGAGGCGTTCACACCATTCACTCCTACTTCCACCACATGCGCTCCTTCTTTTAGTGACGAAATGCGAATCATCTCGCCACAAAAATACTGGTCTTCAATCTTCCAGAAGACTTCTTTTACTTTAATGCCGGGCATCAGTCCCGGATCAAAACGAATAAATGGGCTGGGGCCTTTCAGCGTATCAGTTTTGTATTCAATGGGTGGCAACAAAGTAATCTCGGTTGACAATTCATTTTTGATGACCTGATTCGTGACCGGATCGAGTAAGTCGAGGGTGATTTGATACGTGCCGAAATGTTCGTAGCAATATTCAGTGAGATAGCCTTGCTTAGTCACACCATCGCCAAAATTCCAGGCATAGATAAATTCTTTCCCGTCTTTATCTAATGAATGACTAATGTCGAGTTGAATGCATTTTCCCCCGCGCAAAGAAGGTTCACATCCCTGATTTTGCTGAAAGAATTTCTCGGCATGACAAGGTGGATCAGTCTGCGCGAATCCACTCCACGACACCCATCCTAGTATGATGATGAACAGTGAACTTTTCATTTCTGTAACATCGGGTTAAAACTAAACTCTGCTCTGCGATTCAGTTGGTGCGTTTGTTCATCGCAATCTTTTTCGTTGAGGCAATCTTTCACCAACTCTTCTTCTCCTGAAACTTTGATGGCTAACAACTTAGCATCCACACCGGCATCGGTCAGGTATTTTTTGATCGCCTCGCCTCTGCGGGCTGCTAGTTGTTTGTTGTATTGGCTGGTGCCCCGGCTGTCGGTGTGAACGGTTACTGTCACCTGGCCGAGTGAATACGTTGTCATTAATTCTGCTAACTTATCTAACTGCGCGCTGGCATCATTGCGAATCAGCACACTATTATAATCGAAATAGATAATACGAATAAACTGAAATTGTGCTACCCGATAACCCAACGCATTGAATTGCGGCTTCACGATTGCTTCAAAATTATCCGAACGATAACCGGAAGGTAATTTAATCCGCAAGCGTAGATTTTTGTTTTCCAACGCAGTATCACCCAGGTGGGCAAAGCTAAAAAGTTTGCCATCGCGCTCTGCCAAAAACTGGGGCAGGCCGCCTCTGCGTTCGATGGCGGTAATAGCTACAACCGGATTAGTGGATTGTGCCCACGACTGGAGCGCACATACAAAAAGGATACTATAGAGATAGGCGATTTTCAATTGTGGGGAATAATTAAAATCTGCTCTAAGATAGCATCATTCCTTTAAATTCATTTTATCCATTCGAATATTTCTGGTTAACACTTATTAACAATCACCCAAATTTTGATCGGGATTATTATCAATATCAATAAGTTTGCCATTCACTTTACGCACCACTCCGTCCAATGCCTGTGTTTCTGAAATCAGAATATCGGACATCTCTTTCACTTCTTCCATGGTCTTGCTGAACTTGAGCACATAGGCCATTCCCCAAATGCGGGACAAAATAGATCGAACCTGATGGGAATTGTAATGACGCAGCGCATCGATTTGCTTTTTGTTGCGCTGCGCTTCTACATGAGCTGTGTCGAGCATTTTTTGTAAATACTGATTTTTGCGGGTAAGCTCAGCCACCTGATCCATCAGTTCCATTTCCGTGATGTGGAGTTCTAACTTTTCGATGGGGCTTTTGCGCTTTGTCATGGTCAGCATGGGGTAGTGGTTAAAATGATGACTCAAAAGTACAGCAGGCCGACAGGCGAATTTGAAAAGTTAGATTAACGTAAGCCGAAACTGGACGAGCTATGGTTTTTGCCCGACTAAAAAAGAGGCGAATAAGCCAATTAGAGCGTGCTGATGCGTTTCATGAGCGCCTCGCGGAAGGAAGTGCCGATGGGAATGATCTTTTTATCGATCTGTAAATTCGTCTGCTCAATGTTCTGAATCTTATTGAGATTGACAATAAACTGGCGGTGCACACGAATGAAATGCGTAGAAGGCAGCTTATCTTCTACCGCTTTCAGGGTACTGTAAATGGTGAACACCTTCTTATCGGTATTCACTTTTACATAATCGCCAAAAGACTCCACCCACGTAATGTCGTTGAGCGACACATTCGTGAGCATGGAATCAGCTTTTATAAAAATGTGATCAGCCGATGGTGCAGTGGCTTCCATCTTTTCCTTCACTTTCATCACAGCCTTCAAAAACTTGGCATACTCTTGCACCGGTTTTAATAGATAAGCGCTAATTGAATAATCAAAAGCATCCACGGCATATTGCGCTTTGCTGGAGATGACAATTACCTGCGGCTGTTGCGTGAGCGTCTGAAGCATTTCCAGTCCTGTCATACCCGGCATCTCCATATCCAAAATAATCAAATCAGTAGTATTAGAAGATAACCATTGCACGGCCTTCACCGGATCTGAAAATGATTGCTGCAACTGCAAAAAACCGGCACGCTCTACGAGACCTTCGATCACCTCGCGTGAGAGCGTATCGTCTTCTACAATAATACAGCGGATGACCGATTCCATATTCCGATTTTTGTCAACGCTAAAATTAACCTATTTTAGCCATTCTCAATATGAAAATTATTCCCCACCGAATCCTTTTAATCGGATTGCTGATCGCTCTGATTCAGCAGTTGCCGGCACAAAATACGGTACGGATTTTTGAACTCAAGCGGAAACTAAAAACTTCGAATGGGGTAGAGAAGGCAATGTTGCTCAATCAGATCGGGTTTGAGTTCCGAACGGCACATCCGGATAGCACATTACACTATTGCGAGATGGCATTAAAAATCGGTCGCGCAGAGAAAGCATTCGGCTCCATGGCCGAATCGTATAACTTTATGGGGCTTGCCGATCTTTACAAAGGTTCGCCCAAAGAAGCACTGAAAAAATATGACAGCGCTTTTCAATTGGCCGAATCTGTTTCCGATACGGTGCAAATGGCACACGCTTATAACAGCACCGGAAGGTTATTCTTTGAGTGGGCCGATCTCGCGAAAGCGTATGAAAACTTTTCGAAAGCCCGACTCTATTTTGAAAGTGTGAAAGACACTGCCGGCATGGCGTATGCCTATCGCAGTTTATCCGATCTTTTTAAATCGCAACACGATTATGAAAATGCATTGTCCATGGCGCGTAAAGCATTGGCACTGCGACAAGCAACCGGAGAACCATACGGCATCATCACTGCTAAAAATCAAATTGGTTCTTTGTATGAAATCACAGGCGACTTCACCCAAGCCGAATCGCTGCTGCGGGAAGCGGAAGAGATGGCCAGCAATCTGGAAGATGAGGCGTTGCTCGCAGAAATTAAGATGGCACTCGGACAATTATACTTGCATACCGGTAGTTTGACGAAAGCACTAAGCGAAGGATTTCGTGCGGAGAATATTGTGAAGCGGCTTTCCAGCACCCGATTGGTGGGAAGATCAAATCTATTGTTGGGTGAAATTCTTTTAAAGCAAAAACAATTAAAAGAAGCATTGCCCTTTTTACTGGCCGCTGAAAGTGATTCAAAAAAATACAAACAACTCGAACTTCAAACCGAAGCGACTTTCTATCTGGCGCAGTTGTATGGATTGCAAGGTGCCAATGCCAAAGCACTGGTTTATCAAAATCACTACAAACAACTCAACGACTCGCTGAAGAACAGCGAGCTGGCATTGCAAGCAGAGAAATTCAATTTTCAATTGGAGATTGAGCGAAACCAGCAAGAGAATGAATTACTGAAAGCCATCGAACAAAAAAATCAGGCTACTATTCGTTTTCAACGGTATCTTAATTTGGGTGCGCTGTTGATTCTAGTGATTGTGGGAACCTTCAGCTACTTTTTGTGGAGAAGTGCTAAAGCCCGTAAACTCATCAATCAAAAATTAAAAGTTCAGAATCACAAACTGCGCGAATTGAATGAAGAGAAAGATTCGCTGATGGGTGTGGTGGCACATGATTTAAAAACACCACTTACCAACATCAAGAGTATTTCCGATTTGTTGCCCGCGGTAGCCACGCTCAGCAAGAAACAAGAAGATTTTGTGGGGTTGATTCAAAAATCAACGGCCGCGGGTTTGAACTTAATTGATGAATTGCTGGATATTCACGCGCTTGAAAACACGTTGTCGCCAAACTTATCCACCGTATCGCTAAGTGCGTTACTACAAAAAAAAGTAGAATCCTTCCAATCGGCTGCTGATTTGAAATCCATACGACTCATCAGTGATCTGCAACCTGTGGAATTGCAATCAGATGCCGACTGGTTAGGTCGCTCGTTGGATAATTTGATTTCCAATGCAATCAAATTCTCTCCACGGCAAGCGACTGTCACTTTACGTTCGGGTATTACAGACAATGAAGCGTGGATTTCCATCAAAGACGAAGGGCCCGGCTTTACGGAGGAAGACAAAAGCAAAGTGTTTCAAAAGTTTAAAAAACTGAGTGCGCGTCCCACAGGCGGAGAATCTTCCAATGGATTAGGATTATCTATTGTAAAAACATTGGTAGAGCGGATGAAGGGAACGATTGTACTTCTCTCTGATCCTGGCAAAGGAAGTGAGTTTATTATTCGACTTCCGATGAAGTGAACAGATTGCTTAGTTTGATTAAAATTTAATCCAGAAGCAATAGATCAACCAGTAATTTTCCCTCTTTCTTCCATTTGATCCAGCCTTCACCACAGTCCGTATTTGGTGCTTCATGAGGCAATTTATCTGACTTTGAAAACTTAATACGCGCCCAATTTTCTCCATCAGTTTCCAATACTTCCAGAATCAACAACCGATCTACCGGCAATTGATTCGTAACCAATATTACTTCTGAAGTGTCAGATGGTTTTGATCGGATTGGGTTTGTTGAAATGTCAAATCGCTTAATCGTTGTATTGATCAAAAGTGCTTCCCAAGTTTTAAAGTATAAATCGCTGTTGACTTTTAGAAATGCTTGTTGCTGATCATTGATTAATATCCTGTAATAATCTTTTGTCTTTTCAAGGCATACAAAATAGCAAAGACCGTAATCTGGTTTAAAGTAAAATGGTTGGATTAATCTACTATCACCATACAGTTTAAAGTCCTCAAGCTTAACTGAAAGTCTTTTATCTTTGAAAACAGTGACTGATTTGGATTGGTTATATGTATCTTCAATGGCTACTATACCCATTCCTGTATTAACAGGGTTTCCCCCTTGACCGTAGGATGATATTGAAATCAAAACAAAGATTACAGAAAGTATTTCTACCATTGTCTTCGTCTTTCTTATTCCGTAGATCACGAAAGCTATTCCCACAATAATAAAAGGAATGCTCAGGATTTGTCCCATATCCAGTACCATTTGTTCTTCAAATGCAACCTGACGCTCTTTGACAAACTCGATAAAGAAACGCGCGATGAAGATCAGCGAAATGGAAAGCCCGAAAAAGAATCCATTGCGAAGTTGGGGTCTTTTGGTTTTGTATAAGTAGAGTAGCAAAATAAAAATCAACAAATAACAAATCGCTTCATACAACTGAGCCGGATGCCTCGGCAAATCATCTACTCGCTTAAAAACAAATGCCCAGGGCACGTTGGTAGGAAATCCGATGATTTCAGAATTCATCAGATTGCCAAGACGGATGAACAAGCTGCCGACAGGTCCTACAATCGCAATTAAGTCTAATGTATTTAGAATTGATTCTTTGGTGGTTCGCGAATAAAGTATCAAGGCCAAAATTAATCCTACTGCGCCTCCATGACTGGCCAATCCCAAATATCCGGTGAATTGATAACTACCATCTTCGGCAAACTGAATAGGCAATAGCATTTCCAGCGGGTGACTGAAATAATAGTCCGGATCATAAAACAAACAATGCCCCAAACGCGCGCCTACAAAAATTCCGATTAATCCATAGATCGTGAGGGTATCTAGCTTATCGAGATCGATGTTTTCTTTTTTAAATATCCATCGTAGAATGAATGCACTTAAGAAAATTCCACCGGCAAATAATAATCCATAGTAGCGAAGAGAGAAACCCATCAGATTAAAAATCTCCGGATCAATGTTCCACTGAATAAAATTAATGTTCATGCTATTCTTTAATGCAACAACCAAATCTAATCTATGAGTGATGGAAAATCAAAATACTTACAGTTAGTCGCTATTTTAGATATGAAGAATCTTGCAGTAAGATAAAACCAGACGATTTCAGTAACTTACCTAACAGCATAAATGTACCCCACTCCTTTCTCACCTGTTTCTAATTCGTATGTTGCGAGCACGCGTTTGTAATCATCACCTTCAAAGTCGTCCAGGCGTTGCCAGTGATTAATCAATTCACCTGATAGCAGAATGGAGGCTTCAATGTCGCTTTGGTCTTCCGGACTGGCTGGTGTGTAGCCTCCATGCCCTGTTTGCGCACCCCAACCTTTATTTATCAATTTACCTTTTACCTTTCCCTTGTGCCATGTTCCTTTGATATGCTCTACTACAAAATGGTTTGGTTTATTTGGTGCCAGTGTTCCATAAACGATTAGGGCCCTTTCCGGTCGATGTATGTACATCAACTCTCTTTCAAGTTCATCATAATTCAATTTACCTGTGCCAGTCAATTCGTTAGTTAGTAAAGCCTTACCGGAATTTACTATTTTGATGATACGCTCTAATTCACTTTCCGACATTTTATCTTGTCAATTAGATTTCATTGATGCGAATATTCGATGATAAAACCTTCTATTCATTATAACTACTATCCTTTTTACCTCGGTTATACTTTACATGATTTACCAAACCGATAACAATCAATACAAAGGCAAGCACAGTAAGCCCGTACCAAACGGCCACTAAATCATCCGGTCGATTGGGCAAGTACAATCTGCAAATACCATTAATAAAAATTAGCAATGGACCTACCCAAAGATATCTTGCTGGTTTAAGTATGTTGATTTTCATTGTCGCCAATTCTAATACTGAAAATAAAACCGACTGCTCATTCTATCATAGAGTCATTATGTTCATTTCGCCTTATTGATTTTTCGAAATACAGTTTTGATTTCTCCAAATTACCCAACTTCAGGTGCGCCTGACCAAGATAAAAATTAATCAAGTCAGTTCCGGGATTAATCTTTTCGACCTCTTCAAAATGATTCAAGGCTTTCTCGTAATCATTTGTCCAAAAATAGTAGACGCCCATATTTCGCAAGTTGAATGGACTATTCGGATCCATTTGGAACGAAGCATGTAAATCCAAATAAGCATTTTCCAGATCGTTCAATTGCAATTTGCAATAATTATTGTTTGGATTTATCTCGAGAAGTCTTTTGTTACCTTCTATTACCTTTTCAAAATCGTGATCAGCAAAACCTTTTGTTACCTGACTATTGAGTAGAAACAGTTTTTCACATTCCTGCACCTTAAACTTATCCAAAGCAGTGTCATTCGTTTTGGCCAAATACTCAACGTTCTTTCTAAACTGCTCATTCGTATTTCGATTCAGAACCACCTTATAATTATCAGGGTTGTGCATGGTGACATGACAAACCAGTGCATTGGCATAGCTAATTATTTCATTGGGCAAATAATTGTTGCGGGTTATCCAATTAATCTCAGTGGTAAGCGCGCTGTTGGCAACAAAAATTCCAAAGCCGAAAAAGATCGATATTAAATCAGTCATGGTTTCCAAATCCGGATCTGTTGCCTTTAAAGAATTTCCCTCTAACAGTTTAACGCGTGTCAACTCATGTGCTAAAACGGCAATCAATAACTGCGGGTGGTTAAGGTTTGATTTCGCGAGTTCAATAGTAAACCGTTCTAGGTTACCGGCATTCACTTGATTACTTATTTGTGTTTCACTTAGGGGTGGCATATTCCAAACAGTCCATTGCTTAGAATCCAAATCATCAAAAAACTTTACATCTATTTGACGGGGATTCAGATTCAGATACCCACACAACTGCGCAAGCAATTGTTGCAATTGATGAAGATCTTTGAGATTATAATATGGAAAGCTTTGAACCGTTGGGGCATAGAAGGGCTGCTGCCGGAGGCGCTCGAAGCCGAATACTTCCAAGAACCAAATGAAACTTTGTTCCACCCAATCTTTATCTACCGCAGTTACCGTAGGCAGATATTCTTTACTGCTAAATAATCCAAACATTTTCAGTAGTTCTATTCAAGCTCCGAATATAACTAAAGTTTGTTTTTATTAGGGTTGGCAAGCTCTTTGGTTTTTTGATTAATTCTTTTCAGAATATTTCATTTAAGTGAGCACTTGGAGAAAAGGATAATAGTCTACTGTTCCCTTTTCAGCGTAACACTCTTGGTATGGTTACTGTAGTAGATTCGTAGGTTTGCGGCATTGATTTTATAGGTCACTTCTCCGTCAAGAATAGCCCCGTTAAATTGATCTGCCCAAACCGGTTGAGCAACGAGGGTAGATGTGTAGTTACTAATTTTAATCTTCCGTGCACCCTTGTATTCAAATTCTGCTTCAATTGTGTTAGTCGTATTTTTACCGGATACTGTATTGGGGCTTTTTGATTCATCAAAGCTTACAATAATATCCAGGCCTCTGGAGTTGGCTTGGGTTTTGAATTCGCGTTTGTTATTGGTGTAGTCTTCAAACGAAAACACTTTCCATTGGCCATTTAAGGAAGTGATGGATTGATCGTCAACAAATGAATTAACGTCCAGTTGTTCATCTGAACAACTCAAAAGCACTACTAGAATCAGGCTTAAATTTGCAAGTCGCATTTTTATCACTTTAAATCTAGACACAATCTTTTGTTAAATAGTTGGAACTGGGAGATAAATCAAGTCAACAATAGTTTTCAAATCACATCATATTGATTAACCCTAATGAACAATCATTGGTAATATCATCAAGGTTGATACGGCCTTCTCATTACAAGTGCCGGGTATCCATTTCATATCGCCAATAATACGCAAGATCTGTTCCGCAATGTTAGTTCCTGTTATGTTTCTAAGTACACGCTTACCAATTATTTGCCCGTTGGCGTCAACCACAAAAGCAACAAACACTTTACTACCCATTTCAAATTTGCCTGCGCTGGGAAATCTAATTCCCTTTCGTATTTCTTTATATAAAGCCGGCATCCCGCCTTCTACTGCTGGCATTTTATCTACGACTTTAAAAACGACAAGATTGGTCAAAGTATCCGTAAGAGATTGACAACTAATATTAGCTTCGCTCTGTCGCAATGCATCTTGTCCATAGGAAACGTTTATACAAATTGTCAAAAATGCGATTGCAAAAATTTGTTTCATGTTTCCGTGAATATACCATTAAGTGATTATTCTTTTCTCAGCCATCCCAAAACAGAACTATTTATTATTACCCATTTATCATCTTTCTTTTCAATTGCAAAATTCACTCTTGATTTACCATTGGGTCCCGGATTTTGTTGTATGATTTCTATTTCTTTTTCTGTAACACCTGATACAATTGCCACATGACCATATTGATTATAAGTTGTACCCTCAAAAATCAAAAGATCATTCACTTTTGGCTTGGTTTTGCTAGGGTTCGAATACTGAATTAAATTTCGTTTTTTACTCTTTCTACCATCAGCAACAGTCTTATCGAAAAAATCTTTCGCGTGTCCGTAGCTGTCGGGCATTTTATAATGGAAGTGTTCATAGTAATACCGTTTTACAAATTCCACACACTGGTACTTCAGCCCCAAGTTATATCCATCTGCTGTTGTGGTTCTACCCATAACATGATCGACACTTCCATTGTAATAAACATATACTCCATTCAAACTGTCGATAGGTTGTCCGACAGAAAAGCCGCTTGCATTAGTGGGTCTATTAAAGGCCCAAAAACCTGCCACCCAGAAAATAAGCAATACGATTGTTAAATAAATTGTCTTTTTCATTCTTTTATTCCATCCATTCCTTACACCAGCATTGATGATTGAGTATATCGATCAAATCAATTTATTGAAATCCTTATCACACTAGGTTTCCCATTGATGCCCGCAATAAAAACACCGATGGTTTTTGATAGGTGTTAAAATAAACGGAACCCCAAACAACAACCACGTCCAGCCTGCAATAGATCGGGAATACTTTTCTGTGCCTGTATTGTTAGAGCCACAATTTGGACATATCTGATCATTCGGCTTCACTTCAATTTTAAAATCAACAGGAACTTCCTCTTGCTTTTCATTTAAAATACGTAAAGCTTCCTCCGCTGCTTGCGCGGGAACACGTAACTTGATACCACCGAGTGCGTTCATCAGCGTCCATTGGACGGCAATGGTATTCTCATCGGCCAAATAGCAATCCACTCCTTGTTCTTCCAGTTTTTGCTTATCTAAACTGGC
The DNA here is from genome assembly GCA_044228465.1 of Cyclobacteriaceae bacterium. Classification (GTDB taxonomy): domain Bacteria; phylum Bacteroidota; class Bacteroidia; order Cytophagales; family Cyclobacteriaceae; genus ELB16-189. The sequence goes on from JBGAUU010000080.1 coordinate 14,490, forward strand.
CGACATAAAATCATGATAAGTGCCAACAGTAACAAAGTCGCTCACAGGCTTATATGGCTATTTGAATAAAAAATACAAATACTCTTTTTAGATCAATAGTTCATGTTTTGATTAATTACAAATCATTAGCTCGCCTTTAGTTAATAAGATCCTTCCTTCATTTGTAATTTTTCCTCTTCCAACAATTTGATTACAGATTTTAATGATGCTGGGTATGCTATCATTACTTTCGGTGGAACCGTGCATTTTATAGAGCAACTCAATCTCGAGGTTCTTACGAATAGTTACTCTGTCTATACAACTATCGATGTCAATCAGCAGACCACGACACGCTCCAATCCCAATATTCTTCGTGTCAATCACGTTTCCATTCTTATCAATGGTTGTTAGAAATGGATACAACGAGTCTCCAGTTTGGTAATAGAGAAAGGCAAAATAATTTGTGGTGTCAGGTAATACTCCGCCAAAGGCTCCGGAATCAAAAAAAAGCGTATCCATTGAATGGATGTCCACTGTGAATTTAGTATTTATCTTACTTTCCATCAGATCATAAGAGTACGGCAAACTTTGAAATCCTACTTTTTTCACCAAAGCTCTAATATACTCCAGCCTATGGGCGTTCGTGTCTGTATTTTTCTTTACACAAGCATAGAAAACAAATACCGTTATATAAATCGGATATTTCAGGTATGTTTTCATTTCTGCCATTATCAAATCAATCTCGCTATTCCTTTTCACCGATCTGTTGTTAAACAGCCATTTCACTCTTTCTGAATCGCAAGATTATGGCAACTCCGAGCCAGTAAAGCAGTAAAAATGGTATTCCCGGAATAAAGAAGAGAAACAAAATCTCAAAGCCTTTGGGTAAGTTCATTTCGGTCAAGAAGATCGTTATTGCTGATCCAATTCCTACTAAACTAAAGATAGTGATTACAATAGGACTCCAAATTCTTGTTTGTCGCAAGTTGTAGAGGTAAATGGATAACCAGCTAATCAGTGAAAACTGAAATAATCGCCCGAGTACTCCGATGTTGATAATGGTAATGTTATCATAACTCTTTCCAAATTCTTTCGCTTTCCTGCCTAGGTCTACCCATTCCTTCATTGCATTCGGATACAAGTAGTGATGTGAAAACTCCCACAGGAATTCAGCGAAAGTGAGTATAAAAAACAACTCGATGATCCACTTGGTTGAGTCCTTCATTTGCTTTGAATAACTTCCCATCAAGGCTAGAAAAAAGAATCCAAAGAGAAATGCCGCCAGGAAGAGGAAAAGATATCTGACATGCTCGCGTTCAGGATGTGCGAGCATGGTAAGGCTCAGATCCGGAGGCGAAACTAATCCAATGATTCCAATAATGGGGCTGATCAACAAAAAAAGCAAAGCCCCGGCCACAATTATTTTGTCAAACGACCCGTATGCATACTTTAAGAATATTACTATCAACACAACAAATACAATCGAAACGAATGACCAGATCAGTATGTACGTGGAAAAACTATTTGTCTCCACATACGGTGTATATCCACCGATCCCATTCCCTATTAAAAACGGAAGTATCATTAAAATGAATGTGGCCAGTGTGATCGCTATTTTCTTTTTCATGAGGAATAGAGTTTAAAGGTAGGTGCTTATGACGACAACGATCACCGGTGTATCAATATGCCATTTTTTTAGCATAAAGTCAACTGTGAGTTAAGAATTGCTGTTCACTCATTCGATATACAATCATGATCTTTCAATAGCACGCGCCCTTTAATAGAAACCAGCTCCATACCTTATCATTGGCCTAGAACAAAAACAAAATATTGATTTCTGCCGGCTGTAAAATGCTTCTTTATTAAAATCGTATCTGAATCTTTCCTCTTGTCTATCCAATCCTGATTGTGCAATAAATTCCCAAAGCTCATTTCCGGATTTTTATAATTATACATCTCTACGCTTCTCACGCTATACTTTAGCGTATCATTTACTTTAAAGAAAAGAGAACTACGCTCTCGTTTCACTTCGGTCACACGGCCTATCACTTCGATCTCTTTTGTGATTGGCGTATACTCCTTAATGTCGTTTACCATTATCGAAATAGACACCACCAAAACAAATGTAAGAACAAATGCTATTCCCAAATAAAGTACGTATCTGTCTTTGTTATCGTATTCGTATTCCATTGAGATTTTATTTGTCTTTACTCCACCCGTAATTGCAATGCCACCCATTGCTTTCATGAATATGCAATTCATGGCTCACACGATTGTTGTCCAAATTTACTAAAAGCTTTGGTCGCGATATCATTTAAACTAAATCAAGTACCAGTAATTAGTTGGAAACTAAAGACAGCCTCGGGTAATGAAATAACTAGGATATAGGGGGCTCGAAGTAACTTTCGCGCGAGTGAAGGCGGAGGAAGAACACCAACCTAACCAGATGTTATTTTATTCTTATCGAGTCCGTTGTAATTTGATGTTCTTGTCATATAATTTTAAACATCCTTCGTTTCAATCACAACCACTACTTCTTTAGCGTCCGTAATAATTGTCTCTACCGGTTTCCGGTTAACGTCAATCGTGATTCTCTTTTTGGGTGTTAATCGAATAGCTTGTCCGTGTATTATCCAAGTTCCAACCGTCTTTACGGTTCCAAGATCGGAACTTTCCTCTGCCTCGTAGTTTTTAGTGTCCTTCAATTTCAGCGTATAACTATACATAAAAAAAGAATGCGTGAATTCCCCTACCAACACTTTACTTGATTGTGCTAAGAGAAGTGAAGAATGTATAATTAGAATAGCTGTTATTATTAGTCGCATTAATTTCAAATAAAGTAAATAAGTTATGCCAATGTATTTTTTTTATTCTCCGTTAAGCATGATTGAGTCACTGGCAAAATCATGAATAGCCCGGTGCTCTTTATTAAAGTTGATTGTTAAAAATGAAATCCAACCTAAAAGTCCCTTTGCAAACCATCTAATGTATGCATTCATCAAATTGAGTCGTTTATCCGGTTGCCCAAACCTTCTTACTTTTAATTTCATTATTTTCTGTCCGATGGTTCCTGAATAAACTGTCAGCAATGGCTCATAGCATAAAAGCAAAATTGTTGCCGTGGTAATCATTATTGCCGACCTGTATTCACTGCTTTGAAAAATCAACATCAAAACAATCAAAAAACCAAATTGTAAAAGCGCGTCCGTCAGCAAAGCAATGTATCTTTTAACGAGTGATGGATAATTTCCTTCTATCATTTGTTCGCTCGGTGCTTCTGTCGATTCTATTGGAACTTTCGTTCTATAAACTTTAAGTGATTTGGCGGTATGAATATAAATTCCAAAGAAGATGTAATAAGCACCAAATAGATAATAGGATATAATTGTCTCTTCTATAACTACCGCTACCAAATAAGTACTCCCTAACAAGATTAACAAAACGGAAAGAGTCCACCTGGCCCACGTTAGTCTCTTTGTAAAAAGCAATATGAATAATAAAATAAGCAAGACTTTAACGATGGAATCCGTAACTTCCTCCGGACTGTACCCAGGCACATTAGTGAATAAAATCTCAGACAACACGAACAAAGTTGTCAGCAAAAGAATGGTCAGTCGTCCTTGTTTCATTTATTTACTATTAGCGTTACCGTGGTGAAAATAAATGCACTTTATATGCATATTCGTTATTTACTCTAACAAATTTCCTTAATTTAATATACTTCGCCAAAGAGCTGCTGCGGTGATGAGATAGTATGCGGTTGTTTTTATTTCCAAAATCTCCACCACTTTTTTTTCTCACTATTTGAAGATTGATTTTGTTTACTTAATTCATCCTTAAATTTTTCCATCAAACTAGACGATTGGATTTTTTCTGCTGGTTTGCTAACAAAAAGAATGTTCTGCTTAATCCATATTAAGTCAGGGTTGGTCTGATATTTTTTTATATAATCAATCAAATAGTTTTTCCCATGTTCCCAGTCATTTCCGTTTACTCTACAATCGCACTCAATTTGCCCATCACCTTTTTTAGACATAAATGTTCGAATGAAGTATAAGCCTGGAGTTCCCAATATCATATCAACCAAAGGCTGAAATAAAGTTTGTAGAATCAATTTTTGATTTTGTTTATTTATACTGGTCTCTAAATTATTCATGTTTTGAGATGTCTCTAAGCGCGGACCAAAAAACAAATCCCATCCAATGACTTTATCCAAGTCGCCTGAATAGCTAATTGTTTCAGAATACTCGCCTAATAAACTACTTGAGCCGCATAGATAGTCATGAATCGGAGGAAAGTCTCCTACAATCCAATTGTTAAATGCTGTTGCTATTGCTTCATCTATACTGTGACCCATTCCAACAGCTATTTCAGTTATCCCATTGGGAAATTTGTCAAGATGTTTACAACATACATTAATAATTACAGAACAATTCCCATTCGCTAATTCATTAACAATAGTTAATTTTGGTTCAATAATTAAATTAAGCGGAAAAAAGTCGAGTGATTTGCCATCTGTATTAATATGATATCCAGCCTTTACAAATTCTTTAGCTAGTGGATAACATAAATTTATGTTTGAATTCATCGTTTGGGTTGCACTTAAATAATTCGCAGATAATGTGTCGTGGAATCTTGCTTACAATTGAACCCAACATTAGGTTGCATCTTTTACTATGAATCTTGCCTATTGCTGTCATGAGTTTGTAATTCATAACTCACACTATTGTCGCCCAAAATTACTAAAAGCTTTGGTTGTTGAATTAAATTAATAAGATTGGGATGATAGCTGAAAGAAATTAGCAAAAATGACTCTTGGGGATTAAGATTACATGCTCCTGAACAGCGGTTGTAATTAAGGTAAGATGAAATATTCAAGCCATGTCATTGCTTAATCTCAAGTCGTAAAATGTATCGGTCTTTGAAATATACTCTCACATCCTGCCCTTCTTTCAAAATTCCATGTTCTGTGAAGGCTGGAGTTATTTCTGCTGGCCCCGAAATTATGAACTCACGATTGTCTATCGTTACGTATTCGACTTTACTCTTTCTTACTTCCTTCACCATACCGGAGATGAGTTGCGCATGGCCGGTTTTCAAGGCTTCAATGTAATTGGATCGGCTATAAAAGAATGAAATTAATGTGAAATCTGCGGTTATCACTACAATTGAGAGCAACAAAAACCATCTCCACCCAAACCGTCCTTGTTGTCGCAAATTATATGAAATCACAATGAATAAAAGTGTTATTGCAGTAAGGGCTGTCATCCAAAAAATGTATAGTATGAGAGATAATGCGCTCGTTTCTCTGATGTCGAAAACTGTCTGATACATTTTTTCAATAGTTGGTCAACTGTGTACTAGGCAATGTTATTGTTCTATATCCACATTACTGTATTTTTTACTCAAAATCAATTATTACCTAATTAGCCTTCCCATTTATCTGATCCGTTAAACTAGTTCATCATGTTTTGTTAGCAAGTGATTCGGGCTCAACGTCTCATTTGTCCACGAATTGATTTTTGTTTTTCCGAATGTAATCCACTTGAATTTGTTGCAAGTTTTCTGTCTTATACAATTCAAAAAACTCCGTATCAAAATCGTTTAGCGGGTTGTTGTTATAAGATTTACTAAACCCCTCAATTGTTCCATCTTGGTACTTCGTTATCTTATCATTTTCTTTTCATATACATTATTCGCTCTTTCTGTCAAGTCAGCGAATTTTGGAGCTCCAACAAGTCTCAAAGCATCAGGCAGATATTTGTAAAACTGACCGCTTGAATTAAAGTAAAATTGATTGTATCCACCATTATTCACTTCTCCTTCTAATATCCAAATCATATAAATCGCTTGCCTTGATTTGTTCCAAGACGTTTGTATTTTTCAAACTCTTCGTAGTTGTCCGGTTGCTTTGCGGAAAGATTTTCAAAACACTGCCTGTAACAAGTTATCGTTCAAGTTATCGTGTCAATAACTTGTTCAGTTAATTCTATATACATCGGTCTATTCTCAAATAGGTCAATTGATTGGGCAATTTGGTCTTTCTCCGCCTTGGATAGTTTACCTTCATTCTTTTTTGTTTGCTCCGAGCAGCCAAACAAATTGAAGATAGTGGTGATAAGTCCCATCATTATAATTCTTCTTCTATTGGAGCTGGTCTTAGCCCCAATCTTAAAATTTTAATATATCCGCTTATGAGTTTAAAACTATCGTACGCTCTCAAACTTATCTCGCCCATACTAATTTTTATCTACCAATCTCATCAATCTTTCCTATACAAAAATGTTGCCGAATCATGATTTATCGAATTTTAGACTTGCGGTTTCCAAAAAATCATCATCTTTAAATTCAAAGTTCTTTTACCACTCGGTTGTCCACACACCGAATAGTAAACTTCTGTTGTTTTTCTTGATTTTAGTGTCCTAGCTGTATTCTTATCAACCATTTCATTTATCTGCCAGTTGGTACCCGCTGTCAAACCAAACCAGTTTCTTTTTTCTAACAGTTCTGGTCTCGAAGCTTTGTTCATTCACGATTTTAAGTCGTATGATAGTCTTCGTCTCTATTTTCTGATTGATACTTGCCCAACAGTTTTCTTGTCACTCGATAATTTTGTCGGGTACACCTTCACAAATTTGAAATTGTCGTTGATAATTGAATCGTATGATTTTATGAAAACCTCTTTATTCCAGTGCAGTATGTCCGCCATCTCTAAAATTGCTTTGTGAATAGTGTCAAGGATGAATCTATATCGGTCAGGCTTACTTTCAATAGTGGTATACTTAGCAAAGTTGAACTCAGCATCATAGCTGCAAATTGCCCCGAAGTAATTCGGCACTTCAAAAATCCTTTTGTCCCTTAGGTGCAAACAAATTCGTCCAGTCCTTTGGGGTTTGTATCCATCAAGTCGGTTGTGGTACATATCGGATATGTAATTTGCCTCATATCGAAATGCTGTCCGAGATTCTTTCTCGTTGTCGCAGTAAACTGTTATGTCAGTTAATGGCCACATTTTTTTATGGGTCAACTTTGTCCTACTGCCTGCGCACATCGTTCATCATAGCTGATACTTTTCCTTAGTCCCTTGCTCTCATGAGTTTGCAACTCATGAGACACACTATTTGTTTCAAATTTACTAAAAGCCTTGGTTGTGATATCATTTACGATAAATTAGGTAACAAGCATTCCTTGCAAACTATCTACGGCAGTTTTGAGTAATAGAAACTAAGGATAGCTGGGGCCCTAGGACAGTAGGGATTAAACTATTAGAGAGCACGGAAATAACTTCCGCGCTAGTGGACGTTGCTGTTTTCTACTTATCATATTTATTTTTTGCTAAATCCCTTTCAGTCAAGTAATAATTTGTCAGTTTAATTGTGGGGATTATTGACAATAAATAAGTTAAATGATACCAAACCGGATAGTCTGCCCAAACTCGAAAAAAATGTACATATGCGGCACTACTAAAAATAATTAGTGCAACGAACCAAATAGCTTTACCTTGGCGCTTAGAAGTTCTAGTTGTCAAAATACTTGCAGTTATCGCAGCCATTATGGCAATAAAAAGTCTTGCCATCAACATTTCAAGTGTGTAAGATTTGTCAACACTTGATTTTGCATAGTCTATCCAGCACACTTT
>JBGAUU010000081.1:0-21025 GCA_044228465.1 Cyclobacteriaceae bacterium
CCGGCATACAGTTCATTCATTTTAAAAATCAAATAGTTCATGCAAGGAAAGGCGAGAGTAATTATCGAGAATGTTCAACCGCAGGTAGATGGAGGTCTTTATCCGGCCAAGCGCACCGTAGGAGAAACAGTAGAAGTAAGCGCTTCTATTTTTGGTGATGGCCACGATCATATTCGTGCTGCGGTGTTGTATAAAAAACAAAACGCTAAGAAGTGGAACACAGTCGAGCTGCAACCAACTTTCAATGATGATTGGCGCGCATCTTTTAAAGTAGAAGAACAAGGAACCTACGTTTTCACCGTTCAGGCGTGGATCGATCATTTCGACACGTGGTACGATGGCTTTAAAAAGAAAGCCGCTGCCAAAGTGGATGTAAAAGTGGAGTTGATGGAAGGCGCTATCTTCTTAAAAACATTAGCCGAAAACGGCAAAGCGAATCTATTAAGTTTAGCCACTAAATTAGAAAATACCGATCAACATCAGGCAGCGGTTGAATTGGTGTTAAGTGAAGGCTTTGCACAAATTGTGAAAGACTATCCGCTGAAAGAAAACGAAACTACTTACACACACGAATTGCAAGTTTTAGTAGAAACCAAAAAGGCGAACTTCAGTGCGTGGTATGAATTCTTTCCACGCTCCAGTTCACTCGAGCCGGGCAAGCATGGCACCTTTCAAGATTGCGCGAAGCTGTTGCCAAGAATTGCAAAAATGGGTTTTGATGTATTGTATTTTCCACCTATTCACCCAATCGGTAAACTGAATCGCAAAGGAAAAAATAACAACGTGCGTGCGCAAAAAGGAGAGCCCGGTTCTCCATGGGCCATTGGCAGTGACGAAGGTGGACATAAGTCGGTACTTCCGGCATTAGGCACGATTGAAGACTTTAAGAAATTAGTAGCCGATGCGAAAGCGTTGGGAATCGACATTGCGATGGACATTGCATTTCAATGTGCGCCCGATCATCCGTATGTGAAGGAACATTTCGATTGGTTTAAGCAGCGCCTGGACGGATCAATTCAATATGCAGAAAATCCACCGAAGAAATACCAGGACATCTATCCGTTCAATTTTGAATCGGATGATTGGAAGAACTTGTGGGAAGAATTGAAATCCGTTTTCATTTTCTGGATTGAGCAAGGAGTTACTGTATTCCGAGTTGACAATCCACATACCAAGCCGATTCCTTTTTGGGGTTGGGTGATCACTGAAATTTACACAAACAATATCCGGATATCATTTTCCTTTCCGAGGCTTTCACACGACCTCGCATCATGGCATCTTTGGCCAAAGTTGGATTTACGCAATCGTACACATACTTCACGTGGCGTGTGTCAAAGCAAGAGTTGGTGGAATACATGAACGAATTGATTAATGGTCCATCGCGAAATTATTTCCGTCCTAACTTCTGGCCTAATACACCTGACATTCTTCCATATCATTTGCAGAATCAAGGTGAGAACAGTTTCATCTTGCGTTATGCATTGGCAGCGACTTTGTCTTCCAATTATGGAGTCTACGGACCATCGTATGAGTTTTTAGAAAAAACACGCCCATCGAAGGAAAAGAAGAATATTATAATTCAGAGAAGTACGAAGTTCGTCAATATGATTGGAAGCGAACCAATCGCATGACAGATATTATGAGTTTGCTCAATCAGGTTCGTCATCAAAATGAAGCCTTGCACTCAACCTGGAATTTGCAATTCTGTCCAATTGAAAATCCACAACTCATCGCGTATCTTAAAACGACCGATGATCTGTCGAATATCATTTTAGTGATTGTGAATCTCGATCCAAATGGAAAGCAATCGGGCTATGTACAGTTGCCAAAAGACAAATTGAAGTTGAGCGACAAGATCAACGTAAAGTTGCATGACCTGATTACTGATGAGCATTATACATGGACACAAGAGTGGAACTTTGTGGAGTTGAATCCATTCAAAATGCCATTCCACTTATTTAAGTTAGAAATTCACGAGTCAAACATGTAAGCCTATGGCAGCCGTAAAAAATGATCCGCTGTGGTTTAAAGACGCTATCATTTATGAGATAAGTGTTCGTGCTTTTTATGATAGCAATGGCGATGGTATTGGCGACTTCCAGGGTTTAATCCAGAAATTAGATTACCTCGAAGATCTTGGTATTAACACCTTGTGGCTTCTGCCATTTTATCCATCCCCGTTGAAGGATGATGGTTTTGATGTAAGTGAGTATTGCGACATTCATCCGGACTATGGCACACTTGCAGACTTCAAGTTATTTTTGAAGGAAGCTCACCGTAGAGGAATAAAAGTAGTTACCGAACTGATTTTAAATCACACCTCCGATCAGCACCCATGGTTTCAAAAATCTCGGAAGGCGCGCTCCGGATCGAAGTACAAAGACTATTATGTTTGGAGCGACACGCCAGACAAATTTAAGCAAGCCCGTGTCATGTTTTCCGATGATGAGGCTTCGAATTGGTCTTGGGATAATCAGGCGAAAGCCTATTTCTGGCATCGGTTTTATCGTCATCAACCGGAGTTGAATTTTGAAAACCCCGAAGTTCAATTAGAGATGATCAAGGTCATCGACTTTTGGATGAAGATGGGCGTGGATGGATTTCGATTGGCTTCTGTTCCCTTTCTGTTTGAAGAAGAAGGAACCAATTGCGAAAATCTTCCGCAAACACACGCCTTCATTAAAAAGATTCGTGCTCACATCGACAACCACTATGAAGATCGCATCTTAATCGCTGAAGCCAATTTGTGGCCAGAAGATGCAGCACAATATTTTGGTGATGGCAAAGAGTGCCACATGAGTTTTAACTACCCACTCATGCCTCGTTTGTTTTTAGGTTTGCGAACGGAAGACAGTTATCCGATCATCGACATAATTGAACAGACACCGACCACACCACTGAATAGTCAGTGGGCATTGTTCTTGCGCAACCACGATGAGATAGGCTTGGATATGGTGACCGAAGAAGAGAAAGATTATCTCTTCAAAGCCTACGCCACAGATCCCAACACGAAGCACAACTTAGGTATTCGCAGAAGATTAGCACCGCTGCTCAATAATGATCGCAGAAAAATTGAATTGCTGTATACGATTTTGTTCTCCTTGCCGGGAACTCCGGTTCTTTATTATGGAGATGAAATTGGTATGGGTGATAATATCTATTTAGGCGATCGCTTTGGTGTTCGCACTCCGATGCAGTGGAACATGAACATTAACGCAGGATTCTCCGATGCCAATCCGCAGAAATTATATTTGCCGGTGATAACCGATCCGGTGTATCGATATGAATCGGTGAACGTAGCTACACACGAAGAAAATCCATCGTCATTGATGTGGTGGATAAAAAACGTGTTAGACTTTAAGAAATTAGTAGCCGATGCGAAAGCGTTGGGAATCGACATTGCGATGGACATTGCATTTCAATGTGCGCCCGATCATCCGTATGTGAAGGAACATCCGGATTGGTTTAAGCAGCGCCCGGACGGATCAATTCAATATGCAGAAAATCCACCGAAGAAATACCAGGACATCTATCCGTTCAATTTTGAATCGGATGATTGGAAGAACTTGTGGGAAGAATTGAAATCCGTTTTCATTTTCTGGATTGAGCAAGGAGTTACTGTATTCCGAGTTGACAATCCACATACCAAGCCGATTCCTTTTTGGGGTTGGGTGATCACTGAAGTACACAAACAATATCCGGATATCATTTTCCTTTCCGAGGCTTTCACACGACCTCGCATCATGGCATCTTTGGCCAAAGTTGGATTTACGCAATCGTACACATACTTCACGTGGCGTGTGTCAAAGCAAGAGTTGGTGGAATACATGAACGAATTGATTAATGGTCCATCGCGAAATTATTTCCGTCCTAACTTCTGGCCTAATACACCTGACATTCTTCCATATCATTTGCAGAATCAAGGTGAGAACAGTTTCATCTTGCGTTATGCATTGGCAGCGACTTTGTCTTCCAATTATGGAGTCTACGGACCATCGTATGAGTTTTTAGAAAACACGCCCATCGAAGGAAAAGAAGAATATTATAATTCAGAGAAGTACGAAGTTCGTCAATATGATTGGAAGCGAACCAATCGCATGACAGATATTATGAGTTTGCTCAATCAGGTTCGTCATCAAAATGAAGCCTTGCACTCAACCTGGAATTTGCAATTCTGTCCAATTGAAAATCCACAACTCATCGCGTATCTTAAAACGACCGATGATCTGTCGAATATCATTTTAGTGATTGTGAATCTCGATCCAAATGGAAAGCAATCGGGCTATGTACAGTTGCCAAAAGACAAATTGAAGTTGAGCGACAAGATCAACGTCAAGCTGCATGACCTGATTACTGATGAGCATTACACATGGACACAAGAGTGGAACTTTGTAGAGTTAAATCCATTTAAAATGCCATTCCACTTATTTAAGTTAGAAATTCACGAGTCAAACATGTAAGCCTATGGCAGCCGTAAAAAATGATCCGCTTTGGTTTAAAGACGCCATCATTTATGAGATAAGTGTTCGTGCCTTTTACGATAGCAATGGTGATGGTATTGGCGATTTCCAGGGCTTGATTCAAAAATTGGATTACCTCGAAGATCTCGGTATCAATACCTTGTGGCTGCTGCCATTTTATCCATCCCCGTTGAAGGATGATGGTTTTGATGTGAGTGAGTACTGTGACATTCATCCGGACTATGGCACACTTGCAGATTTCAAGCTATTTTTGAAGGAAGCTCACCGTAGAGGAATCAAAGTAATTACCGAACTGATTTTAAATCACACTTCCGATCAGCACCCGTGGTTTCAAAAATCTCGGAAGGCACGCTCCGGATCGAAGTACCAAGACTATTATGTTTGGAGCGACACACCTGATAAATTCAAGCAAGCACGCGTTATGTTTTCAGATGACGAGGCTTCGAATTGGTCGTGGGATAATCAGGCGAAAGCGTATTTCTGGCATCGGTTTTATCGTCATCAACCGGAATTGAATTTTGAAAACCCCGAAGTTCAATTGGAGATGATCAAGGTCATCGACTTTTGGTTGAAGATGGGTGTGGATGGATTTCGATTAGCATCAGTTCCGTTTCTTTTTGAAGAAGAAGGAACGAATTGCGAAAACCTTCCGCAAACACACGCCTTTATCAAAAAGATTCGCGCGCACATCGACAACCACTATGAAGATCGCATCTTAATGGCTGAAGCCAATTTATGGCCGGAAGATGCAGCACAATATTTTGGTGATGGCAAAGAGTGTCACATGAGTTTCAACTATCCACTCATGCCTCGTTTGTTTTTAGGTTTACGAACGGAAGACAGTTATCCGATCATCGATATCATTGAACAGACACCGGCCACTCCGCTTAATAGTCAGTGGGCTTTGTTTTTGCGCAACCATGATGAGATTGGTTTAGACATGGTGACGGAAGAAGAGAAAGATTATCTCTTCAAAGCCTACGCCACAGATCCAAACACGAAGCACAACTTAGGCATTCGAAGAAGATTAGCACCGCTGCTCAATAATGATCGAACGCAGGATTCTCCGATGCCAATCCGCAGAAATTATATTTGCCGGTGATAACCGATCCGGTGTATCGATATGAATCGGTGAACGTAGCTACACACGAAGAAAATCCATCGTCATTGATGTGGTGGATAAAAAACGTGTTGGCGATGCGCAAGCGATTGAATGTGTTTGGTCGCGGTGATTTAAAATTCATTGAAAGTTCGAATGCCAAAGTCTTGGCTTTTGCACGCACCTACCAGAACCAACGCATGATTGTGGTAGCGAACTTGTCTCAGTTCTCACAAGCTACGATCTTAAATCTTGCTGAGTACAAAGACTGTGATATCACCGAAGTATTTAGCCAAAATCGGTTCATGAATGTAGGCGATGGCGACTACTCAATCACGATCGGCCCATATGGATATTTTTGGTTCCAGGCAGATGCCGGAGAGAAAAAAGATGTGGTAAGTACCAACACGGATCTATTCTTATACAAAACAGATATTTCGTGGGAACGCCTGTTCTTCAATTATAATGAAGTTCGCGTCTTCGAAAGAAAAATTCTCCAGCCATTCATGAAGAAGTGCCGGTGGTTTGGCGGAAAGGCGAAGGTGATTAGTAAAATGAGTATTCACAAAGTCATTCCTTTGAAAGTTGAAGGAGAAACTCATTTCCTCACGATTATCGAAGTAGATTATGTGCAACGCCTGCCGGAGTTTTACTTTCTACCGATGTGCTTTGTCCCTACCGAAAGTATTTTTGATCGCATCGAGTACACGGCACAAAGTGTGGTGAGCCGTGCCGAAATTCAAGGAGTATCCGGATTTATTTTAGACAGCAGCTACGACAAAACTTTCCGCGATTTTCTGTTTACCGGAATGGATCGCAAGCTGCGTGTGAAGGAAGACGAAGGCACGTTGGAGTTCAATTCGAGTGTGTACGCCAAATTGAATTCTGAAAAAGTAGAATCAAAAATTCTGAAAGCCGATCAGAGCAACACAGCGATCATCTACAACGATCAATACTTCTTCAAATTCTATCGTAAGATTGAAAATGAAATCAACCCCGATCTTGAAATCGTTCGCTTCTTGTCAGAGAATACCAGCTTCCGAAATGCGCCCAAGTATGCAGGAAGCATTGAGTACCGAGATAATGAAGGGAAGGTTACGGTCTTTGGCTTGCTGCAAGAGAAAGTCGAGAATCAAGGCGATAGTTGGGTAATGACCATCGACTCGGTAGGTCGCTTTTATGAGCGCGTGATGGCGAAGGCGAAGAAAGAAAAGCTGCCGAAGTTGATTAATCGCGATGCGATTAAGTTTGAAGAAGCACCTGAATTAATTCAAGAGTTTATTGGCCGTGGTTTTTACGAACGAGTGGTTCGCCTCGGGCAACGCACTGCAGAGATGCACTTGGCGTTGGCATCTGATTCGGTAACACCCGCTTTTGCTCCCGAATATTTCTCTGCCAATTACCAACGTTCGTTGTATTCTAGCTTACGCAAATTATTGCGCGACCGCTTTAAGTTACTGGAGCAAAGTCTTCCTAAACTCAACAACGAAACTCAAAAGTTGGCCCAGGAAGTTTTGAAAATGGAAGATGACATTCTGGAATGCTTCAGTCAGATTTATCAAACCAGAATTAGTGCCATCAAAACACGCATTCATGGAGATTATCACTTAGGTCAAGTGTTGTTTACCGGTAAAGACTTCATCATTATTGATTTTGAAGGCGAGCCAGGCTTTAGTTTCAGCGAGCGCAGACTAAAGAAGAATCCATTGAAAGATGTGGCTGGGATGATGCGATCATTCCACTATGCTGCTTTCGGAAAAATATTGTTAAATGAAAACTATCGGGAGAAAGATCTCGAATTCTTAGAGCAGTGGGCCGAGCAATGGCAACATTATGTAAGTCGTTTCTATCTTGGAGCGTATCTTGAAAAAATGGGCATGGAGAAATCGCTGTCGGATGAAGACGAAGTGTTGATTCGTACTTACCTCTTAGAAAAAGCAGTGTATGAATTGGGCTACGAACTCAATGGAAGACCGGATTGGGTAAATGTACCGCTCCGTGGCATTCGTTATCAGATGATGCGTTATGCGCAGGCGAAGGAGGCTAAAGGAAAGAAATAATTAACTGAAAAAAATATGGGCAAAAAGGCATCAACCAAATCAACTGTAGAAGAGCCAGATCACTTCAGTTTGTTAACCGACTACGACATTCACTTGTTTCGTTCGGGAAAGCATTTTAAGTTGTATGAAAAGCTGGGAGCCCACACAGCCAAATTCAAAGGGCAGGAGGGAACCTACTTCGCAGTGTGGGCACCGAATGCGCGCGCTGTTTCGGTGATCGGGAATTTCAACTACTGGAATAATAACGAACATAAACTGTCTCCTCGCTGGGATGAATCCGGAATTTGGGAAGGCTTCTTTGCGTGTGTAAAGAAAGGGGAAGCCTACAAATACGCCATTCATTCCAACACCGGAGAGTATTTAGAAAAGGCTGACCCATTTGCATTCTATGCAGAAATCGCTCCCGCCACTGCATCGATCGTTTGGGATCACGAATACAAGTGGAAAGATTCTTCCTGGATGCACGAACGTAAGCAATCCATTGGCAAACCAAAACCATACTCTGTTTACGAAGTTCACTTGGGAAGCTGGCGCAGAAAATTAGAAGACGGAAACCGATCGCTTAGCTATCAGGAATTAGCAGATGAATTGGTTTATTATGTGAAAGAAGCCGGCTTCACACATGTAGAATTTTTACCGGTGATGGAGCATCCATTTTTTGGTTCTTGGGGATATCAACTTACGGGTTACTTCGCACCCGCCAGTCGCTTCGGCAATCCACAAGATTTTATGAAGTTGGTCGATGCTTTGCATCAAGCTGACATTGGTGTGATCTTGGATTGGGTGCCATCGCATTTTCCGGGCGATGCACACGGCTTGTATAAATTTGATGGTACGAATTTGTTTGAACATGCCGATCCCCGAAAGGGTTTTCATCCCGACTGGAGCAGTTACATCTACAACTATGGTCGTAACGAAGTGCGTTCATTTCTCATCAGCAATGCACTCTTCTGGTTAGATATTTTCCATGCAGATGGGTTGCGTGTGGATGCCGTAGCTTCCATGTTGTATTTGGATTATTCGCGCAAAGCAGGCGAGTGGATTCCCAATGAACACGGTGGCAATGAAAATTTAGAGGCGATTTCATTCCTCAAAGAATTCAACGAAGTGGTGTATGGACAATTTCCTGATGCAGTTACCATTGCGGAAGAATCGACTGCATGGCCAAGTGTTTCCAGACCTACCTACATGGGTGGTTTAGGATTCGGACAAAAATGGATGATGGGATGGATGCACGATACGCTGCATTACTTCAAATTAGATCCGGTTCATCGCAAATATCATCAGGACGAAATCACGTTCAGCATCATTTATGCATTCACTGAAAATTTCATGCTGCCTTTATCGCATGATGAAGTCGTTCATGGTAAAGGTTCATTGATTGGCCGAATGCCGGGCGATGAGTGGCGCAAGTTTGCCAATCTACGATTGATGTATTCGTACATGTTTAGTCATCCCGGAACGAAACTGTTGTTTATGGGCGGAGAGTTTGGTCAGACAGGCGAGTGGAACCACGATAAGAGTTTGGATTGGGATGCATTGCATTACGCACCGCATCAGGGAATTTTGAAATTAATTAAAGACCTGAACAAGTTATACAAAACAGAAAAAGCTTTGTATGAATTTGCCTTCGATAATAAAGGTTTTGAATGGTCGGATTACTCCGATCGCGAAAACAGTGTGATTGTGTACATCCGCAAAACGGAAGTGAAGGAAGATTTACTTCTGATTGTTTGCAACTTTACACCAGAGACACGACACCTCTACCGCATTGGTGTACCTTACCGCGGCACCTGGAAAGAGATATTCAATTCAGATGATTTGAAATACAACGGCAGTGGTGTGATGAACCCGGGTGTTCTCAATACAACTCCTGTAAAGTATCACGGCAAAGATTATTCTATCGCCATCACCTTGCCTCCATTGGGTATGACAATTTTTAAATTAGATAAAGAGCAAGCAGAGTTTGAGTTAGAGTAGTTTCATTTTTAAATATTTTGAGTTTTGAATTCTTCGGCAAAAAAGTTCATTTGTATACACGGTCACTTTTATCAACCCCCGCGCGAAAATGCCTGGCTGGAAGTAATTGAAGTACAAGACAGCGCACATCCCTACCACGATTGGAACGAACGCATCAGCGCGGAGTGTTACGCACCCAATGCGGCATCGCGTATTTTGGATAAAGTAGGAGGGGTGATCAAAAACATTACCAACAACTATGCACGCATTAGTTTCAATTTCGGACCCACACTTCTTTCGTGGATGGAATTGTACGACAAAGAAGCGTATGAAGGAATTCTGGAAGCCGATCGCGAAAGCATTGCTCGCTTTGATGGGCATGGCTCAGCTATAGCCCAAGTTTACAATCACATGATTTTGCCTTTGGCGAATCGCAGAGACAAAGAAACACAAGTCATTTGGGGAATTCGTGATTTTGAAAAACGATTCAAGCGTAAGCCCGAAGGAATGTGGTTAGCTGAAACGGCTGTGGATACGGAGTCGCTGGAGATTTTGGCAGAGCAAGGAATCGCGTTTACGGTATTGGCTCCGCGTCAGGCCAAAGCCACCCGAAAGATTGGTGATGCAAATTGGAATGAAGTGAACGACCAAACGGTTGATACCAAGAAAGCGTATCGTTGTGTGTTGCCTTCCGGAAAAACCATCACGCTGTTTTTTTACGATGGGAATATATCGCAATCCGTTGCCTTCAATGGACTGCTGAACGATGGCAAGCGTTTTGCGGAGCAATTGATCAATTCCATTAATCACAATGACGATCAGCCTCAGTTAGTTCATATTGCTACCGATGGTGAAACCTACGGCCACCACCACAAGCATGGGGAAATGGCATTGGCATTTGCCCTCGAGTATATCGACAAACACTCCGATGTGGAGTTAATCAATTATGCCTCTTTTGCTGCCAAGTTCCAACCGGAATACGAAGCACAAATTATCGAGGACAGTTCGTGGAGTTGTGTGCACGGTGTAGAGCGCTGGCGAAGCAACTGTGGATGTAATTCAGGTAAACCTGGTTTTACTCAAACTTGGAGGAAGCCATTGCGCGAAGCGCTTGATTGGCTTCGTGATACGCTTACTGAAATTTTCGAACAAGAAGGCAAGAAGTTATTCAACGATCCGTGGGAAGCCCGCAACGAATACATCAAAGTAGTTTTAAAACGCAACGATGAGTCCGTAAAGCGTTTCATCAAAACGCAAGCCATTGCTGACGTTGATGTGAACAAGGCACTTCGTTTGATGGAACTGCAACGTCATGCCATGCTGATGTACACCAGTTGCGGTTGGTTCTTTGACGAAATCTCCGGCATTGAAACGGTACAGGTTATTCAATATGCTTGTCGCGCGATTCAATTGTCCAAGCAGCTAACCGATCAGGATTTGGAAGCGGCATTCCTTAGCAAATTAGAATTGGCGCCCAGCAATATTGCTACTTATGAAAACGGTGCCAATGTGTATCGTAAGTTGGTGCTGCCGGCTAAAACCAACCTGCCACGCGTGGGAATGCACTATGCCGTATCATCTATTTTTGAAGATGAGCCTGAGAGCTTGCCGTTGTTCAACTACAAAGCCACCAACGAATTTTTTGTAAAGAAAGAAGCCGGTGAGCAGAAGCTGGTGACTGGTATTACCAAAGTTCAATCATTGGTTACACGCTCCGAAAAGAAGTTCGCCTTTGCCGTCATTTACTTGGGCAAACATGATCTGATCGGCAACTTGTCGTTGGATATTGAAATGGATAAATTCTTTGGCATGCAATTCCGCATGGTCAATGCATTTGAAGAAGGCAGATTGGGCGATGTGATCAGCATCATGCAAACTTATTTCGGTCCGGAGAAATATTCTATCTGGTCGCTGTTTAAAGAAGAGAAGCGTAAAATTTTAGATTCCATTGCCCGACAAGGCATGGAAGATATTGAGAGTTCGTTGCGCAGAACCTACAACCGCGACTATCCATTGGTGAATGCGCTTTCCAACAATGACATTCCAATTCCAAAAGCATACAAGACTACATTCGAATACATTTTGAATGCGGATTTGTTGAAGTGCTTTCAGCCGGAGAAGATCAATGTGAAAACGCTGGAGCGGATTGTTTCCGAGTTGGAGCGCTGGAATCTAAAAATCGAAGATACCGGCAAAGTAGAACGCTTGGCCGGAGAAAGTATTTTCAAAGAGATCAAGCGGGTGCGGGCAGAACGTGAAAATGTAAAGCGCATTGAGCGATTGAATCGCTTGTTTCCGGTGCTGGAGAAATTCAAGCTGGAGCCAAATTTGCACCACAGTCAGAATTTATACTTTGAGATGTCGTTGGAAAACAAACAACGCAAACCGGAGGAGATCAATGAAGAATGGCTCAAACAATTTACACTGTTGGGCGACAACTTAGGGGTAAAAGTGGAGTAGCGTTGCGCTACTCCTTTGGATATTTTGCGATCGTGCCCACGCAAATCACTTTCCACTTGCCGTCTTTTGTTTTTTCCAGCACACGCATTTGAGAAGTCTCATCGCGGTCAATGTCATCTTTCACCCGTTGAATAAATCGCGCGTAAGCGCCATTGCCATATACTCGAATTTCCTGCCATTCATTGGTAATGGAAGCCTTTGAAGGCTTAGCGGTTTTAAAGTACTCGGCAAAAGTTTTTGTAAGCATTTCCCAGCCCTCCACATAACTGGTAGCACTCGAATCAGAGTAAGACCAGTAGGCATACGGAACTTTCAACCACGTATCTGCCCAACTCGTGTAATCAACATTCATAAACGAACTTGTTTCTTTTGCAATCACCGCTTTAATGGCATCAATGTCCTTCTGCTGAGCTAGCACAGCGTTGACGATCGAAAAGGTAAATGCTACCATGATCCAATACCGAAGCTTTGTTTTCATAGTTGAATGATTTTAGTTGTTGATAATAGGAGTGAAATAAAGGCCATAATAGTAAGGGAAACATATATGGACTAGTTTGTATAAGAAATGTAGCGAAAACTGTGCTTTTTTCTAGGGTGGGAACCCACTTATATTTTTCAAATACTGACGAAAATCATATAACAAAAATGAGCAAAGGCGTAGATTGTATTCAATTAAACCACAAACATCATGGCAGAAAAAGAAAGCATGATTGAAATCAAAGATCATCATGTAAAACCCGGAAAGAAGGTTAATTTGAAAGACTTCCCTACCAAATACACTGGCGAAGTACTTAACAAACAAGAAGCAGAGCGAATGCTGGAGCTCGGCAGAAAACACTTAGCGAAAGTTCAGGATGAACTTTATGCACATAACAAATACAGCGTTCTGATCATTCTGCAGGCAATGGATGCTGCGGGCAAAGATGGAGCAGTGAAACATATCATGTCGGGGTTCAACCCATTAGGTGTAAAAGTGTACAGCTTTAAGGCTCCCAACTCTACCGAACTCGATCACGAATATCTCTGGCGTCATCAATTAGCATTACCGGCCCGTGGCGAAATTGCCATTCACAACCGATCACATTATGAGAACGTGCTGGTAACGCGTGTGCATCCCGAGTGGATTCTGAATGAAAACATCCCGGGAATCGATTCACTCAAAAAGATTGATGATGATTTTTGGGAGCAGCGCTACAAACAAATCAGACGCTTCGAAAAGAACCTCACGGAGAATGGAACCATCGTATTGAAATTCTTCCTGCATGTTTCTAAAAAAGAGCAAAAGAAGCGCTTCCTTGAGCGCATTGACGACCCGGGCAAGAACTGGAAGTTTTCTCTTAGCGATTTGAAAGAAAGAGCCTATTGGGATGAGTATCAAAAAGCCTATGGCAAAGCCTTAGCCGAAACATCGACCGATACAGCTCCTTGGTTTGTGATTCCGGCTGATGATAAGTGGTATGCTCGGTTGGCCATTGCCGAAATCATCGCCTCTGAATTCGCAAAATTAGAACTCAGTTATCCGGTGGTGAGTGCCGCCCAGAAAGAAGAGTTGCAGAAAGCCAAAGTGCAGTTGATGAGCGAAGATGGTGGCTCATCCGACAAGGAGAAAAAGGAAAAGAAAACGAAAAAAGATAAAAAGGAATCCAAAGAGTAGGCTATTCAATACTCTCATCAAACGAGTTGAGGTGAACCACTACACCTTTTTCACGCAGGCTTTTGGTCTGCGCGATTAAACTCGTTTTGGTTTCCGTTTCCCATGCATTCGCTACCAAGCTTAGAATTTTGAGTTTGGGAAATTGAACTGTTTCCAATGGCAGTTGGCGAATACTGTTGTTTGATATGTCCAAATACTCCAGTTGATTCAATCCTTGAAGTGATCTCGGAATCTCCGTCAACAAATTGTTATTCACGCGCAACGTTTGCAACCGAGAAAGCAAACCGATGGAAGGAGAGATGGAGCTGATACGGTTATTGTGAAGATACAGTTCGCGCAATTGCTTCAAAGAATCCCATTGTTGAGGCAGCGAATAAATCTTGTTAAAGGCGAGATAAAGAATCTCCAAGTGTTTCCATTGGGCGATGTTCGGATCTACTTTTTCAATTTCATTGTAGTATAAATCAATTTCTTTCAGGTTCCTGAGCTCCATCACACCTGTGGGAATCGTCTTTAGGTTATTGCTATAAAAGGATAACTGCTCTAGCTTGGTCAGACGACTAATGGCCGGATCGACTGCCGTTATTTGATTATGATTAAACTTGAGAAGTTTGAGTTGAGGAAACTGCTGAATGCTTGCCGGAACCCGCTTAATTTTGTTTTTCCCGAAATCCAGTTTTTCCAGTGTAGGATGAAGGAAAAACGTGCTATCAGGAACGGGGCTTCCCGGTAAGTTAGCTGACTGTGCAAGTTCGGATCCTGCCATTTGCGAATTGTATTTGGTAGAGGGTGATTCTGCAGGTGGTTCGGCCAAGCAAGGTCGCGATCGTAACTTCCAAGCCATTCTTCCCTTGCGGGGAAAAATCCTAAACGTGGAAAAAGCGCAGGAACACAAGATTTACGAAAACGATGAGATCAAAAACATCATAACAGCATTGGGTGTAAGCTTTGGTACAGCTGATGACAATAAAGCTTTGAATCTTTCGAAGTTACGCTATCACAAAGTCATCATCATGACCGATGCAGACGTGGATGGCAGTCACATTCGTACGTTGATTTTGACGTTCTTCTTCCGCTATATGCGCGATCTGATTGAGCAAGGGTATGTATACATCGCCTTGCCGCCATTGTATCAATTGAAGAAAGGTAAAGTTGAGCATTATTGCTGGAATGAAGAACAACGCGATGCGTTGATCAAGGAAATGAGCAAAGGTGGAAATGAAGACAGCGTAGGTGTGCAGCGCTACAAAGGTTTGGGAGAAATGAACCCCGAACAATTATGGACTACCACCATGGATCCATCGAAGCGTACGCTCAAACAAGTAAGCATTGAATCAGCTGCTGAGGCAGATCATTTATTCTCTATGCTCATGGGTGATGAAGTTGCCCCGCGCAGAGACTTCATTGAGAAGAATGCTCGATATGCTAAAATAGATATCTAGTTTCAGATGGAAACAGGAGCAGACTTAAAGCAGGCAGCAGAAAACCCACTCGAAAAACAAGTTTTCGAGAGCAAGTACATTAGTCGCGATTTAAGCTGGCTTCAATTCAACTACCGCGTTTTAGATCAGTCGCGGCACATGGATCGCACTATTTTTGACCGACTGAAGTTTTTGGCTATTACCGCTTCGAATCTCGATGAATTCTGCACCATTCGTTTGGGTAGTTTGTACAACTACTTGGATTACGGAAAAGAGCGCTTCGACTACAGCGGTATGCGCGAGGCACCATTTCGTCAATATCTTTTAGGTGAAATTCAAAAATTCACAGCCGAGCAGCATGAGAATTTCACCAAACAACTAAGTCCATTCTTCGAAAAGAACAATTTCAAAATAGCGAGTTATCAAAGTCTTCCCACCGAAGACAAGAGCAGGGTAGATCAATATTTTCAGCGCACGATTTACCCCATGCTGACGCCCATGTTGTTCGACAACTACCACACGTTTCCAGTTTTGAAGAATAACCGGTTGTTGTTTGGTGTAGTGACGAAGGCGCCACAAGATGTCAATCATCAATTGCGGGTTTCGTTTATTCAAGTGCCGAGCAACTTGCCACGTTTCTTTGAGATTTTGAGTGTAGATAATTTCCTGTCATTCGTGCCCATCGAGGAAATCATTCGCTACAATATTCATAACCTGTTTCGAAACATTGAAATCAACAGTGTCAATCTTTTCCGCATCAATCGCAATGGTGATTTTACTTTGGAGGAAAGCGAAGATATTGAATCAAATTTTTTAGAAGAACTGCGTAGGAAATTGCAAACCCGGAGGTCGGGTAGGGTAGTGCGGTTAGAGATTGAGGAAAATCCTGATCCGTGGTTGATTCGCTTGTTGAAGATACAATGGGACTTGGATGATTTGAACATCTTTAAGTTCCCGGCTGAGGGGTTGCTCGATTACAGCGGCTTAAATCAAATTATCGGGCACAACGAATTTAAATCCAAGCGACTTGCGTTGCCACCACAAGTAAAACCGGTTTCCTTTCCGGAATTAGGCACACGCGATTTGTTTGAAGTATTGAAAGAGCGCGACATTCTGATGCACCATCCATATAACTCGATGGAACCGGTGTTGGAATTATTGGAAAAGGCTGCTGACGATCCTTATGTGTTGTCCATTAAGATTACCATTTACCGACTCGCTAAAGGTGAATCAAGAGTAAGTGCAGCTTTACTGAAGGCTGCTGAGAATGGCAAACACGTGTCTGTGTTGTTTGAAGTAAAAGCCCGCTTTGACGAAGAGAACAACCTGCGCGAAGCGAAGAAGTTGCAGCAAGCGGGATGCTTTGTGATCTACGGCATTAGCAGTTTGAAAACGCATACTAAATTGTTGCTGATTGTGCGCAACGAACCAAATCGCGTGTATCGCTACGTGCATTTGTCGAGCGGAAACTACAATGAAACAACCTCTCGTTTTTATACCGATATTGGTTTGCTGAGTACGAATGAAACGTACGGCAACGATGTGTCGGAGTTTTTCAATGTAATCACCGGGCACTCGCATCCAACCACATACAAAAACCTGATTACCTCACCACGCGATATGCGCAATCAGTTGATGTATCTGGTTCGCAACGAAGCCGACAATGCGCGTCAGGGAAAACCGGCTGGTATTATTATCAAATTGAACTCTTTGCAGGACAATGATTTTATCAATTCCTTGTATGATGCATCGAATGCAGGTGTGACCATCAAATTGATTGTTCGTGGTATGTGCTGTTTGCGTCCGGGTCGCAAAGGCTTGAGTGAAAATATTGAAGTGATTTCGATTGTAGGAGAATACCTGGAACACTCGCGCATTTATTACTTCCACAACATGGGCGCTCCGAAGGTTTACATTGGCAGTGCCGATGCGATGGTGCGAAGTTTTGACCGCAGGATCGAGTCGCTGTTTTTACTGGAATCGGATATGCTGCGCAAGCAGGCCATGAATATTTTGCGTTACAATCTGAAAGACAATGTGAACTCGTATACGATGCAGGAAGATGGCAAGTACGTGATCAAAGAACAAAACGGAGAGCCTCCGTTTAATATTCACAAAGAGTTTTATAACGTGACGAAGGAAATCATTCAGGACGTTAAGTTATTTGATTAGCGATGAATGAGGTGCCGTGCGCGGGCAAGTGATTGCAGCGGAAAGCCCACACGCTTCGGGTGGCTTGGAGCGGAAAGCACGGTGGCCTTGCGCAGCTTGGCCATGCCCCCTAAAATCTGCCTTTCTTAAATTCGATTTTTTTCTGCTTCACGTTTTTCTCCAGCAGGTGGAGAAGGATGCCGTCTTTTAATCCAACATCGGGTACGAGTATGCTACTGGCGTGTGCCCATTCCATTACTTTGATGTAGATGTTGCTGGCAGGCACAATCACATCGGCACGGTCGGGGTTCATTTGCAGTTGGTAGATGCGCTCTTCAATCGTGAGTTCGCTCACCATTTCCATAATCGATTTTACCTTTTTCAGCGACATCACGGTGCCGGTTTTCTTCTCGGCCAATTCGAATATTTTAGAGATGTTTCCGCCTGTTCCAACGGCTGTTACTTTTCCATACGAAGGCTTTACATTTTCGCGTACCCAGTGCTCCATGTCTTGCCACATAATGGGCGAGTCGTGGTGTTCGAGTATACGGACCGAGCCCACCTTAAACGACCGTGTTTTTATCTTTTTGCCTTTGACAAACAAGTTAAGTTCGGTGCTACCACCGCCTACATCAATATGCAGGTAGGTCTCTTTGCCCAGGTACGAAAAGATCGCTTTGTTGATCAGATCCGCTTCGAGGTGGCCATCGATAATATTGATGGTTACGCCCAGTTCTTCTTTCACTTGTCGAGCTATTTCTTCACCGTTCTCTGATTCGCGCATGGCCGAGGTGGCGCAAAACATGTAGTCATCTACTTCATACAATTCAAGTAGTGTTTTATAAACGCCCATTAACTTCTTGAACTTCTGCGCGCTGCTGTCGCTGATTCGGTTGATGGTGAAAACATCGTGTCCCAAACGCAATGGAAAGCGAACGTATTCGAGCTTCTTAAAAAGATGTGTTTTGCCATCTTCGAGGATGGTGGAGATTTGAAGGCGAATGGCGTTGGAGCCAATATCGATAGCAGCGAGTTTCAAGTGAGCGCGATTAAGTGGCTAAAATACGCATAATGGTTTTTTATTTACTACAAGATTCTGTTTCTTTGCATTGCTTATCCAGAAAGACCGAGGGACAGGGCCCGATGACGTCTTAGCAACCTGAGTTCTCTCACGAGAAGGGTGCTAATTCCCTTTCTATATCGATTGCTTCGGCAGTTTGTGTAGAAGAAGATAGGCGACCCATCTTTCGCATGGCTCTTTCTGGATAATCGTAAACAACCGAAAGAGTGAAAATACAAGACCTGTTAAAAGAACGAATTTTGGTATTGGATGGCGCCATGGGCACCATGATTCAACGCCATAAACTGGAGGAAAGCGATTTCCGAGGTGAGCGATTTAAAAATCATCCTTCCCCTTTGAAGGGCAATAATGATTTGCTTTCCATTACACGACCGGATATCATCAAAGATATTCACATGCAATATCTGGAAGCCGGCGCGGACATTATAGAAACGAATACCTTCAGCAGTACTACCATTGCGCAAGCTGATTATCAACTGGAGCCGCTGGCTTACGAGTTGAATTTTCAATCGGCTAAGATTGCGAAAGAAGCAGCCGATGAATTTACCAAACGAGATCCATCAAAACCGCGGTTTGTTGCCGGAGCACTGGGACCAACGAATAAAACGGCTTCGCTATCACCTGATGTAAACAACCCCGGCTATCGGGCTGTGACCTTTGATGATTTGCGGATAGCGTACAAAGAACAAGCGAAAGGACTGATTGATGGAGGTGCTGACCTTTTACTCATCGAAACTATTTTTGATACACTCAATGCGAAGGCGGCTTTGTTTGCCGTGCAGGAATTGTTTGAAGAGATCGGTACATCCTATCCGGTAATGGTATCGGGCACGATTACCGATGCCAGCGGCAGAACACTCAGTGGCCAAACTACGGAAGCCTTTTTGATTTCGGTATCGCACGTTCCGTTGTTGAGTGTGGGATTGAATTGTGCATTGGGCGCTGAACAGCTAAGGCCTTATTTACAAATCTTAAATGAGAATGCATCATTTTTTGTAAGTGCATATCCGAATGCCGGTTTACCGAATGCATTTGGTCACTATGATCAAACGCCTGATGAAATGGGCAAGCAGGTAGAAGAATATTTGAAAGAAGGGTTGGTGAATATTTTAGGTGGATGTTGTGGAACTACCCCAGATCACATTCGGGTGATAGCGAACTTGGCAAAGAATTATACTCCAAGAAAACAACTTATGGCCTGATTTTGAATTTGGCACTGTCTGCCAAATTGGTTTAGTAGAAATAACATTAACGCAAAAAGGTTTTGAACAATAATCGGAATTTACAACTCAGCGGCCTCGAGGCGGTGACGATCACACCCGAGTCGAACTTTGTGAACATTGGTGAGCGTACCAATGTAACAGGCTCTGCTCGCTTCTTAAAATTGATCAAAGAAGATAAATACGATGAAGCACTCGAAGTAGCGCTCGATCAGGTGCGTGGTGGCGCGCAGGTGATTGATGTGAACATGGACGAAGGCATGCTTGACTCAAAAGCTGCGATGGTCAAGTTTTTGAATTTGATGGCTGCCGAGCCGGAGATCGCCCGAATACCGGTGATGATCGACTCTTCCAAATGGGAGGTGATCGAAGCCGGACTGAAGTGCTTGCAGGGAAAAGGAATCGTCAACTCCATCAGCTTAAAAGCCGGAGAGGAAGAGTTTATCAAGCAAGCTAAATTGGTGAAGCGCTACGGTGCCGCCACCGTAGTGATGGCGTTTGATGAACTCGGTCAAGCCGATACGTATGAGCGAAGAATTTCCATTTGTAAACGCGCCTATGATATTCTAGTCAATCAGGTACACTTCGCGCCACAAGATATAATCTTCGATCCGAATATTTTCCCCGTTGCCCGAAGCGATGCACTCGGCTTTTCTCTACCATGCGATTAAACATGGTATGGACATGGGCATTGTAAACCCCACCATGTTGGAGGTATACGATGAAATTCCGAAAGAATTGTTGGAGCGAGTAGAAGACGTATTGCTCAATCGGAGAGAGGATGCTACCGAGCGATTGTTGGAACTGGCCGAAACCGTAAAAGGTGCAGGCAAGAAAAAAGAAGTAGACGATGCGTGGCGACAAGGCACCGTAGAAGAGCGATTGACCCACGCGTTGGTGAAAGGCATCATCGACTTTGTAGATGTAGATACGGAAGAAGCGCGCCAAAAGTATGGCCGACCGCTGCACGTGATTGAAGGCCCGCTGATGGCCGGAATGAATGTGGTAGGTGATTTGTTTGGTGCGGGTAAAATGTTTTTGCCTCAGGTAGTGAAGAGCGCACGCGTGATGAAAAAATCGGTGGCGTACCTCACACCATACTTGGAAGAAGAAAAAAGATTGAGTGGTAATTCCGGAAAGCCTGCAGCGAAGATATTGATGGCAACGGTGAAGGGCGATGTGCACGACATCGGCAAGAACATTGTGGGTGTGGTATTAGCTTGTAACAATTACGATGTGGTAGATTTAGGTGTGATGGTGCCCACCGAAAAAATCATTGAGGCCGCGAAGCGAGAAAAGGTAGATGCCATCGGGTTGAGCGGATTGATTACGCCTTCATTGGATGAGATGGTTCATGTTGCTAAAGAGATGCAACATCAAGCATTGGATATACCGTTGCTGATTGGCGGAGCTACCACTTCTAGATTGCACACGGCCGT
>JBGAUU010000082.1:0-21287 GCA_044228465.1 Cyclobacteriaceae bacterium
CTCCAGAACGGAACGCCATCTCTTTCCAGATCTTGATGCAACATCGGCACCACACAAATCGGGAAGTCTCCGGCAATACCTCCGCCAATCTGGAAGAAGCCGATGCCATCCTTGCCTGCATTGTTGGTGTACCAATCGGCCAACCACACCATGTATTCAATACCACTCTTCATCGTGCTGGCCTTCAATTCACCTGTCAGAACGTATGATGCAAAAATATTTCCCATTGTGCTGTCTTCCCATCCGGGCACAACCATCGGCATGTTTCTTTCAGCAGCCGCAATCATCCAACTATTTTTCGGGTCGATCTCATAATATTGTTTCAAATCACCGCTGTTGATCATGCGAAACATGAATTCATGCGGGAACAAGCGCTCGCCTTTGTCTTCCGCATCTTTCCATACTTTAAACAAATGCGCCTGCAATCTGCGGAAAGCTTCTTCCTCTGGAATACACGTATCTGTTACGCGATTCAAATGATTTTGCAATAAGTCCCACTCTTGTTCAGGTGTTAGATCTCTGTAGTTTGGAATACGCTTGTAATGTGAGTGCGCCACAAGGTTCATGATGTCTTCTTCGAGGTTGGCACCCGTGCAAGAAATGATATGCACTTTATTTTGGCGGATCATTTCCGCAAAGCTGATACCCAATTCGCCTGTGCTCATGGCACCTGCCAGTGAAACGAGCATCTTTTTGCCCTCGGCAATGTGTTTTTTATATCCTTTGGCGGCATCTACCAACGCGGCCGCGTTGAAGTGCAGGTAATTTTTTTCAATGAAAGCGGAAATCGGTCGGTTTTGGCTCATGATGATGATTAAATTTTGACGCGAAAATACGGAATAAGTTGAAAGTTACCGCCAGAAAATTCAAAGTACATAAACCATCGACCATTTAACCAGTTTTTCTAGTCGTGAACCAATTGAATTTTGTATCATCCGAAGATTTGACCGCGGCACGCACCAATGAAATTCAGGTGTCTACAAAAGATACCACACTGAAATAATCGACATTGACGAAACGAATAGAAGCGTTTTATGAAGCGATTGAGCAATCGATCCTCGTTCATTACAAAAC
Organism: Cyclobacteriaceae bacterium; assembly: GCA_044228465.1. Taxonomy (GTDB): domain Bacteria; phylum Bacteroidota; class Bacteroidia; order Cytophagales; family Cyclobacteriaceae; genus ELB16-189. The sequence goes on from JBGAUU010000082.1 coordinate 1,075, forward strand.
TCTGATCAAATAGTTTATTGCTCCTGCGATTCTCAACAACTATTAGAGGAACAATGTGAAGATCGAAATCACATTTTCACCAACTCCACCCTTCTATTCATTTTACGACCTTCTTCCGTATCATTGGTAGAAACCGGACAAAGTGAAGCAACACCTTTCGCAATCATCTGACCACTTGAAACGCCATACTTGCTCACCAACTCGTTCACAACCGCCTGTGCCCTATCGAGTGAAAGTTTATTGTTACTTTCCAACAAGTCTTGATTATCGGTATGACCAACAATGTATACTTTTAATGTAGGTTCCTTCTTCAACATCGCAGCAATCTGCTCTAGTGCAGGTATAGATTCAGGCTTGATGGTGGCCATTCCGGTATCAAACAAAATATATAAAGCCACATGCCCCGTGGCCTTAATACCAGCCGACATATCACCAGCAGAAATAACTTGCTCCATCAGCGATTTTTCTACAATCGTAACCATAAACGAATCTGTTTGCTCATTCGAGCCATTGCCATACCATCCCGAAACCTGCACCCACGTTTCATTGGCCGCATTTTTTAATTGACCCCAATACCAGCTTCCTTCCATGCGCTCCGAAACAGGCTTCAACTTCTTCAATGCCGCTTGATAGTTCAATGCCACATAGCTGCTACTCACACCTTGCGCTCCTTCTTTGCGCGAATATTCAATCACTGTTTTTTTGCCACTCACTTCCGCCTCTTCGCCTGATTTAAACTTGAAAGGCATCACATCAAACGCATTCGATTCATACTTACTAATGTAGTAACCCGGAATGCGTGAAGGAAACAAAGGATGATCAGACGAACCCTCCACATCGGTTTGCGCAAAAGCGGATAGATTTAACAAAATGAAAATAATCGCTGAAAATGTTTTCATGGCTCCTCTTTTAAAATTGTTGAATGCTCGTACCGAATACTCTACTCAATTTTGCTAACTTTCTTTAAAAATCAAATAGCATGGCCGCCACCAACTGGAAAAAAGAAATCCTTCCCCTCATCAAAAAATACAAAGGCAAAAAGCACCCTTTAGATTACAACAATTTCTATGAATTGCTTGTAATGGTCGTGCTCTCTGCTCAAGATTCAGACAGGCATATCAATAAGCTGGCGCCTGATTTTTTTGCAGCCTTTCCTGATATGAAAGCACTCGCCAAAGCCGATGCTGAAGGGCTTCACGCTCACATCAGCGGTGTTCGCAATTTCGGAAATAAAACAAAATGGCTACTTGGAATAGCTGCCGAAATAAAAGAAAACAAAAACATACCCACCACTTTGGAATCCCTTACAGCTCTTTCGGGAATAGGAAGAAAATCGGCCAATGTAATTTTGAGAGAGATGGGCTTACCTGCAGAAGGAATCATTGTCGATCTGCATGTAGTACGCGTAGCTCCGCGACTCGGCATCGCCAAAGGCAGTGATCCTAAAAAACTCGAAAAACAAATGATGGATGTAATCGACCCAAAAGATTGGGGCGAAGCCGGTATGGCCATCTCTTTTCTTGGCCGAGAAACCTGCCGCCCGAAAAATCCCAAATGCAACGAGTGTGTGCTGAGCAAGGTTTGCGAATATTACGCCACTGAAATTAAATAAAATGGATAAGCACCATTCAGAGCTATTGAAGATCATCCAGATCAATGCGGCAGATGAAACGTATCAATACAATTACATCGGCACCCAACATCCGCTGTACAACATCACCAATCCGTTGTTGAGACTTATTACCAGAGAATGGAAACGCGACCACAAGCAAATGAGTGTCGAGGCATTTCAAAAAATGATTTCGAGTCTTGTGCATGGAAAAAGTGCCACCGAAAAATTACTGGCGGGCATGTTGCTTGATGTTGCAACACCTGAGCAGCGAAATTTCAAACCCTCTCTATTTGACGATTGGCTCAATCATGTTGAAGGCTGGGCCGAAGTAGACACACTCTGCACCGGTCAATACACCAACACAGAAATTCCACGACAATGGACAGCTTGGCAAAAGCTATTAACAAAGTGGGCGAAGAGCAAAAACATTCACAAACGCAGAGCTTCATTGGTGTTTTTGTGTTCACCCGCGCGACAGCAAAAAGACGAGCGTCTGGCCGCACTTGCCCTCGCCAACATCGACCAACTCAAGCACGAAAAAGATATCCTCATCACCAAGGCCATTTCGTGGTTGCTGCGTAGCCTCGTTACGCATCACAAAAAATTAGTCAGTGATTATGTAGCTGAAAATAGATCGAGCCTCCCCGCTATTGCCGTTCGCGAGACGATGACAAAAATTGCAACCGGAAAGAAAAATCCGAAATGATGATATTGGCGGCCTAGCCGCTGCGCGTCTACCGCGCTATCCGCTACAAGCCCCCTCATTAAAGTTTTGAGTTATCGAAACACACGAGTTATCGGGTTCCTTCCGCTTCTATCGCTGGCCGATGCCCGTACGCAGCGCATCTAAACATTAATATCTAATCATTTCAATCACATCGCGACCTCGGTGCGAATTCCCCCGAGGTTTTTATTCGGAAATAAAAGAAACCTAGAAGGAATACCCGAAAGTCTATCTCAAATTCCTCCGAGGTTTTTACTCGCAAAAAGAGAAACCTCGGAGGAATACCCAAAAGTCTATCTCAAATTCCTCCGAGGTTTTTACTCGCAAAAAGAGAAACCTCGGAGGAATACAAAAGTCTATCTCAAATTCTTTGGAGGGTTTTATTCGGAAACAAAAGAAACCTCGGAGGAATACCCAAATTTAAAACTTCTATTTAGCGGCCACCTGAAATGCCTTCTCACCATTCTTTTCCACTTCGCGTAGTGCGCGCAGTTGCTTCATCTCTTCCAGTAGTCGTAATAATGCTGCTTCATCAGTCACTCCCAAGTGTGCTTTTATCTCTGCAAAGGTTTTGATATCATTGGGTGACTTACGAAAATTTGTAATGAAGTTGAGGATATCGATTTTTTTCATCTGGCGATTAAGTTAAAGTCTAGTTTGTACGGTAAACTCAATTGCAAGGTTGGATTGGATCCAATTAATACCTTTCTTTTCGACCATTTGAAGGTCTAATCCGTAAGTTTTTTACATGAACCATTACTAATATAGAAACAGGCCAGAATGATTCAGTTTAAAAAATTTCACAAATCTTATGGGTCCCAAACCATCATACAAATGGACGACCTTACTTTATCATCTGGAATTTATTGGATTCGTGGTTCTAATGGAACTGGAAAAAGTTCGTTGCTTAAATCAATGGCAGGAATCATTCATTGTGAAGGTGACATTCTCTTAAATTCTAACATTAGCCTGAAAAAGAATCCCATAGATTATCGAAAGAAAATCAACTTTGGCGATGCCGAACCCCTCTTTCCACAGTTCTTAACAGGGCTTGAATTGATACAATTATTTATTGAAGCTAAAAGTGGCACATTCAATCAAATTGAAGACCTCATTCAATCCTTTAGAATCCATAATTACCTCAATCAACCCATCGGCACTTTATCAAGTGGAGCAATAAAAAAACTCTCTTTAGTTCTCGCATTCGTTGGTAAACCTGAAATTATTTTGCTAGACGAGCCATTAATCACATTAGACGAAGATGCGCAGATGAGTTTGCTGAACTGCATGAAAGAAAAAAGACTTACAAGTAACATCAGCTTTTTCATCTCATCGCATCATAACTTTCATTTTGACAGACTACCAATCAACGCGCAGATTGAGATTAAAAACAAAAAACTAGATGTAACGCCTGTGGTATGAAATCAATAACCTCTGTTTTATTTAAGCTTTTTGTTCGTGGCTTTTACCTTGCGCATGCAGGCTTGTTCTTTTCCTTCTTTATTCTGTTTGGCATGTCTTTTGTGTTTGTTCAAGTATTAAACCAATCACATCTTTCAGAAACAGAGATCGTCAAACATAACTTACTACTCGTCATTGAAGTGGCTAGTTCACCGGAAGTTGCTGGTATACTGGTAATTTTATGGCTTCTGATTACAATCAAAAGCTGGAGTTATATGTATCACCAATTTGGGCAAGTCGATCATCAATTTTTACATCACAGTGTTAATTCACTAGATAAGAAAAAACAAATCATTGTTTGGCTTCTTATCAATCTAGCCATAGCATCACCCATGTTGCTTTATTTATTCTTCGCCATGGTGATAGGTTTTCTTTACAATTTCTACGAGTTACCACTGATTGCGGTCACTACCCTATTTTCATTCTGCGTTGTTGGAGCGTTTCTACAATTCAATTGGCTTCATAAACCAACTCATTCTTCTCACTTCACTTGGCCATTAAAAAGTACCATGAAATGGAAAAAACCGCTATTCAGTTTATCATTGTATCATCTTGCCTACAAATTGAAAATCTCATTGGTTGTTACTAAACTAATTTCAGTAATTCTTTTGGCAGGTGGTTTTCAACTTCTTCATAATGCCGATAACACGCTTCAGGCAGGCGGAATTATTGTACTAGCTGCCTCGATTGCTCATAGCTTCTTGCTCTTTGCATCTTTTCAATTTGAAAGAGTGTACTTAATATTCACCAGAAATTTTCCGGCTCAGAAAGTAGTTTTGTATGCTAATGAGTTTCTGGTTTACCTTTTAGTTACGCTTCCCGAAAGTTTGTGGATTATTTCAAAATTTGAACCAACAACTGCCATTAGATTGCTTTTTTTAAACTGGGGAACCGGAATGCTATTGCGAAGCCTCTTATACCTGCAACCTAGAAATAGAGGAACCTATTTGATGTGGGTATTTTGTATTTTTATCATTCTATTCGCAGGAATCTTGGCTAAGTTGTTTTGGACTGAGGTTGCCCTAAATACTTTATTATCAATATTGATTTTTCAGCGGTTTTATAACAAGATAGATTCAGTAATTACGAGTTAAGAATTACTCCGCCAGCACCGGTCTGCTCTCGATCGATTTAGCAGCAGCTTCTAAAATTTCAAAAGCACTTTCCGCCATTCGGTTTTCGGTGTCTAGCGTAGGGTTCACTTCTACAATCTCCCAAGCACATACACGTGGATCTTTGCAAAGCTCTACATTCAACAACTTCGCTTCTTCCACCGTCAATCCATTTGGAACTGGCGTGCCTGTGCCGGTAGAAAAGCGACTGTCAATGCTATCCACATCAAATGAAACATAAATCAGGTCGCAGTGGTCGAGCATTTGTAACACACGCTGCGCCATTTTATCAGCACCGTTCTTCTTGATATCTTCTACCTCGATGAAATTGATGTTGTTCTTATTGATCAGGTAGTTTTCCGGTTTCTCTAAGTCGCGCACAGCAACGTACACCAAATCTTCGGCATTGATTTTTGCGCCTTGCACTCCTACATTTTTTATTTGCTCCCAATAGTCGAGGGTCTCACCGCGGGGGTCGTTGACTTTGCATTCCAGATTGTCATAATCCAAAGCCATCGCCAAAGGCATGCCATGCATATTTCCAGAAGGTGTAGTAAAAGGCGAATGTATATCAGCATGAGCATCAATCCACACAACACCTAGTTTCTTTTTCGGATAGGCCTTTTTAATTCCTGCAATCGTTCCGTAGGCAGTAGAATGATCTCCTGCCATGATCAATGGAAAATAATCATCAAAAAGCTGCTCGTACACTTCCAGGCAAACGCGCTCTTCCATTATAAGAACGCCATCAATAAATTTTGCGTAAGCGTGTTCCGCACCGTCAAAAAGCAATTCGTTTACATTCTCGACTTCTACCGAATCGTATTTTCTGAACAAATCCGACTTCAGATCAAGGCTGGCAATTTTCATAGCCTCCACACCCAAACTGGCCCCGCGTGTTCCGGCACCGATTTCGGACTTCACTTCAATGATCTTTATTTCCTTCGACTTCACAAAAATTATGCTTAATGGTAAATGATTAACTAACTACTTAAAACAAAAGAATTCCTTAGCTCAATCCCTTCAGAAATCGGGGAGCGCGTGTGCAATTGAAAAAACTAAGAAACTGTAGTTAACCATACGGTCTGAATTATTGCAAAGATGGCAAATTTATGTCAATATTGCACCTTATTTTTGGTTGCTGGTAGACCGTTAACGCGTTGTTCGACTCCATCAGCCAACACCGAACAACCACTACCGAAATGAAGAGCTACCGTGAATTGATTGAACAGACGTTCGAATTCCCTCAAAAAGAGTTTAAAGTTCGCAGCCACGAACTACTTTTTAATGATGTGCCTTTGATGGACATCATCAAACAATACAAGTACAATGGCAAATACACCTACTGCTATTGCACAAAATCTTCGCATTATGATTTCATCTTGGAAGAGGCACTCAAGAACGATATTCATATAGAAACTTCTTCTTCTTTTGATATTCCGATTGTGCGAACTTTATATGGGCGCGGTAAAATCACCAAAGACACCTACATATTGTGCAATGGCTTTAAGATGCCACAGTATCGCAATTACATTACTGAGTTGATTAATGAAGGATTTAATTGCATGCCTATCCTCGACAATCTTAATGAAATCGACACGTACGAAAAGAATGCAAATAGACCATATAATGTGGGCATTCGGGTAGCTGCGGATGAAGAACCTAAATTTGAATTTTATACTTCGCGCCTGGGCATACGCTATGGCGATATTAATACGCTCTACAAAGAGAAGATTGCCACCAGCAGCAAAGCGAAACTGAAGTTATTGCACTTCTTTATCAACACCGGAATTAAAGATACTGCCTACTATTGGAGTGAGCTAAGCCGATTTATTTTCAAGTATTGCGAAATGAAAAAAATCTGCGACTCATTAGATTCGATTGACATCGGTGGCGGATTTCCGGTAAAGACTTCGCTCACTTTTCAATACGATTACAAATACATGATTGAACAGATCGTAGAGAACATCAAATGGATTTGCGAAAAGAATAATGTGCCGGTGCCCAACATCTTTACCGAATTTGGAAGCTTTACGGTGGCTGAAAGCGGTGCGGTGTTGTATTCAGTGGTTGATCAAAAACTGCAAAACGACAAAGAGTTGTGGTATATGATTGATGGGTCGTTCATCACTCATCTTCCGGATGTGTGGGGAATGAATCAAAAATACATTTTGATGGCATTGAATAAGTGGGACGATCCGTATCATAAAATCAACATTGGCGGGCTTACCTGCGACAGTCAGGATTACTATAACTCGGAGGCGCACACTGGAGAAGTATTCTTGCCGATGATTAATGACGAAGAACCTCTTTACATAGGATTCTTCCACACTGGTGCGTATCAGGAATCGCTGGGCGGGTACGGTGGCATTCAACATTGCTTGATCCCAGCACCGAAACACGTACTCATTGATCGCAACGAAGACGGAGAAATCTCAACCGAACTTTTCGCCAGCGAACAAACCAGCGAGAGTATGATGAAGATTCTAGGCTACGAAGAGGCGCACGCGCCCAAACGCCAGAAGCCTACTAAACTGAAAGTAAGCGGATCGCTCTGATCGAATGTGAATAAAATAAAAAAGCCTTCTGAAAACTCGGAAGGCTTTTTTTATGAGTGCTTACGAATCAAAACATGCCTTGAGTTACCTTATAATCAGTTGGAATTGAAAAATCGGACGCGTTGAGTGTTTCGCGTTTTATTTCTGTGACCTCGATGATCACTTTCGCTTCAGGTGTGTTCATCTCAATCTTCAATGGCACTCCTTCAATGCCTTCATAAATCATCGGTTCACCACGCCCCATACGTTGCTTCATTAAACTCTTCATATCAAAATCTTTTATCTCAGTAGTGGTCCAATAAATTTGATTGACAGTCTTTCCTTTTTCAGTGATGGTGGCGATATATTTTGTGCAGGTGTATTTTAAAATGGTGGCCGTCTCATTTGTCTTTGTCACCTTGACCTCCGGCTTTGCGTGTTGTGGCATATTGGGAGGGCCGCCTGCGCCCATTTCAGAATAAGTCTTGCCTTTGCGATCGAGGCGATACATTTTGTCTTTCTCTTTTAAGTAGAGCATTTCCATCGGCATAGGTCCACCTTCCACAATAGTGAGGGCGTTGCCCCCTTTGGTTTTGAATAGCATTCCGGAAGGCATCATGGAAGCCATGCCACCACCTGCTCCACCGCCTTGAGCCATCTTCATCGCATTTTCAATTTGCGCTTTCATCTGTGGATTCGCTTCCATCATAGCTTTCATCTGCGGATCTTTCATCTTCTCTTGCATCTCCTTCATTTTAGCCTGCGTGGCAGGATCGTTCAATTGTTGCATGCCTTGCTCCATTTGGGCCTTCATTTTAGGGTCTGTAATTTCTGCCTTCATTGAAAACTTGACAGTGCCTTCAAAGGTTTGGCTCATGCAAGCCAAACTCATTAGCATAAAAAGAAAAACAGTTAGCTTTTTCATACGAGGGGTATTGTTTAGTGATTTATAGTAGTGTTTGTAATCAAATATGATGCCTCTTTTAAACTTTCACAAGTAAAGTCAGCCTTATTCTCTGGTTCAATTTCATCACCAATCTGGATCGTGTGAATTCCGAGTTGCCGTGCCGGTATAATATCTCTTCCTCGGTCGCCTACCATCCAGGATTGAGCAAAGTCGATACCGAATTTAGCTCGAGCCTTTTCAAACATTAAAGTACCCGGCTTCCGCGTAAGCGAATGGGTGGCCGATGGATGATACGGGCTGTAATAAAAATGATCGATTATACCCCCACATTGATCCTGCATGTATGCGTGACATGCAGCCACATCGGCATGCGAGTAAATTCCTTGAGCAATTCCCGACTGGTTGGTAACTACTATTAATTTGTACCCTGCCCGATGCAAAGCCTGAAGTGCTTCAATGACACCGGGCAATATCTGAAAATCTGCAACCCGATAGGTGTAGTTGGGATTGTCTTTGTTGAGAACACCATCCCGATCTAAAAAAACTGCTTTGTTTTTATTCACGTAATGCCTGGGTTTGAAGTTTGCTAAATAATAGATCGAAAGTAATCTTTAACCAAATAAAAATGCAAGGCACAGCTTTTATCGCAAATGGATCAAAATATTCGCGCTGAATAAACTTTGGAAAAATATCGGTTGGCGATAAACTGGTAAATACAAATGCAAGTAAGATCAATCCGAAATTCAGGTTAGTACGCAAGGATGAAAAATACCACAAAGCCACACCCGCCATCGCTATGATAAATGTTGGCGACTCTGCCTTGTGATTAAATATAACCATCCAGATGAAAATGGAAGACAACACGCTGATGCGAAAGCTATATTCTGAATAGTGCCTCCATCGAACAAGCGGCAACATCAACAATACTAACCCGAGCAACACCACGATATTTTTGTCACCCGTAAATCCAAACCAGGAAGTAAGCCACCCCATCACCGAAAGCCCGTAAGAAATAGTATGATCACTCACCAGCAAGTTCCACCAACTTTGATACAGAAAAATAAGTTGATCCCACGGAACAACTACCAATGGAATAAAAGTAAAAAACGCGAAACAGAGAATCGTGTAAAGTATTGTTTTGATTTTATTCGGATAAAAAATTGCAATGGCAAAAGCGAGCAAGCCAAAGATTTTAATAAAAACGGTAAACGTGATGCACAAGCATGCCAGAAAAATCTGGTCGCGTTCAAAAAAACAAAAAGCTAAAATCAATAAACCGACAATCAGTGCATTGCTTTGCGAATTTTGAATGGAAGTAACCATTTCAACCAATACCAGTAGCAAGGCTGCTACCCGCGCCTTCAATGGCAGGTGGGGCAATTGACTAATCCCTGCAAAGAGAACGAGCGCATTGGTTAGATTCCACAAGGTAAGTCCGATTACATCCGGAAAATAACCAAACAAGCCCCATGATAATGCACAAGCAGGGCTATATTTAAACAAATCCCATTGCTCATTGAGATAAAATGAATAAAGATCCATCTGCTGAATCAAATGAAAATAGGCCTGTTTGAATATGATGTAATTATTATATTCGGTATACACATTTCCTCCGGGCTCCATTACTTTGCCCGGCAAAAGCAATTGTTGTATGCTGATCGCGATGGTAACTACTACATAAATAATGAAGGCAGGACGCGTAGAAGAAAAGATACCTGCCAAAATTCGGTTGATTGCTTTCACTGCACCCAGTTTAATAGTTCGAAAATTACTACAAATGGCCGACATCGCTGTAGTTTCCTTCTTACTTTCGTTGGAGTCAATTGTAATCGAACCTATAAATTGATACTTTTAAAAAAAATTGTCTGTGAGCAACGCACTCGTTATTATACCTACTTACAATGAAATAGAAAACATCCATTCTATCATTAAGGAAGTGTTTGCGCAGCCCAAAGATTTTCACTTGCTTATTGTTGACGACAACTCACCTGATGGCACAGCTGAAGAAGTAAAAGCCTTACAAGCCAAATTCAATACGCCCGCGGAAACCAAACTGCATCTTTTGCAACGCGAGGGTAAGCTAGGCCTAGGCACTGCTTACATTGCAGGCTTTAAGTTTGGTTTGCAGAAAGGCTACAAGTACCTGCTCGAAATGGATGCCGATTTTTCGCATAACCCGAAAGACTTGGTGCGATTGTATCTCGCTTGCGAAGAAGCGGGCAACGACCTCGCCATCGGCTCTCGCTATTCCAATGGCGTGAATGTTGTAAACTGGCCTATGAGTAGGGTGCTCATGTCATACTTTGCCAGCAAGTATGTGCGCTTCGTCACCGGCATTCCAATTCATGATACCACCGCGGGCTTCGTTTGCTTTCGCCATACTGTACTCGAAAAAATTCCACTCGATCAGATTAATCTGGTTGGTTATGCTTTTCAGATCGAAATGAAATTTCTCACGTGGAAATACGAATTCAAACTGACCGAGGTACCCATTATTTTTACTGACCGCACCTTGGGACAATCCAAGATGTCGGCCAGCATTTTTAAAGAAGCCATCATGGGTGTGCTCATGATGAAAATAAGAAGTTGGTTTAAAAGTTTTAAGTAGTCTCAAACCCCTCATCCTTCGGCTCCCACAATTCAATCTTGTTTCCATCGGGATCCATAATCCATCCGAATTTTCCGTACGGATACTCCTGCATTTCACCCACAATTTCTACGCCTTCTTCTTTCAACACTTTCAGCAACTCCACCAAGTTTTCTACGCGGTAGTTAAACATGTAAGCCTTTTCGCTGGGCTGAAAGTATTTCGTGTCCGCAGCAAACGGGCTCCATTGCGTCAAAGCCGGAGATTTCGCATCGGGTTTATCTACTTCCAGCCATTGAAAGCTGGCACCATAATCGTCTACCGGCAAGCCCAAATGCTTGCCATACCATTCTTTTGTTTTCTTCGGGTCGGCAGTCTTAAAAAAAACTCCGCCCAGTCCTGTTACTCGTTTCATGTTTCTTGAGATTTTATTGTTGGTGTATGAACTAAACTATCGGTGTTGGTCTATAAGAACAACATTTCCATCCGGATCTGTTACCATTAAGCTCGCAGGCCCAGTGGTACTTTCATTTGCTTCCGTCAACAATTGTCTTCCATGACTTTTTAACTGACGTTGTATTTTTCGCACATCATCAAACGGTTCTACGTTCTTGGTATTTGCATCCCACCCCGGATTAAAAGTTAGCATATTACCTTTAAAAAATCCTTGAAACAATCCGATCAGCGTTGTCTCATTCTTCATGATAAGGTACCTCTTCTCCATCGCTCCTCCGGAAACGACAAACCCAAGTTCTTCATAAAATTCTTTCGAAGCTTTTAAATCTTTTACACTCAAGCTCATTGAGAAAGCTCCGAGTTTTAGTTTCTCTTCGGCTTGTTGTTTAGCCACAATGGGATTCGTGTACATCCCAATAGCAAATGAAGCAATCAGGCCAAGTATGAGTAGTATATTTTTTTTCATTTTGTTTATTTATTTTTGAATCCATGTAATAAGTACAAATTTATTTTCAGCAGTTGCGAGGTAATCCAATGGCCTGTCCGCCTGACTGTAACAAATGACCAACTTCTCTGTATCTATTTTATAAATACATTTAAATAGCTTGCTTTGTTCGGTCCTTCTGTGCCCAGAATATCCAACGCATTGCTTCCCGAATAGTAAATCAAGTCACCGCTATCTTTCACTACACCTTTAATGCGTATTTGATAGCAATCATCTGCAATCTCCATTTCTTCATATGCAAAATAAGTAGTGATGTTACTGCCCTCCATTTCAGCCTTCAGCACTTTCCACAAGCCATTTTCAATCTTCATATTACTTCGGCTTACTCTTTTCGTAAAGTGCTATCCAATCTTGCGGTGTCATCTTTGCAGCCAGCTCACCAATCAAATCTAGCGGCACATCTTCCGGTTTCTTAAACCGAATACACGATTTACCCATGTCCAACTTCTTCTTCGAGTAAACCCGCCACTCATCGGTAAACCATTCCAGCAATTTTTTATTGGCATACAAACCCATGTGATACAACGCAATAAAATTCTTTTGCGAAGCCACATTCATAAACGGCAGCGGCAACTCGGGTGTGCAATGGTATCCATCCGAATAAAGTGAGTGAGGCACCACATACCCAATCATGCCATAACTCATGCGCGCTTCAAATCCCTTCGGCAAATTTTTGGTAATCACCTTGTGCATGTCGCTTATAATCTTCTTCCGATCGTCCGGCAACTCGCGCAAATAATCGGCAATGGTCGTAGCTTTCGATTGCATCGCTAAGCGGATTTAGAGTTCACATTTTCCTGCGCGGGTAAGAACCCCTTCCTACGTAGCAAGCCTGCAGTAATCAATGAAATAATTAACCCTACCGGAAAAATTTCAATCAACGTTACGCCAAAGCGAATCGGAAAATTGGTTTTATAAACTTGATACTGCTCATCCATTTTTTTCAGCTCGGCTTCTGTTGCTCCCTTTTCTTTTAGCTTTGTCACATATTCCTGCGCCATTTTATTCACATAATCGGGCGACATCCGGTGAAACGAAATCTCCCACGCAAGTGCGTACATCACCGAGGCGACTAGCGTAATCAATATGCCCACCAAAAATCCTTTACCAAAACTTATTACACCCTGCGCATGTTGGTCGCGAAACGACTTCACTCCAACAAAAATCAGCGAAAGCGCCACCACCATCGTGGTGTAGCCAACAAACTCGCCATTCTTAATATCAAGCGTGCCTTGTTCATACAGCGGCATCGTAATCAGCATCATGCCGCCCACAATGGCTCCGGCAATCAACCCATAAACCAATACTATTTTTTTCATAAGCATTTTTGTTTTTTTGCTCAAATCAAGCCCAATCGGGGGCCAAAGCCTTCACCCGAAAGGATGATTTCAAGAAATTTACGGGAAATAGTACGAAAGTGGGAGCCAATTTTGGCCAACACGCACCTTTATTAAGGTATCAGGCTCAGCTCCTTCGCTTTTTGAATGGCCTGCGTTCTGCGGCTCACCTCCAGTTTCAGAAAAAGATTAGACGTGTGGGTCTTCACAGTATTCAGCGACACAAACAACTTGTCGGCAATTTCCTGGTTCGACAGCCCCTTCGCCATCCATTCCAACACCTCGTGCTCGCGCTTGCTGATGCCCAGTCGATCGAGCTCTCGTTCGTTGAAAACAAAATCCGCGCTCATCTTTACCACCACCACTTTTTTGCGCGTCAGGCGAAAGCCCGCCCAAATGCCCAAGCCGGTAAACAGCATGGCAATCACGGCCAAATAAAATTCAAGCGCTAGGTCTTTGGCAAAAAATTGGTACTCCAGGTATTTCAACAAAAACACCAACACCGCCAGCGAAGCCCCATAAATCAAAATTATTTTCTTCACGCGGCTAATCTACAAAAAAGAAAACCACCCAATTTTAAGTTAAGTGGTTGTATAATTTTTTTGGGGGCATGGCCACCAACAGTGTAAAGAAGCACTGGCGGTGGCCACCGGGCTTTTCGCTTCAATTTCCCTCGTCCAAGTGATCAGCAAATTGAGACACGCACACACTCGGGAAGATTTCCGCTTCAATCCCTTGCCCGCGCTCGCTCATCGTTCAGTGTCACACACAACGTGTGCCTTTCAAAATACGCACAGCAAAAAAATCAGTCGCGTCTTTGATTGCGACCGCTCCATTTTTTCTTCGGTGCACCTGAACGCTGGCCCGAGCGCTGACCGCCCTCTGGCTTTTTGCCGCGATGAAATGATCCTCGCTCTTTCGGTTGCGGTGTAAATGTGGCATTCGGATCCAACGGATACGGATGATCCGTCACCACCGGCACCTGTTTGCCAATCAGCTTTTGAATGTCGCGTAAAAATTCTTTTTCCTCGGCATCACAAAACGACAACGATTGTCCCGATGCTCCCGCCCTGCCCGTGCGACCAATGCGATGCACGTACGTCTCTGGAATATTCGGCAATTCGTAGTTAATCACAGTCGACAAATCATCGACATCAATACCGCGTGCTGCAATATCCGTTGCTACCAATACGCGGGTATGTTGCGCTTTGAAATTAGTGAGTGCACGCTGACGTGCGTTCTGCGATTTGTTTCCATGAATCGCCTCGGCTTTGATGCCTACTTTAGTCAGGTCTTTCACCACGCGATCGGCTCCGTGCTTCGTGCGTGTGAAAACCAAAGCGGTTACAATCGACTTGTCTTTCAACAAATGCAACAACAGCGACTTCTTATCTTTCTTATCGACAAAGTACATCGACTGCTTGATCGTATTCGCAGTAGACGAAACCGGAGTCACTTCTACGCGTGATGGATTCGTAAGAATCGAATTAGCCAGCGATGAAATTTCCTTCGGCATGGTAGCCGAAAAGAAAAGCGTTTGACGTTTCGTAGGCAGCTTGGCAATCACTTTTTTCACATCGTGAATAAAACCCATGTCCAACATGCGGTCCGCTTCATCCAACACAAATATTTTGATCTGATCGAGTTTGATGTAACGTTGGTTCATCAAATCCAACAAGCGGCCGGGTGTAGCAATTAGAATATCGACACCGGCACGCAGCGCATCGGTTTGTGCTTTTTGCGAAACCCCACCAAACACCACAGTGTGGCGTAATCGCAAATAACGTCCGTAGGCAGCAAAACTTTCATCGATCTGTATCGCCAACTCGCGTGTGGGTGTGAGGATTAACGCTTTGATTCCTTCCGGTGCTTTTTTAAACAACTCATCCTGATGGAGTAATTGCAAAATCGGTATAGCGAAGGCTGCGGTTTTTCCGGTGCCGGTTTGGGCGCAGCCGAGTAAATCTTTTCGTTCCAGTAAAATTGGGATGGCCTGCTCTTGAATAGGTGTGGGCTTGGTATAGCCTTCCGTTTTTAAAGCCCGCAGGATAGGCTCAATGAGACTTAATTTTTCAAATGACATAATTGATTTTTGTAATAAAGAGACTGAGATTATTCTTGACGCCTCTTGGAATGATCGAACCGATGAACGGTTTTAAACGTGAACTTTGAGGAGTGATACACAAAGGTAGCGATAATAAATGACTATCTACCATGTTAAATTCACCACACATACGTAGCCACCTCGCCTGCAGCCAGCGAAGTATTCACATACCTAGTGCCCCATTGCAAGGTAAACTCCTGTGCAGTGGTGTGATCATTTACGACAACAATCACTTTTTTCCCTTGCGGTGTTACAAAAGCCACGTGATGCAATGGATCGCTTTTCGTTGACTCCACACGAACTGAACCAGCCGGCACAAACTTCGAGGCTTGCGCAATAATGTAGTACGAAACGTTTCGAGTAATCGTGCTATCCACAGTTATCGCGCCTTGACACAGCGTACAACCACCATCACCCGTATGCGGATTGAAATTTTTGTCGGCTGCTAAGTTCCATTCTAAAATTACTTTACACCCTTCGCGGGTTGCGCCAACAATAATGTTCTTCGTATGCCATTGCAAGTCTCCGGCAAAGTCTCCTTTACCAGACGTCCACTGCTCGGTGAAATAAAGGTTTTTATCAGGATGTGCTTTTCGTACTTCACCCAACGCACTCACCTCTCCCAAATACAAATGAAACGCGCTGCCATCCACAAATTTTCGGGTAACCGAATCATTCAAAATAGAAATTGGATACTGTGGATGATCGGCATTGTGATCAAACAAAACTATTCCGGTTTGCAGCCCCGCTGCTTGCAAGGCGGGTCCCAAGTTTTCTTTTATGAACAACGATTGCTCTTCTGCCGTCATCAACATGCTCGGTGTGTTGTTCGGGTTCTCGGGTTCATTTTGAATTGTTAAAGCGTGAATGTCGATTCCCTCGGCTTTCATCGCTTGCAGGTATTTCACGAAATAATTCGCGTAAGCAGGATAAAATTTCTTTAACAAACTTCCACCCTTCGCTCGTTGGTTGTCTTTCATCCACATTGGTGCCGACCATGGACTTGCCATTATTTTTACAGAAGGATTGATTTTCAAAATCGCCTTCAACACCGGAATTAAGTTCTCTTGATCGGGTGCTATGCTAAATTTTTTCAATTCCGGATCTTCCTCGCGAGGAGCCAAATCATCATACGAAAAAACATGATCATCTAAATCCGATGCCCCTACGCTGATCCGCAAATAACTTATACCAATTCCATTGGTTGGGTCGAATAATTCGCTTAACAGCTTCATGCGATCTTCTTCCTTCACCTTTTGCTGAAGCAGGTACGCGCTTCCTCCCGTAAGGGCATATCCAAATCCATCTATTGTTTGAAAACGCTGCGTGGTGTCAATGGAAATAATAATCTTTTTGGAAGCATCTGAAGCAAAAGGTTCAGAGGAAGGTTGCAATAACTTGGTGCGATCTCCGGTGGTTCGCCAAACAGAAACAGAAGAAGTTTCCGTATTTTTTTGCTCGCAAGCCAGGAAGCTAACAGCCAACCAAAGAAGTAGCAGTGATTTACCCATGATGATTTATTAAAAGATGATTCTTAAAGTTCTCGTTCGTGGGCCAATGCTCCGGCTACAATCAGGTATTGCGCCAGGCAATAGGTAAACATAATCAACACACCGGCTCCGGTAAATGGCTGTAAAAATTTATTGATCGCCAATGCCGAATCGGAAATCATAAAACAGATAGCACCGGAAAATATCAGCACGAAGCTAGTTACATTGGTGCGCCCGAATCGAAATAGAGCATTCAATACCATTAGTGTAAGTACCAAAGCATATATCATTACCGGCACGCGCAAATCACCTAATGTAGGGTTGAGTACAGCAACGAGCCCAGTGCCGGCCAAAATAATCGGCACCGAATATCGAACCTTCTGCGTACCCAATAATTCTTTGGACTTGTCCACAATCATTAATTGACGATAGAAAAGTATGTAAATCACATGCCCGATTAAAAAGGCCACCAGCCCGCCTATAAAAAACAAGCTATTCTTAGCTTGAAAAATCAACAACACATCACCGGCCCAACAAAAGAAGAGCGCACCCACAAACAACATCGATCGAACCGGTGAATGAACATAGTAGTGCGCAATCAAACTGAGCATGATCAACGGTTTTGCAAAAAGATGCACCGCATCCCACGCCATCAAGTTCGCCATCATCTCAACAGTTGATGCAGCGAAAAATAAAATAAGCCAACCTGTTTTTTTACTGGGCATAACGTGTACGGTGTTTGGTCATTAAATAAAAGAAAGCAACCGCACAGAGCGAAGCACACACTACGAATGTAATGAAAAATTGAGACGAATCATTTCCATAAATCCAGGCAGAAACAAAAGCACCCAGCCCAATACCCATTTCCATGAAAATGTAAAAGAAGGCTATGCCGCGGCCACGATGCTGGTCATCACACAAATCGGTGGTCCATGCCAATAACGTGGGCGAAGTGGATCCTTGCGCAAAGCCATACAACACAGCACCAATTATTAATTGTTCGGGGGTGGTAGAGGTACCGATGGTCACCATCGCGATGATCATTAACGGAACCGATAATTTTAAGACGGCAATACGTCCGTAACGGTCAGAAGCTTTTCCGGCTATCAATCGAATGAACAGCGAAGCAATGGTAATGGAAGTGAACAATAAACCCTTGCTCATAATATTGACGTGCTTCCCAAAGTCGGGCATCAATGTAAACACCGCACCATACGAGAAGGTAGTCATCAGCATGACAAATGCAGGCGCTAGCACCAATGGCTCATACACATCAGCAGGCTTGATTTTTAAAAAACGCCAGGTGAGTTCTTTCTTTTCGCGAAGTGTCTCATTCACCTGCATCATAATGAGCACGGAGAGAAAAGCAAAAATTGCTGATAAGTAAAACAAAGCATTGAAGCCAAAATTTGACACTACTAAATCACTGATGCCCGGGCCTCCGGCCATGCCGAACGCACCGGCTGTGCCTACCCATCCCATTGCTTCACCGCGCTTACTCGATGGAATCGTGTCTGTAATGTAAGCGGCCACACCGGTGGGTGAAAATCCTGTCGAGAATCCATGCAACAACCGAAGCATCAAAAATCCGGCAACGGTGGTGAGAACAGGATACAACAAACTACAAATCAAACACACGATTCCTCCTACCATCATCACCGGCTTGCGACCGAGCATGTCGGTAAGCTTGCCGCTAAATGGACGCGAAGCCATGGCCGTGAGTGTGAATAACGAAATGATCAATCCCTTGTATTCTTCTCCACCCATCTTGGTGAGAAAGTCGGGTAACTCAGGAATGAGCATATTGAAGCTCGCGAAAAAAAGAATGGTACTCAGGCAGAGGAACCAAAAGCGCGAAGAGTAAGCGTGTGATGATTTTTCTTTAGTCATTTTTAGTAGACGCCTCTTGATCTTCCAGTAAATAAGCTTTGATGAAAGCATCTAAGTCGCCATCTAAAACCGATTGCGCATCATGACTTTCCACTCCGGTGCGCGCGTCTTTTACCAACTTATAAGGATGCAACACATAGTTGCGTATCTGTGAGCCAAAATCAATTTTCATTTTGCCTGCTTCCACTTTATCGCGGGCCGCGTTGCGTTTTTCCATTTCACGCTGATACAATTTTGATTTCAGCATTTGCATAGCACGCTCGCGGTTGGCATGTTGGCTGCGTTCTACCTGACAAACAATCACAATGCCGGAAGGCTTGTGCGTCAACTGCACTTTCGTTTCCACTTTGTTTACGTTCTGTCCACCGGCACCACCAGAACGCGATGTTTGAATTTCGATGTCAGCGGGATTCACTTCAATCTCGATCGTGTTATCCACTTTCGGATAAACAAAAACCGAAGCGAAAGAAGTATGTCTTCGTTGGTTGGAGTCGAACGGAGAAATGCGCACGAGACGATGTACGCCAATTTCTGATTTCAATTTACCGTAGGCAAACGGGCCTTCAATTTCAAGTGTAGCTGATTTTATTCCGGCCACCTCGCCTGCCTGATAGTCGATTTGCGAAACTTTGTATCCGTTCTTTTCGCCCCACATAATGTACATGCGGTTAATCATGTCGGCCCAGTCATTACTCTCTGTGCCACCGGCACCGGGATTGATCTCGAGCACCGCACTGAGTTGATCTTCTTCCTTGCTCAACATCTTCTTGAACTCCAGATCTTCTACTGCCTTGGCCACTTTGGGATATTCCACATCAAGTTCTTCTTCCGATACGTCACCGGCTTCGTGGAACTCGTTCAATACTTCTAAATCATCAACCAATTTGCTCACTTGTGCATAAGCATCGGTCCAGATTTTTTTTGAGCGAATGTTTTTAAGGAGGAGTTCAGCTTCTTTGGGTTTGTTCCAGAAGTCTGCTTGGTGGGTAATACGTTCTTCGTCTTGTATTTCTACAATTTTACGGTCGTAGTCAAAGATACCGCCTGAGGGCGGCAACACGGATTTTGAGGTCCTTTAATTGTTCGGAGGTCATTTCGGAAATTGTTAAGCCGCAAAGGTAAGAAACAGGAGAGGTTTATGAAAGCGTCAGTTTACATGAAGCTAATTGCCATTCAATTAATTGGCAAATAATAAACCGACTTATAATCAATCGTGCGAATGGCTGTACCTCGACTAACTCTCTGGTATCTTGGTTTGATCAGTAACATCAAAGTGCCAACACCGGCTGCTCCTAATGCTATTTGGTTGCTCTCATCAAAACCACTTTTACTGGATCCAAACAATACATTCGCCTGATCAACGGCAATGTAAACTAAGCCTCCGGCTAACATCAATCCGCCAAATCTTTTAAAGAATGTGGAGTGCCGATGTCCACGAAGGCTTACTTTTCTAATTTGTAAAAAAGAAATAGTATCGAGTGCAGAAGTTAC
>JBGAUU010000083.1:0-21177 GCA_044228465.1 Cyclobacteriaceae bacterium
GCTTCGTGATTTCATATATTACTAGCGTTTAATTCTAATTGAAATTATTTTAAAGAGCTCAAAACTCATTTTGATGTTTCAGCAACTGCTTCGTGAATTTCATTGAAGAGTAATCCACTGCCTCCGCCATAATGGCGAATGATCTTAACTGCAGGGTTCTTCATTAAAAATACTTCCTTCAATTTATCTTCTGATGTTTCTTCCACCCCTCCGCCAATCAACACCAGCTCAAAATTTTCTTTTTGAAAAAGAGCAACCGCCTCTTCATCGGTCAGAGCACCTTTGGCAGTCCAGCCACGCTGACTTTCAATCAACCGCACTACGGTTTCCATAATTTGCGGGTGCCGTCCGATAATAAGAATGTGTAATGGGTTCATGGGATTTTGATCGATTAGTTCATCGGCACTTCCATCAACAACACTTCAGCATCGCTGTCAGCAACAATGTCCAGTTTCTCGACATCCCACACGCCAAGACCATCGCGCTTGTTCAGTGATTGTCCGTTGATAGTCACATCGCCTTTGATGACAAACGCATACACACCATTGCCTTTCAGCTTTACATCATACGAGGTTGAAAAACCTTTTTTCAGATTTCCCAAATGGAACCAGGCATCCTGATTGATCCATACACCATCATCCGTTTTTGAAGGGCTTACGATTTGCTGCAGTTTGTTCACGCGATCTTCCGGCTTGAACGTAATTTGATCATACCGTGGTGTGATGTTGCGTTCTTTCGGGAAAACCCAGATTTGCAAAAAGTTTACTTTCGAATCTTTGTTCTTGTTGTACTCGCTGTGATAAATGCCAGTGCCTGCGCTCATAATCTGCACATCATTTTGGCGAATCACGGCTACGTTACCCATGCTGTCTTTGTGTTCGAGGTCCCCTTCCAATGGAATTGAAATGATTTCCATGTTATCGTGCGGATGTGTGCCGAAGCCCATGCCGCCATCTACAAAGTCATCGTTCAACACGCGCAACTTTCCGAAATGGGTGCGAGTAGGATCATAATAGTGAGCAAAACTAAAAGTGTGGTTCGTGTCTAACCAACCGTGGTTGGCGTGGCCGCGCGTAGCAGCCTTGTGCAATACTGTGTTCATGGTTTTTGTTTCTTTAATGGGTAAATGATTGAATCCTACCAAGTCCGGTGTGGCAGCTTTCGATTCTGCGGAAGCAGCCAAACCCAACGATACGGTTGATAAAATTCCTGTTTTTATAAAATCTGATCTCTTCATATATGCCCTTACAACATCAAATGTACAAAGAAAGTTTATACAATTGTTGTATATACATATATTCGTATAAATAACTGATTTACTGCTGTTTAAATTTTAATTTAGATTGAAAAATACCCGGTAGGCACCCGGTTTTCGGAAGGAATGCTCAATTTCTCTTGCAGCTCCAGACACTGCTGCATGAGTTCAGCATGGCTAAACTGATTGGATCGATCGATGGCCTCAATCTCAATAAACTGATCTCCGGAAGGAAGCTGGTCGAGGTGGATTTTGATGTGGCCGATCAAATAGATGTGGCGTGTTTTTTCTATTATTTGAATCAACTGACTTGAACGCTTTAGCTCATCCAAATCTTCGGGTGTAGGATGCAGATCATATCGGTAGACAATGGTTCTCTCCGCACCTTGCTCAGCAATCCGTTCGTAATGAGTGATCAAATTTTCAATAGTGCCTTGCCGCCACTTCAACTTTCCTTTGTTCGCTGAGAAATAATGATCGCGTTGGTGATCGGTTCCTACAAACTTGGCGTTCAGTTCTTTGAGTCGTTCATGAAAACGATCCAGATCGGTTATACGAGCCTTGAGTGTGTAGTCTTTGTAATCGAGTGGTTGCATCATGCGCAGCAACCAAAGATACTAGCATATTGGTGACAAATGCTACGACCGCTTGATTACTTTAAAGGCCAGATTTCGGCCATGCCCTTGCATGATCGCCAAGTTAATCCAACTTAACGCAAATTTTTCGAGTAACTCTACCTTGTCATCTCCACCAAAATCCCAGCACTCACTAAAACCAATTTGCTTCGCCAGATTTTGGGCCACCGCTTTAGCTTCTTTATCATCTGCGGCACAAAACATATCAATACCACCAAAATCCGGATAGATTGGATTAGTCATATTTTCAAAACCCGTGCTGTTAAAGCATTTCACAATCTTACTCGACTTCGTCAGATCTTTCAATGCGTGATAAGCAGTAGCATAAGGTTCAGGTCGTGTACGAATGGAGTTAGTTGTGTCAATCAGAATTTTGTTTTTTACATCTCCCAATTGAGGTGCCAATGCTAATACCGCTTCGGGTGGTGTTGCAATAATAATTACTTCTGCTAATGCACTCGCATCTCCGATAGAGAGAATGGTTGTGCCGGCAATCGCACTAGCCTTTTGCGATTTAGTTGATAATGCATCACGCACACCAAAGCTTACCTGATGACTCGCTTGTACCAGGCGTTGTGCCAAAGCGCTTCCTACATTTCCGGTTCCGATGATTGCAATTTTCATTCTAACATAATTTTATGGAAGATAACAAATTGATTTACTGAATGTAAAAATTTCACACACTAACTTTTCAGCGGATCCCAGTTCGATTAAAAATTGCTGATGGTGAAACCATACGTCCAGAAGAAATCGAACGGCTTCAGTCCTAGTAACTCCACATTTTCATAGGAATAGCGCACGGCAGTTCGAAGTGCGATGTGTTTAGCTATTGGAAATTCGAGTGCTTCTTCTGTATGAAAGCGATAATTGAAAGACTCGCTCACCGATTGTTGCCACCAAAATTCATAATTAATACGCAGCTTACTCTTCAACACATGGCGTCCAAAAATTCGACCGGTCAATCGCCACGTTTCAATCACATGGTTGCCGTTGTATTTTTCGTCATCGAAAATGGTTCCGCCAAATCGGGTGTTTTCATACGTAACCGTAGTCGATAACTTTAACAGTGATGGTTTGGTTTGCACTACGTTCCACGTAACACCCGGACCAACCTGATAACGAAAATCAATTTTTCTCCGTAGGTTCGTTTCTACCAATCCCATCACGTAAGGATAAACTTTGCTCAATGGCTTGAGATAAATAAAATTGGAAGAAATGACATCGCTTTCTGTGAGGTTGTATCGTGTAGTTCCATATTGATAGTCATTGCGCGTGCTTAATCCCCACTTAGCATTTGCATGCGCTACCTCCAGCCGATGAAGAAGCAATGTGCGCGCCACATTTCCATCGAGAATCGATCCGGTAGCGTTAAACCTTATCTGTAATCGGATACTGTCGCTTTCATTCAGTTGCGCTTTCGCGGAAATACATACAACCAAAATCAGCATGAAGATGCTATACTTTCTCATAATCTATGAATCGTTAAAAGAAAATCAATCAGCAAAAGGCGTCTCACCAACAATTGTGGCAAGACGCCTTGTTGATATGGAATCTGATTATTTGATACTCGTTAAGATCTGTAAAAACTCAGCAGGCTGCACCACAAAAGGTAAGTGCGATGTGTTCATCACAAAAGTTTGTTTGATGGTGCCATTGTTCTTCACCATCATCTTTTGCAACTCATATCCCACTGCCGCATCGTTCGATGTATGGATGTAATACTTTGGCACACTACCAAACTTAGCAGCAGTTAACACTACTTTCTCACCGAGCGGTTTTGCCGGTTCTGCTTTGTGATACTTCACCAATGCTTCCTTCATAAAATCAGGACAGTCGGCACACACGGCCGGAGCGATCACCTCTTTTTTGATAGAGGCTGCTGAATAATCGGCTGTAAATTCCAAAGAGGTACCTGCTTTGCTTTCTTTATCTTGATTGGCGAGTGTTAATAAATCTTCGCCATTACGAGGCAAGTAGGCCGACACATAAACGAGCTTGCTGATTTTAGTCGGAATATTTTCCGCTACTTGAGATACGACAATACCCGCCATACTGTGACCGACTAATGTTACTTTTCCAGGCTGTTGATTCACTGCATCGGTCACCGTTTTTACATAATCCTTTAATGTCACTTTATTGGCCGCTGTTAAATCGATACCGTGTGCCGGCAAGTTCACGACTACCACATTTGCATTTTGCGCCAATTGGTTTCGCACAAAGCCCCAAGCACTCTCATCCGCCCAAGCACCATGCACCAGCACATAAGTTGGATAATTTTTGCGTTGCTTCTCCAATTCTTTTACTACCAACTCTGCTGCTGCTGCGCCTGAGTTTTGTTGCTGCCCAGTAATGAGGTTACCGTCTTGCACCGCGAATGCTGAAAAGGGAGAGCCTACCACAAATTTAGAGTTAGGCATTTTGCGCGCCTCGTCCTCAATTCGAAAAGGTTGAATCTTCATGCCTACATAGTTGTCGGCATATTGTTCTTCCGATGAAGCAAAGCCTGTCCATTTCTTTCCTTCCACTAAAAATTTGCCGTTGGGCAATTTTGTATTTAGTAGAATAGACGTGCCATGACAAATAGCTGCTGTCGGTTTTCCGGTTAGGTAAAAATCCACAAAGAATTTTTCGATTTCCGGATTCTTATACAATGTGTACATGGGGCCTTGTCCGCCACAAACAAAAATCGCTTTGTAGTCGCTGGCCTTTAAGTTCGATAGCTTCAATGTATTTTTTACAAGCGCCATCTTTGCCGGATCTTTCTTAAAACCAAGTGAGATGTAATCAAAAGCAGCATACTTGCTGGCATCTTCCGGATCGCTGAAGCCATCGAAGAATAGCTCGCCCCCTTCCAGACTGGCAATATCTACTGTGTAACCTGCCTCACTGAAAATCCAATAAGGGTGGGTAAGCTCAGCATACCAAACACCAATTGGCCAACCGGTTTGTTGACTAGTGGATTTGTTGGATGCAATCATCAATACTTTGCCGTTGTTGCCGGCATTGTGTTGCGCGTGTGCTATTAATGTGCTCACGACAACGATGAGTAATAAAATTATTTTCTTCATAGTTTTTTGTTTTGAAACTGATCAATCAAAATTGCACCCGATTTGTTCCTTGCGACAACATATGCACCTATTTGAAGGATACTATCCTTTAGGAAAGAATGAAAGCCCGTGTGATTTGCAAGAAGTGTGTTACCTTCATTTTAAATTATTGTTATGCCCGACTTCATTTACGACAAAAAAGTGTACTACAATCCGGTCGAGTTTGCGATGGATCGCATCGGAGGGACGTGGAAGATGCCGATTTTGTGGCGCTTGCGCGAAAAGACCTTGCGCTATGGCGAACTAAAAAGCGACTTGCCACACATTACTCACAAAATGCTTTCGAGTGTATTGCGCAGTTTAGAAAAAGAAGGATTTATTACCCGAAAGGTGCATCCCGTAGTTCCTCCCAAAGTAGAATACACCATTACAAAGCGCGGTTTGAAAGCTATTCCCATCATTGAAATTGTACGCAAATACGGAACAGACCTCATGAAGGAATTTGGCGTGAAGGTAAAAGAAGCTGAGAAGAAATAATTTTATTGATGTGTCAGTGCAATCGCTAGGGTAAGCACCTGATTCACTTTTCGTATTGGAATATCTTTCAGTGGATCGATTAACAAAATTTTCATTCTTGCTCGCTTTTCCTGAATCAAGTCAGGATGCGCAATTTTTGCTCCTTCCACAATACCTAAATAAGGTTGCCCGGTTTTTCGGTGTACCCACAAATAGCAAAACCGTTTTTCGCCATAATAATAGAATGGCATGCCGTATTGCCATACTTCACGAATCGATTTGTTTTGTTTCAATATATGTGCGCGCAAAAATTGCAGGCACGACCGGATGGGTTCCTCGTGTTTATGAAAATACTGATCAACCGGACTCATAAACGAATCGCTTCCTTGTTATATCGGTTCCGGTAATCGATAGGTGACAATCCCGTGATTTTTTTAAACACCGTTCGAAAAGCCTTCGTGTCGGTATAGCCCACATCGTACATCACTTCGTTGATATTCTTGCCACTTGTCTCTAAGCTTTTCTTCGCAGCCTCCATTTTTACGCGTTGAATGTATTCTACCGGAGTATTGTTAGTCGCTTTCTTAAATCGTCTTTCAAAATTTCTGCGACCGATGGCAAATTTAGAAGCCAAGTCTTCCACCGAAATTTTATCTGACACATTGCTCTCAATAAACCGTTGTGCTTTTTTTACCGGCTCGTCTGTATGGCTGCTTTGTCCCTTGAACATGATAAAGGGCGATTGCGTATGTCGATCTATTTCGATTTCATAATATTTCGAAAATAAAATTGCCATGTCGCGGGAAGTGTATTTTTCAAGAAGATATAAAAGCAGATTCCAAAAGGAGTTCGCTCCACCGCTGCTGTAAATTCCACTCTCATCAGTAATGATCTTGTCCGAAACCAAATGCACTTCCGGAAATAGTTTTTGAAAATCTTCCGTGGCCGACCAATGGGTAGAACATTTTTTTCCTTCGAGCAAACCAGTAGCTGCCAATAAAAATGACCCCACGCAAAGGCTTGCTACTTCAGCTCCTTTTTTGTGCTGTAAATTTATCCAGGGAAAAAAGTCTTTATTGTCATTAATAACTTGTTTCATTTCACCATTCACAGCCGGTATAATTATCAAATCTGTTGCTTTGACTTGCTGGATGGATTTATCCGGAGTAACTGCAAAGGCACGCCCATATACTTCAGGCTGATTGGTGATTCCCACCAGTTCGACCTTAAACAATTCAGGTTTGCCCGCACTCCTCAAAAATTCATTGGTCTTCGAAAACAAGTTGTTTGCTCCGTCAATGCAACTCAACGCGACTGCGCCTTTCGGAACTAGTATGGATATATGCTTCATTAACTAAAAATTTTATCTTACGAAGATAAGGCAGTCAATTGTCGCAATCAACCCATGAGGATGTCGCATTTGCACGCTCCCGAAACCGGTTTTCCTATCCACATTTGTATCGATTCTACGATTATGGAAGAAAGAATTATCAAAAATGACATCACGGCACTTTGTGTTACGGCTCGCTCTTTTCCTGAAGGAATAGCCGATGCATTTGAACAGATTTACTCGCATCTGCCTTCGAAGAATCGATTGCTCATCGGATTATCGAAACCCAATCGAGAAGGAACTATTATATATAAAGCCGGCTTTGAGTTATTGGCGGATGAAAATGTAGTGTCTGAATTAGAAAAAATTGTCATTCCTTCCGGGAACTATCTCTGTCACTCTATTCAAGGGTTTACTGAAAATCCATTTCTTATTAAAAATGCTTTTGATGAGCTGTTAAAAGACAAACGCCTCGATCCGAACGGGTTCTGCCTTGAACTTTATGTGGGTCCAAACGAAGTTTTGTGCATGGTTCCGTGCCGCAAAAAGATTAAATTTTGGTATTGAAATAAATGTTAACAAAGAATTCTATTAAAATTTTAATTTTTAATCATGAATAGCTTTATACCTGAAAATGTGGATGCGTACATAAATACGTTTGCTCCCGGCACACAAGTAAAACTACAAGCCTTGCGACAGTGTATCCGCAAAGCGGCACCTAAGGCGGAGGAAATTATCAGCTATCGAATGCCTGCATACCGCTACAAAGGAGTGCTCGTTTACTTTGCCGGGTATAAAAATCACATTGGCTTTTATCCTACCGGGTCGGGAATTCAAGAATTCAAAAAAGAAATTTCTGCCTACAAATGGGCCAAAGGATCTGTTCAATTTCCACTCGATGGGCCTTTGCCAACCGCTTTGATTACACGTATTGTAAAGTTTCGGGTAATCGAGAATGATTTGAAGTTTGAACAGAAAGCGAAAAGCAAACCCACGAGAAAAAAATAACACTTTTCACATAATTCAAATTAGATGATAAATAATAAACTATACACTTGCCTTTGGTTTGATGGCCAAGCCAAAGCAGCCGCTGACTTCTACTGCACGCTATTTCAAAATGCCAAAGTAACTGTGGATACACCCATGGTAGTAAATTTTGAAATAGAAGGTCAGAAGTTTATGGGGCTCAATGGCGGCTCTCATTTTAAATTAAACCCTTCAGCCTCGCTGTTTGTAATCAGTGAATCGGATCAGGAAATTGAAAAACTTTGGTCCGCCTTGTCGCAAGGTGGCGTGGTGATGATGCCCATGGGGGGATATGATTGGAGTGAAAAATATTTTTTCGTTCAAGATCAATTTGGTGTATCGTGGCAAGTGATGAAAGGCAAATACAGTGATGTAAATCAGAAAATATGTTTGCTGCTGTTATTTACAGGAACTCAGTTTGGTCATGCCGAAGAAGCAGTTCGTTTTTATACGAATCTGTTTCCGCAATCTGCCATTCAGGGTGTTCTGCTTTATCAAGATAATGAAATTGCTCCGGGCAAAGTAAAACACTCGCAGTTTGTGTTGAATGATAAAGTATTCATGGCAATGGATGGACCCGGAGAACATGCTTTTCAGTTTAATGAAGCCTGCTCTTTTGTTGTTGAATGCGACACGCAAAAGGAAATTGATTTTTATTGGAATAAATTAACGGAGGGCGGCAAGGAAAGTCGATGTGGTTGGTTGAAAGATCGGTTTGATGTGTCATGGCAAATTATTCCTAAAAATCTCGGAGCACTGATGAGCGGAAATGACCCGGCTAAAGCGCAACGTGTTATGCAATTGCTGATGACTATGAATAAATTGGATATAGCCGCGCTTGAAAATGCGTAGCTAATTTCTTGTAAAATCTTTTTTAGTCTTGAACAGACCTACTTTACCAAACAAAACTTTTTATAATCAACATGGCATCAACAATAACAATTGAAACAACCATCGCGGCATCTATTGAAACAGTATGGAAGTGTTGGACAGAACCCGAACACATCACAAAATGGAATTTTGCCTCTGATGATTGGTGCGCTCCGCATGCAGTCAACGACTTGAGAACAGGCGGCACTTTTTCATTTCGTATGGAAGCCAAAGACGGCAGCTTTGGTTTTGATTTTGGTGGCGTGTACGATGAGATAATCTCACATCAAAAGATTGCATACACCATAGGCGATGGCAGAAAAGTAACGGTTAATTTTTCGCAGCTAGGAAATAGTTGCCATGTTGTGGAAGCCTTTGAAGCAGAAACCGTTCATCCGATTGAAATGCAGCAAGCCGGTTGGCAAGCCATTCTGCATAATTTTAAGAAACACGTAGAATCACTTAAATAAAATACGATGGCTTCAAAAATATTTGTAAACCTGCCGGTAAAAGATCTTTCTAAATCCATGCGGTTCTTTTCAGAGCTTGGATTTCAATTCAATCCTCAATTCACTGACGAAAAAGCCGCGTGTATGATAATTGGTGAAAATATTTATGCCATGCTTTTAACGGAGCCTTTTTTCCAGACCTTCACCAAAAAAGAAATCTGCAATGCAAAAACGCATACAGAAGTATAATTGGCCATCGATGCGAACAGTCGCGAAGAGGTAAAAGCGATGGTCGATAAAGCCATCAAAGCCGGAGGCACGCACTACATGGATGCGCAAGATCATGGCTGGATGTATCAACATAGCTTTGCCGATCTGGACGGTCATCAATGGGAAATACTTTATATGGACGAAGCAGCACTGGGGAAGGGATAATCCATGCCATATTGTTAAAATGCGATTTGACGTTCTGAAGTGCTATAAAACCAAAATGCAAAAAGCTACCTTTGATGAGTATCTCAACCTCTTATGAAAAGCATCTTTAGTCTACTCATCGCATTTACATTTTCTTTCACTGCATTTGCTCAGCTTTCCAAAACTGAAAAAAAGATTGCCCAATCGGTGGATGCACACCAAAAGGAAGCTCTTCAACTCTTGGAAGAAGTGGTAAATATTAATAGTGGCTCCATGAACTTTGAAGGAGTTTTTAAGGTCGGGCAAATTTTTAAAGCACAACTCGATGCGCTGGGTTTTCAAACACGCTGGGTGGATGGTAAACCATTTGGTCGTTCCGGTCACTTGGCGGCTGAACACAAAGGCAAGGCAAATGGAAAAACACTGTTGCTCATCGGGCATTTAGATACGGTATTCGAGTTATCAAGTCCTTTTCAAAAATTTACGTTTGTCAACGATTCTACCATTACCGGTCCGGGTGTTGGAGATATGAAGGGTGGCGATGTGGTAATTATTGAAGCCCTTCGCTCCTTGAAGGAAGTGGGCTTACTTTCAACAATGAATATTATTGTGGTGATGACGGGCGATGAAGAGTTGAGTGGCAAGCCGCTCAGCTTGGCGCGACATGACTTGATCGAAGCGGCTAAAGCCGCTGACATAGCTATTGGTTTTGAAGATGGAGCCGGTGATCCTCGCACGGCTGTGATTTCCAGACGCAGCTCTTCCAACTGGTCGCTGAAAGTTAGTGGTGTGCCCGCACACTCATCGCAAATTTTCACCGAAAAAATCGGAGCGGGTGCTATTTACGAAGCAGCACGCATCATCAACAGTTTTTATGAAACCCTTTCCACAGAACCTAACTTAACTTTCAATCCGGGAGTCATTTTAGGAGGTAACTCTGTAAATCACGATAAAGAAATGGACGGTGGCACTGCGTACGGAAAAGGAAACATCGTAGCGAAAGAAGTGGTGGTAACGGGCGACATTCGCGCAATGTCTCCTGAGCAATTGAAGAAAACCCAGGAAACCATGCAGTCCATTGTGGCGCAGCATCGCCCCATGACACAAGCCGAAATTACATTTGGCGAAGGCTATCCTCCGCTCGCTCCCACCGAAGGGAATAAAATTTTACTGAGTCAGTTCAATCAGGTGAGCAAAGATTTGGGCTATGGCGAAGTGGTGGCCGTACATCCGCGCAAAGCGGGCGCTGCTGATATATCGTTTACTGCCGAATATGTAGAGATGGCCATTGACGGACTCGGTTTGCGTTCTACCGGTGGTCACACTGTGAACGAAACGGCCGATCCACGCAGCATTTCGATGCAGGCTAAGCGCGCTGCCGTTCTCTTCTACCGGCTTACAAACCAAAAGATTTCAGCGGGAAAATAATTCTTGTGTCCGCCAAAGTTTTTTTCGAAACCTCAATTAGAGATACCGCAAGAATAAGTGATTGACGAATGTTACTACTTGATCACTCGCCACAAACGTAATACGGCCCAAATTTCTACACTTGCAAGAACAAGCAATGCGCCTGTATTGGTGGTAACACCATCTAGTTGCAGGCCTACTACTACATCGCCTAGTTCAATAAAAACGCGAGATATCAGTGTGATGAATAACCATCGAGGGTTGTTGGCGATCACAGAAATCAATAAAGCTACCACACTTCCTAATATGCGAACACCTGTACTGGTGAAGCCGAGTTGAGCAGAGTAGCTATCAAGATTTGCGTTGGGAAAGCTTATACTTGGGCGAAAAGTATACACGTAAAAAAAGAACGATCCGGCAGCAATTAGTATCCATACAAATATTTTAACAGGTGTGGGTATTACCAAAGAATTAGAAGTACTCATAATAGAATTGGGTTTTATGATTCCCTCAAACATAGCATTACCGCAAATTTTTGTTATTACCAATCAAAGAATACAGCTATCTTTCAGTATACCATTTCACTTGTTATAAAACTTAAGATTCAAATTTTATTGTTAATTCATTACATGAAAAACAAGCAAAAGCAACAACAACTACGCGATGTACAGGATGTTTTGTTTGTAATTGGTGGTCGATGGCGTGGAGCTATTCTCGCCAGTTTATGCGACCGTGAAAAAAGATTTAATGAACTGAAACGCGACTTAGGGAATATTACTCCGCGTACTCTTATCAAGGAGCTTAAATATCTTGAATTAAACAAACTAGTGTATAGACGCGAGGACTCATTTTTAGGGGGAGCTATTCACTATGGACTTACTCGGCATGGGTTTTCACTTGATCCCCTCATCGGACAAATTGTTGGGTGGGGGCAGAAACACAGAAAAGTTGTATTTGAAAAAAATTATTGACATCTCTTAATACAACTCAAACAACTTTTGCCAGAAGTTTAAGTTCATTGAAGTTTTACAGCTACCACCACATCAAAGTTGTTTCTTCAAATCTGGCAATAATTCATTTAGGTAATTCAACGTCATGGTAAACCCGGCTTGGAAACCCATTTCAATCATCTTCTCTAATCGCTCCAGTGACTCGTTGTAGATTGCAATGCTAACTTTTGTAATTCCGTTTTGCTCACTAAAACTCAAATCCCAATCGGAACCGGGTAGATGCGGATTCTCATCTTTGTCGGCAAAAGCGCTCAAGTATTTGAAATTGGTTTTTGGTGTGATGGATGTGTATTGCTGAAGTTGCCAATTTTCTTGTCCTTCCGGACTGACCATGGCGTAGAATCTTCGTCCACCTACTTTGAAGTCCATTATTTTCGTTCTTGATTCGTACGGTTTAGGTGCCCACCATTGATCAAGAATTTCTTTTTTGGTGAAAGCATCCCAGACAAGTTCAAGATCGGCATCAAATTCCCTAGTAACATAAACTGTTTTTGCCGGTTTATCCAACATAAAATCGAATAGCAAATTGTTTTTCATTTCTTTGGTTGGTTCATAGTTGCCAATAAATCGTTTAATTGGTTTAAGCCCATTGTAAAGCCTTCTTTGAAACCCATTTTAATAATATTTTCTAATTGCTCCAGGGTATCAAAATCAATTAATACTTTAACCGTTGTAGTTTGACCTTTATTTATAAAGCTATTGGTCCAATGCATACTAGGCATACTTGTTATATCCTCACCTTTTTCGTTGCAAAAAGAGTCTTTATAAGAAAATAAAGTCAAGAGCTCAACATTTTGATAGTACGCTTTGCAATAGTGCTTTTGGTTTTCCGGGCTTATCATTGCGTAGTGCCACATTCCTCCCTTCTTAAAATTCATCGAAATAGTTTCGTTGCGATAAGGTAATGGCGCCCACCATTGATCAAGTATTTCCGGTTTTGTCCATGCGTCCCATACTAACTGCAGATTAGCATCAAATTCTCTGATTACGGTAATCGTTTTGTTTCCCTTATCAACAAGGAAGTCAAATGGCAAATTTCTGTTCATTTTTTTTGTTTTTTAATGGTGGATAATACATTGTCAAGTTGATTGAATCGCGTTTCCCAGATTTTTCTGAATTGGTTAAGCCACTTATCAATCTCTTTCATTTTTTCGATTTCGAGGGAGTAATAAATTTCCCGGCCCTGTTGTTCTTGTTTTAACAATTCACATTCTGATAACAGCTGAATATGTTTTGAAATGGCTTGTCGGCTTGAATGAAATTCTTCAGCTATGGCGTTGGGGGTCATGGCCTGAGCAGCCAGCAAAACCAAAATGGCTCTTCGTGTCGGGTCCGCTATGGCCTGAAATACATCTCGTCTCATTTTTTCAACTATTTATTGTGCAATCATTCAGTTGCAAATATATGCGCAATTAATTGGTTGCGCAACTATTTTCTAAAAAAAATCTATTGCTCACAAAGCTGATATATTACTCCGCGCTCGGCCAGGGATGGAGGCATTTGTTTGAGCCCGAAATGGAATGCGTGGTGGGTGGCGAGTGCCGACAGCCCGGCCGAAGCAGCGTGGCTATGTGCAGTGGGTGATGAGGGGCCGGCTGATTAAAATGGAACCTTACTTCTTCAATTGACTTGCGTTTTTATTTTGCTGTTGACGAATGCTTGAATAATAAAACTGGCTGTGAGAAAAATACATAGCCAGCCAAACCAATCGCCCCACTTGGAATAAATAGTTTCAATATGATAGATCGGTGCTGAAGCGAGTAATGATGCTGCTTTTCCATTCTCCACATTTGTTTCTGCTACCACTATGCCCCGATAATCACTGACCGTCAATCGACCTTGCCGGCCTGCTCGAATAATAGTGTATCCGTTTTCCACACCGCGCATGATTGCCATACGTGAATGCAACCAACCGTCTTGCACAAAATCCCACGCAGGCACAAAAAGTAAATCAACTTGCTGATATTCGCGGAGCCATTCAGGGAAATCCATGTCTTTGCAAATAGCCATACCACCGGCAAATGGAGTATTGGTTAACAACCCTACGCGTGTGCCGCGCTCGAAATGTCCTTCAAATCCTTTGACATGAAATCGTTTTTGGTATTGCTGCACGGCAGCTGAAGGTGGAATGAACTGCACGAGGTTTCTCCAGGTGTTATTTTCTTTGGTGGCCACACCACCGATAATAGTAGCGTTTAGTTCTGTTGCTGAATTTGTGAAGACAGTAAGCAGTGAGTCGTTTTGTATTTTGGTAAGGTGAAGAACTTTTTCAGGGAAGAGAATGTAACGAGCACCTTGTTTGGCTAACTCAGAAATTTGCTCTCTATATTGGTCGATAATTTTATTTCGTCCTGACTCGAAGCTAGAGATGTCACCCATTTTGCCGTATAAATCTTCAGAGACAGCAGTGATTCCAACAGTTATTTCTGTTTGGGGCTTTGGTAGATTTACACGAACGAGGCCAAACACTATAGTACCGAGCAAAAGGGTACTCGCAATGGCGATGGTAGAAATTTGTTTGCCACGGCTTGTACGAAAATGCCACGCTAAAACCATTGATGCAGGAAACAGCGAAGTGATGAATACTATTCCCCAAATCCCGGTAACGGAAGCAAGCTGTATAATTGTGATATAATTCGATTGCGTGTATGCCAGGCTTCCTGCGGTGCCATCAACAGGGTTATTGAAAATTAAAAATTCGAAAGAAGCAACAATGGCCGGAAATGCAAGCACAGCCCAAGCGCTCTTACTTTTCAAAACTATCCAGCGATTGAGCAAAATAGAGAGACAAAAAAATACAGGTGGTAATATTGTGACTAGAATGATTGGAACCAGAGGCATCAGTATCAATAGAAATGGGATCCAACTCAATCGGCCTAAAAAGTAAGCAAGCCATGCACACAAAAACGAAACACGACCGGACGCCTGGAGGGAAACCCACAAAATGGGCAACGGTGCTATCCACACCAAAAAGCCAAAGCGACCGCTGATATCAATTGCGAAATACCAGAGCATGCCAGAAAGTAGCGTGGCCGCTGTCAAAACAAGTTTAGTTGGAGTTGATTGCATGTTCATGAACGAAAGGTTAACAAGTGGCGGGTAAGTCTATATAAAATGGCTAGTCCATTCATCGTAAAGAACGTGAGCTTGCGTTATTTAGCTGTTGATAAATGTCAACAAAATCACTTGGCCGATTTCAAACGTGAGAGTGTTTCTTTCGTGATACCGAGATATTCGGCAATGACATTGGCAGGCAACTGCTGAAACCATTTTGGTTTCTCTTTCAATAGTTGAAGGTAACGCTCGCGAGCATTCAATGAAATTAGGGTTTCGATTCGATGAATTGATGATACGTATGCCTGTTCAATAATCTTTCGGTACAATCGCTCAAAGTCAGGAACAGCTTGATACAATTCTTGGAGTTCGTTATAGCTAATGCGAAGCACCTCGGCTTTGCCTATACATTGCACAGAAGCGGTTGAGGCTTTCTGGGAAATGAAACTAGGAAAGGCTGTGCCCTCCATGCCTGCTTCAATTAAAAAACGAGTGAATTGATTCCCTGCTGCATCGGTCACAAAAACTCGCAAATAAC
Source organism: Cyclobacteriaceae bacterium (assembly GCA_044228465.1). Classification (GTDB taxonomy): domain Bacteria; phylum Bacteroidota; class Bacteroidia; order Cytophagales; family Cyclobacteriaceae; genus ELB16-189. The sequence goes on from JBGAUU010000083.1 coordinate 15,552, forward strand.
CTTTCTCTACAAAATACAAATACTTTGCAACGTCTCCTTTGCGCTCCAGCATTTGATTGTGCTTGGTTGGAAAGTATTTATACGCTGCTACCACTTTGGCAATCTTCTTTTCAGAAAGAGAAGAATGTTTCCGTAGTGTTTCTGCCAATACTGACATGTTGTTTGTTTCGTACACTCTAAAAATACGAACAAGGCGACAAATCCGTACCTTCGTGGTGGTAATTTTTGTCTTGCAAAATCAGGTGCTGCGCCTGATAATCTCGCGGTTCCATTTACCTTACAGAATGCGTTATGGCCTAAGTTTAATCAAACCATTCTATGGCATAGCTTATTCCACTTTCAATCCTTGTACAGGATTGGCTTTAACTACTTTTCTTATTTGTGTAGAAATAGTGGCCAGTAAAACGATCACCAAAATCGCTATTCCTATCAGCACGCTTGTAAAGGTAATCGGCATGTGGTAATTGTATGCAAAATCAAACATGGCCTTCATCAATTCAAAAGTAAGCGGTGCACTGATCGCTATAGAAATCACGATCAATAATAGATAATTTTTAGAAATGGTAAATGACAAGCTGCCGGCACCAGCACCCATCACTTTGCGAATGCTGAACTCACGTATTCTACCCGACACGTTTAAAGTAATCAAGCCGTATAAACCCAAACTTGCCAGTACGATTGCCATGAATGCAATTACTTTCCAAAACCGCGCATGGTTATTCATGGTGGTGTAATAATTTCCCCACACGTCTTCCTGATAGCCTCCGGCAAACGGAACCTCCGGGTATAATTCTGACCACTTCGATTGCATCTGTTGATATGCTTCGCGTTCTTTCCCCGGCATAATTTTCATGGCGAGATAGCGATAGGCGCTGCTATCAGCAACCCGAAAAATGGTTGGCTTCAGTTTTTCAAAAAAGTTATAACTGTGAAAATCTTTGGCCACGCCAATTATATCATACGAAACGCTATCGATTTTAATGGATGAGCCAACTGGTTCGGACAAGTTTAATGTTGCTACGAACAACTCGTTGACAATAATAGATCGTTTGTCATTTTCTGATTGATCTTTAAAATTTCTTCCAGCTAAAAGTTGAATCCCCATCGTTTCGAGGTATTGAGCATCTATAGCCAACTCATCGACCGATTCGTTCCTACTTCCTAAGCGAATGATTGTGTTCAAATTTCCTTTTCCTAAATGTTGCGCTGCGCCCGCCAATGAAATCACATTGGGGTTTTGTGAAAAAGCTGTACGTAGCTGATCAAATCCGGAATAATTGGGAACTGCCACATACATAGCCTGATGCTGGTTATAGCCCCAACTTCGGTCTGCAACATAATTTGAATTTTGGGTGAACAAGACGGCCGATGTGATCAGCAACAGAGCCAACACGATTTGTAAACCCAGAAATACTTTGGTGAGTGGATTGCGTTTCCCGAATTGCAGCGTTCCTTTTAATATCGTTACAATTTCAAATCGAGAAATGTAAAATGCCGGGTAGATGCCCGATAAGATACCTGTAAAAAATAAAATTGCTGGTAAGTACATCCATAAAGTAGGATCTGTCCACGAAAACTCCATGCTGAAATGAAACATGCTTTCCATCCACGGGATAAAAAATAAAAGGCCCAATGCCAATCCAATAACTAACGCAACAGAAGTAACCACTACATTCTCCGTCAAAAATTGAACGATCATGACGTTGCGTGTAGCTCCAATCGTTTTGCGTACGCCAATTTCCTTCAATCGTTTAGCTGCTGATACGATGGCAATATTTACATAGTTAAGGCACGCCAGAATTAGCATAACCAAACCTACTGCTACTTGGAACATAATGGCAGAATAATTATCTGACGAACTAGCCGAAATATCATCCTGAATAGTTTCAGATTGAATGTGCAAAGTAGCCAGCGGCTGAAAACCAAATTCTGCAATGGCCCAATCGGGTTCTGCCAGTCTATTTTGTGCCTCCTTGTATTTGTTCATTCGCTGTTGCATGTCAGCAATGTCTTCCGCTTGCTCTACTTGCACGAAGGTGGCGTTCACCATTTTGCTCCAGTCGTCAATGCGATAATTACTCTTAAGTGTTTGGATATTCTCAAAATGAATCAGGAAGTTGAAGTCGATGGTGTGCGCATCCGGAAATTTTTTGGCAACCCCACTTACTTTAAACGCTTTGCTTTTGGATGAACCAAATTTCAACAAGATCGTTTCACCGATCGGGTTACTATCACCAAAATACTTCTGTGACATCTCTTCATTCAGGATGATGCTGTTAATGTCCTTGAGCGAAGCGGCAGAGCCCCATTTCATTGGGAATGTAAACATTTCTAAAAATGAAGGGTCCGCATAGCGAACATTTTCATGAAAAACCAAATCCTGATACTTGACCACTACCGGCTCATCTTCTATACGGCACATCCGCTTGACTTGAGGAAAGTCTTGTTGCATCAATTCGCCTAAGGGGCGTGGTGATTTTCCGTATTCTTGTAAACGTTCATTGCGTTGTGCTTTGTAGGTGACGAGGTAAACCGAATTTTTATTTTCATGAAATTGATCGGTGTTAATAGTCCAACGCGCAAAGGCGTAGCCCAATATGCAAAAGCCAATCGCCAGTGACAATCCAAATACATTGATAAACGAGTTCAGTGGATTTCGCAGCAAGCTGCGCGAGGAAGTTTTGAAATAGTTTTGCATCATCGGCAAATGGTTGAAGGTGTTGAACCATTTCCAATTCCGTATGAGTGATGGTCGAAGCAGTTTGATTGCATCCCATGTGTAGCGCCATTTGGCTTTCGCGATTGATTCTGATTTTATGTTTCCATAGAAAATCTCTTCCATGTCGCCTTCAATCTCCTCAATGAATTCCTTCTTCAGAAAAAATCGCAACATCTTCAATGGCCACTTTGGTGGCGCGATGGGAGACGGATCTATAGGCGTATGCATCATTGATATCTGTTAATTTGTTGAGACTCCGGAAATTCCTTCGCACCCATAATCACCAGCCAAAGACAGGTGCCAATTTCGCCAAGCGAAGCGGGTAGGCGAACCCATCCGGCAATTCCTAAATCGGCATAAGCCGGGTTGACCAGATTTGCCAAAATATTGATTAGATAGCCAAAGCATCCAACCATTAACAAAATGCCCAATGCTTTTGGAAGTACACGCGACTTGAATACCAAGTATCCAAAAGGAAATAACCAGAGTCCCCAAAAAACAGAAGCAATGACTATCCCATCATTATAAGCATTCAAATGAAACATCACTTGCTCTTGCACTTGTTCTTGTGTGAGAGTGGAAGGAAGTTCCGGGTGAAGCAAGCTGAGGATAGAAAATTTGTGCGATAGATTGAAGAATGAAATAGGAACGCTCACGACAGACAGCACCACCATCAGATAAGCATACCAGCGGTTGACGGATTCCAGCAAGCGAAACAAACTAAGTGGTAAAAAAATGAAGAACACATAGCACGCCATGCTGCTAACAATTCCCCACCGAAATAATGTTTCGAAGGTTGAAATATTTTTAAATGTCAATGCTGCATCGTTCCACACGATCAACTGCGAGGGCACGTACATCAAACTAAAAATTCCGGTTAGTACTACGCCTAAATAAAACCATCCGGCTTGCCGCGCGATGGCTTTGTTGGAACGTGGTAAAAAATGATTTGTCATAACTAACTTGGTGAGTTGCTTTTAGGCCAATTCCATGCATACCACACAATCAGCGCGGTAAGAACCGATTCTACAATCGCCAGAAAAACATAGAATGTCCACCATGGGGCGATAGAAGTAAAAGCTATCAGCACCATGATGCCGGTGTAGAATACACCAAATAAAATATTTAACCAGCGGTTAACCGAAGCCCGAAGCGCAATAGATAAAAATATCATAACGGAAGGCACGACCATCAATGCAGAGGCAGCAAATAGTTTTACCGGAGAATCTAACATTGTTTGACCTTGCAAAAATTTCTCTAATTTCCCTGGAACATAAAACGAAAAGTAATCACCATAGATGTAACAGCACATCACAGCCGCCCATAAAGCAGCGAGCTTAATTTTAATATCAATCGTAGAATTGTGAAAAGTTTTGTTTGACATAATGCGTAATTGATATTTAGTTCGAAGCGATCGAAGTTTTTAGTTTGAATGCCAGTTTAGGCATATCGTTCCATAAACCGGCACGAATATCTTTCATTTCGCGGAGTACCTTGTGTGCATGTGAGGTAGTGGAATAAATCCGTTTACGCTTACCTCCTCTTACCTGAGTAGCTTCGCCAAATGCGGATGTCAAAAATCCTTTTTCTTCCATTCGCTTGAGGGCCGATTGAATGGATCCTACACTCAAAGTTTCATTCAGTCTACGTTCAAGCTCTCTTTTTATTTCCACACCATAAGCTTCCTCTTGTAAAGCTGCCACGGTTAAAAGAACCAATTCTTCAAATTCGCCTAGTTTGGTTTTTTTCATTGAGAAATGATTTTAATAGATTTGATATTAATCGTAATTGCAGTAAATATAGTTACGTTTTTTCGAAAAGAAATTTTGACAACCACTAATTTGATTGCTAGAAATTAATCGCCACCACAGCCACCACAACTGCTACATGAACTGCCACAGGATGAACCACAGGAAGAATCGGAATCGATGGCTTTCCATTCGACATGCCTTACTAATGGCACGAAAGCAGGTGCAATTGCAGTTGATCCTAAAAGAAAGTAGTGCCAATTGAGGTCCTTCCTTTCATCAGGGCTTTTTTCCAAGCGATCACGATACATTTCAGGAACGGTATGCGTGCACATCAGTTTGGTGACACCAAAAAAAAAACAATAATAAGAGCCGTAAGAATAATGACCGCTATAAAGATAATGGTAGTCGGTTTATCATGAGCGAGGCCGGTAATCAAGCGAATCAGTGCCAGCATGAGCAAAAGAGCCAACACAACAAAATTCGTATAAAAGATCTTCCCGAATTTCTTTGACTTGATATAGTATTTCTTAAACGCATCCATGCTCTTTTCAATTCGCTGAAAAATCGGCTTACTCATTAGGCTAGAAGACAATGTAGAGTAAAACGTCTTTTGCAAGTAGGTTAGCTCTGAAACTACCTGCAGCTCCTCAATTGTTTCTACTTTATCTAATCGTTCTATTCTCATTTGATAATCTGGTTCAATAAAAATTACTTCCTTACTTATCAAACTATTTACAACGGAAGTTACAACCGGCAATAATTTCTGATTTTGCAGGAAGATCACTTCGAGTGGAGCTAACCTATGAATAAATGTATGTTCTTTAAAAGCGATAGCCTCTTCCTCCATCCGATACATGTTGAATTCATTCAATATTAGGAATACGATAAATGCAACTATGCTAAACCAAACCATAAAATCAGGATTTGGCACATTTAAATAAAGTGGTTTTAACAAATAATAAAACGGAACGATAAGCAGTGCAAAAGCCAAAATTCCTCCTATGACAAATGATCTGATTTTCCACTTTGCCTTAGGCAGCTTCAGACTATCAAACATAGAAGCGCATTCCCAAACATCGTAGGGAGGTGTTCCAAAATTTTCAGTGTAGAGTTGTCGCGTATGGTCTCTTGCTTTCTTAAAACGATCGGCCTCTTC
>JBGAUU010000084.1:0-20376 GCA_044228465.1 Cyclobacteriaceae bacterium
CTTCCGGTCAGAAGAAACCGTTTAATAAGAAAAGGAATTTTAGACGCAAGCCGCGCAGCTCAGGGCACGGAGGTTGATGGTGTTTTGGTAATGAGGTGAGTAATCATCTCCGAATAATATTCACCAAAATAAGGCCCCACCCAGTTGAGTGCCATTACTTCTTCTTCGTTTCCCGCTTCATAATAGTGATCGTCTGTGACGTAGCCGGTGTAGTTTCCATTGAAGCTTGTGATGATGACTTTTTTTTCAAGACGTGCTGCCAGTGCTTCTAAGTCTTTATTGACAAAAATTTCGCCTGAGAAATCGCACGGAGTTCCAATCAACAATATGTTTCCTAACTGAAGTACGGTGAGTTCGCCTTGTAGTGGTCCCACCAGTGAACCAAAGGCCCAGTTGCGTACTTTCCAATTGGTGGCAATGCGTAGTTGAGATGGCCCGAATGCAATTGGAATGTGTGCACTCGAAACTGAGAGCATGTTGATTGGTTCGGTGCGGGTGGCTACTTCAATTTTGTGATTCAGTTTGTCGGCTGCCGTGTCAATGCGTTGAAAATCGCTGCCGGTTACTCCGGTCAATCGATGACTTCCGACCATTCCCGCCATGAACAGCGCAAAAGAAACCTTGTGTTCTAATTGATTAGTCAATGCATTGGGATAATCTCCGGAAATGACCCTACTGTGTAATTCCACTGTCGTGGGATGCGCACTGTAACTCACGATGATTCCCCGCGAGCTATCGGAGCGAACAAATTCAATACCTCTGATTTTGCTGTCTACTTTTCCATGCGCCACATCCAGTCGGTTCTCCACATTCTCTTTGGCATCTTGTTCAAAGTAAGAAAGTCGAGCGGGTTTTGCCGAAGCTCTCGCCACTTCAAGTTGCGCGATGATTAGCATCGAAACGGTTTCAACCCACTCGCTGTGATAGGTGCCTAACGTAATTCTTCCCACCACACTCGGATCCCATCCGCCTAAGCTGCTGTGCGTATGTGTGGCGGTGAGATAGAGGAAGTAGTTTTTGTTTTGCTTTTGTAATTCACTTTCGATTCGCATTTTGATCACAGGAGGGAACAACATCAAATCGGCACTCACTACAAAGTAAGTGGCAGTTCCTTGGCGGATAGCCAATACACGGCAATAAACGGAATCATGAATGCTCTCGTATTTGTCTTTGGGGGTGTAACCCGCCATGGGCATGCTGTAGGAAGGCAGAAGATTGAATTTACTCCAGCCTACTTCAATGGGTAGTGGCGTAGAGGTATTGAGTTGGGTATCCTGTAATCTTTGCATCATCGTTTGATGAAAAGATTGCTTGGCAAGCGGAGTGTGATTAATAGGTGCAATTAACGCAACGGCCAACGCCAATAAGGCGAATACAAATCCCAACAGCCATTTGACAAATCGTTTCACGATCAATTGATTTTAGAATGCTGTGAGTACAAACATCCGGTTGGGTATTGTGCGACTAAACCGTTACTCGTTTCTTCGAGGTCAATTTTTTTACTGCTCTTTTTGTTGGTTGCTTGTGATTTCTTTTACTCTGAGCAATGAAGTCACTAATTCTTTTCTCTTCTTCTTTTGTAAGCTGGCGTGAGTCACCAATAAAGTCAACATCCAATTCATCCTTTCTTGTTCTCATTTGTAAATGTTTTTAAAGTATCTATTCATCAGTTTTATCGCAGCACGGGTTTCAATAATCATCAACCGCCCGCCAGCATGAAAAGCACCCAATGTTTCGGTGTAATGATTGATTAATTGGGTCTTTGAGACAAAAGATACATTTCCCTCAAACCCTCTTTGAAATGATAGTCTGCAAGCAAATGCGACCAAATTTCCTGGTACTCCTGAATATACCTTTTCGCGTCCCTTATTAAATGGAGCACTTTCAACTAGATGCATGTAAACATGGTCAGACTTAATTTCAAGACTGATAAGTCCCTGAATGACATTGCTATTCTCCGAAATTGTCAGTTTATAAACCTCCCGTGCTGATTGATTTAGCTCAAATTTCCAGTCAAAAACCCAGCCATTTTTCTTTGTAACTGTCTTTAGGTCATCTTTTGTCAGGTGAATAATGTTAGTTGGAAAGCTGTCGCCTGTTACCCTGTTCTCAATGGAATTTGTTAGCTTATCTATAACAAAATCAAGTCCCTGAGCCGTACGTTTTTTCACTTCTCAATTTAACTATTTCCTTCCACTTTTTTAGGTGTGGTTGTCCAACAGAACAACGGCCAATCTTACAACAATCACGCCTGTTTTTTGCGCACAATTACTTTTTCGGAGGCCTTAATGATTTGCTCCGTGCTTAAGCCATATTTCGTTAGCAATTGAGTGGGTGTGCCGCTTTCACCAAAGCTATCATTCACGGCTACAAACTCTTGTGGAGCAGGGTAGAAGCGAGACAATACCTGCGCTACGCTATCGCCCAACCCGCCATTGATTTGATGCTCTTCGCAAGTCACCACGCACTTGGTTTTTTGTACGGAGGCCAGGATCGCTTCAATATCCAAAGGTTTAATCGTGTGAATGTTGATCACTTCTGCACGAATTCCTTTTTCGGCCAATGCGGCTTCCGCTTCAATCGCCAACCACACCATGTGTCCGGTGGCAAAAATGGTTACATCGGTGCCGTCAATCAATTTATCTGCTTTGCCAATAGTGAAAGGACGATCAGCCGCCATAAAGATCGGCCAGCTTGGTCTTCCGAAACGGAGGTAAGCTGGTCCTACGTGTTTGCCCAAGGCAATAGTGGCGGCTTTGGTTTGGTTATAATCGCAAGGAACAATCACGGTCATGCCCGGAAGCATTTTCATCATGCCGATGTCTTCGAGAATCTGGTGCGTGGCACCGTCTTCTCCGAGGGTAAGTCCCGCATGGGAAGCACAGATCTTCACGTTCTTGCCCGAATAAGCAATCGACTGACGAATTTGATCGTACACGCGCCCGGTTGAGAAGTTGGCAAACGTTCCGGTAAACGGAATCTTACCACCAATGGTCATGCCGGCTGCGAGGCCCATCATATTGGCTTCGGCAATTCCTACCTGAAAGAAACGATCGGGAAAGTCCTTTTTAAAGGCATCCATTTTCAGCGATCCCGTCAGGTCGGCACACAAGGCCACCACATTGCTGTCGGCTTTGCCTAATTCGTGTAAACCGGCCCCGAAACCGGAGCGTGTATCTTTCTTTTCAGCGAAGGAAAATTGAGTCATGATAGTGCGTTAAAAATGATCGTGCAATTTTAAGGAATTGAAGCCGCAATTCCTTCCCTAGTTAATGATTTGTTAATCTAAAAACCTGCTTATGAAGAGATCGTTTGCTTGTAAAAACTCTTTAATTATGTCGTCTGAACAGAAGAACAGCAAGCGATTTCTCTTTTGGTTGATTGTGTGCCTATTGCTGGCGATTATTCCCTGGTTTGTTGTTTAAAAATGGAAGGACAGAAGCTACGGTTGTTTGAGGCTGTTCTTCCATGGGCACGTGACCCAGCCCTTGCCAAACAATCAGATGTGAATATGGGATGTCTTTTTTGAAGCGATACGCATTTGCCACCGGAATCCATCGATCTTCTTCGCCCCACAGAATCAAAGTGGGAGTTGTGATAAACCGAATACTGTCTTGTAAATCTTTTCCCTGCTGGCGCAGTCGCTGCATGGTTGCCTCGCGGTTGCCCGAACGCATCATCAAATCATAAAACCGATTTACATCTTCTTCGCGCACTGCATCGGGGTTACCATATACTTGCTTCAAATTCCAGCGGAAAAGAAAACGTGGTGTGATCTTTATTAAAAGATTGGCCGCGACATCATTCTGTAAAAGCTTAAAGATAAAAGGTCTGCTTTGCTGGGTAGATTTGGAAGTGGTGTCTATCTTCGAGTAACCCGCTGCATCGACCAGAATGAGTTTCTTCACTCGCTCCGGGTGATGAAGGGCCATCTTCCATGCAATTTGCCCACCCATGGAATTTCCGGCTACGTAAAACGTGTCGATCTTCAACTGATCGGCCAACTTAAAAATCGATTGAGCATAATCATCGGTTGAATACTTCGCACTTGGTGTGGGTCCTGTTAAACCGTGTCCGGGAAAATCCACCGAAATAGTATAATAGCTTTTCTCGAGTTCATTCTCCCAGCCATTCCATGTATGAAGCGAGGCGAAGCTGCCATGCAGTAAGAATATGGCCGGTCCCGAACCGCGTTGGCGCACATGAAGTTTGGCATCATCAACTTGAATGTAAGAAGACTGTGCCGTAAAGTAAGTTGGCTCAAGGTCTTTCACTTCAATGTCGCTGCGATACCAGACAATGCCTACTATGATTAGCAGCGTGAACAACCCGAGTAAGGAAAAAGAAACGTACTTCAGTAGCTTTCGAATCATGATGCCAATTTAATACCAAACTGACACTTCATTCAATGGTTTTCTTTTTAAATCCGGAACGAGTGCATCGGGTGCGGCATATCCTACCGGGATCAATAAGTACGGCCGCTCATTTTCCGGGCGATGAAGTAATTCTGTGAGAAAATTCATGGGGCTTGGTGTATGCGTTAAAGCGGCTAATCCGGCATGATGGATCGCAGCCAATAAGAATCCACAAGCAATACCTACCGACTCGTTCACATAGTAATGATTGCCTTTTGTTCCGTCCGGTTTCAATTCATAGACTTGTTTGAAAACGACAATCAGATATGGCGCTGTTTCCAGAAATGGTTTTTGCCAATCGGTTTGTAAGGGTTCGATATCACGAAGCCATTCATCGCTCATACGCTGCGTGTAGCTTTCATATTCTTCTTTTTCCGCAGCTATTCGTATTTCTTTTTTCGTTACCGGATTCGAAACCACACAGAAAGTCCAGGGCTGCTTATTCGCTCCAGAAGGTGCAGTGCTGGCAGTCCGGATAATATTCTCAATTACTTCTAGTGCGATTGGCTGATTGGTGAAATCACGCACCGAGCGCCTTTGATTCATGTGTTGATAAAATGCCGTGCTGGAAATGATCAGTTCTTCGGCAGAAGGCGCTGAAGAAGAATGCCGGATGAACGGATGCCCGTTGCGCTGAATTGCCTCATTTGCCATAGCTTCTTTTTTCAATAAATGAAGCTATAACTTTTTAATTAATTTGTAGTGGAAAAGACAATCAGGAATGTCGCTGCTTCAATACCTGAACTACATCGGAAAGCTGCAGGTCTTTTGCGGCCAATAGCACGAGGTAGTGATACATTAAATCAGCCGCTTCTCCCAGAAATAATTCTTTGTTATCGTCTTTCGCTTCAATCACTAATTCAACTGCTTCTTCGCCCACCTTTTGAGCTACTTTGTTGATACCTTTGTTCAGCAACTGATTGGTGTAAGAACCTTCTTTGGGATTGGCTTTTCTATTTTGAATCACGTCATCGAGAAAACGAACATCGTTGAAGGTATTTTTCTCATTGAAGCAGGTATCGGCTCCTGTGTGACAGGCTGGTCCGGCAGGTTTTGCCTTGATGAGCAAGGTATCGTGATCGCAATCTTGCAAGATGGAAACGAGGTGTAAAAAATTGCCGGAGGTTTCTCCTTTTGTCCAGAGGCGCTGTTTGCTGCGACTGAAGAAGGTAACTTTCTTTTCAGCGATGGTTTTTTGCAACGCTTCTTCGTTCACATAGCCCAACATTAACACTTTGTCGGTGGAGGCATCCTGCACAATGCAAGGAATCAGTCCACCTGATTTTTGAAAATCCAATTCAGCGATGTTAATCATATGGTCTTACGAATAGGAAGGTGATGATTGCTTAAATACGATTTGAGGTCCGGGATTTTAATTTCACCAAAATGAAAGAGCGTAGCAGCCAATGCGGCATCTGCTTTCCCAATAACAAAAGCTTCCAGAAAATGACTCATGTTGCCGGCACCTCCGGAAGCGATCACTGGAATTTGTAGCAATTGATTTAACTTTTCCAATGGATCTACCGCGAAGCCACTCTTCGTTCCATCGTGATCCATACTGGTGAAAAGAATCTCACCCGCACCCCGCGACTGACCTTCTTTCGCCCAAGTAAACAATTTCTTTTCCGTGGGTCGCGATCCGCCATGCGTATGCACCGTCCATTGGTTATTCACTTTGCGCGCATCAATGGCGAGCACCACAAATTGCGACCCGAATGCTTTGGCTAAATCATCAATCAGTTGTGGATTCGAAACAGCAGCAGAGTTGATGCTCACTTTGTCGGCACCAGCTTCGAGTAAGGGTGCCACATCTTCGATGCTGCTGATGCCACCGCCTACGGTAAATGGAATGTTGACATGAGCCGCAATCTCGCGCACCAGCTTGACAAAGGTTTTGCGTTTTTCGTTGGTGGCCGAGATGTCCAGAAAAACTAATTCATCGGCACCTTGTTGAGCATACATTTCACCAAGTGCTACCGGGTCACCGGCATCACGCAGTTCCAGAAAGTTCACACCTTTTACGGTGCGACCGTCCTTAATATCTAAACAAGGAATAATTCGTTTGGTCAGCACGACTACAGATTTTTCAATTGACTCAGTTGAATGTGCCCTTCGTAAATGGCTTTACCGACAATCGCTCCAAATACTTTGATGTGTTGTAATTCCTTCAAGTCATCGATGGAACTTACACCACCGCTGGCGATGATTTTTAAGTCGGGAAATTTCTTCATCAGCTTTTTATACAACCCAAAGTTAGGGCCGCTGAGCATGCCATCGGTGGCGATGTCAGTTACGGTAAGGTATTCCAAACCATGATCGGCAAACTTGCTTACCAAATCAAACAATCGAAATTCGGTTGATTCAAGCCACCCATTGATAGATACATTTTCACCTTTTACATCCGCACTAAGAATAAAGTTTTCAGAGCCAAACTCCTTCAGCCAGCCAATGAATTTTTCAGGCTCTTTCACGGCCACACTTCCTACGTTGATTTGATTGATGCCGAGGTAAAGTAGTTCTTGCACTTCTTCTTCGGTTTTCACGCCACCGCCAAAATCGACCTGAAGCGCGGTGTCTTCTTGGATGTCACGAATTACTTTCCAATTCACCACTTCACCTTTCTTGGCGCCATCCAAATCAATCAGGTGTAAATATTCCAGATCGGCTTCTTCAAATTCTTTGGCTACTTCCACCGGATCTTCGTTGTAGACTTTCATTTTCGAAAAGTCGCCTTGCGAAAGCCGAACGCACTTTCCATTGATGATATCGATAGCTGGAATGATTCTCATGGGTTGACGATTATTGCTGGAGAAATGCCTGAATTACTTTTTCTCCCACGGGTCCGGACTTTTCCGGATGAAACTGAACGGCATAAAAATTATCTTTTCGCATGGCAGAACTGAAGGCTTGAATGTAGTCGGTTTGTGCGGAGGTGTGTGCACTGAGCGGTACATAAAAACTGTGCACAAAGTAAACAAATTGATCTTTCAAATCGGAGGGAAGCCAATCATTTATTGTGGTCAGCGAGTTCCATCCCATGTGTGGGACTTTTTCGTGATGCTTTGGTACAAACAAACGCACGGTTTCGTCAAAGATGCCCAAGCAAGGCGTGTCGTTTTCTTCGGAGTGTTTGCACATCAACTGCATCCCCAGACAAATGCCCAACACGGGTTGTTTTAACGAACGTATGAGATCATCGAGTCGGTGATCTTTTAAGTAACGCATCGTGGTGCTGGCTTCGCCCACGCCCGGAAAAATGACTTTGTCCGCTTGTTGAATTTCTTCCGGATGATCGGTGATGGTAAAATCTGCTTTCAATCGCTCGAGCGCAAATGCAACCGAACGAATGTTACCTGCATTGTATTTAATAACAGCTATTTTCATAACGTGCCTTTGGTAGAAGGAAGTTGATCGTTGAATGGATCTTTTCGTACGGCCGCTTTGATCGCTTTCGCGAATGCTTTAAAGATGGCTTCAATTTTATGATGCTCGTTGGTACCTTCTACTTTGATGTTGAGATTGCACTTGGCCGTGTCCGAGAAAGACTTGAAGAAATGGTAAAACATTTCGGTGGGCACATCGCCAATTTTCTCGCGCTTGGTCCATCGGCAAACAAAAGCCGTAGCGTTCAATTCCTTTTTTATCGCCTAATGCCTTTAGGAAAGTTTCTCCTAAAGCCAACGCTGTATCTTCGATGGTGTGATGTTCATCGATGTGTAAATCTCCCTTTACGGAGATGGTGAGGTCTACTAAACCATGCTTGGCCAGTTGATCCAGCATGTGATCAAAAAATCCAAGTCCGGTGGAGATGGAAGAAACTCCTTTTCCATCCAGATCAAGAGAGATATTAATAGAGGTTTCTTTGGTGGTTCGCTCGTGGGTTGCTGTACGATGGATTTTTACTTGATCGTAAATTTCTTTCCACGAAGTGGTGACCAGCGCACAAATTTCGGTGAGTCCATTTTCAGAAAGAGCAGGAGTGAGGCTTCCATTGTTGATGAGTATCCCACGCGCTCCGAGGTTTTTGGCTAATTGAATATCCGTGATTCGATCGCCAATGACATACGAATTAGCAAGATCATATTCTGCGGTTTGATACTTGGTAAGCATGCCAATGCCGGGCTTGCGGGTGGGTTTGTTTTCGTGTGCAAAAGAACGGTCGATGCAAACTTCATGGAAAGTGATGTCTTCGCCCGCCAGGGTATTGATGATAAAGTTTTGTGTCGGCCAAAAGGTGTGTTCAGGAAAAGAGTCAGTTCCTAATCCGTCCTGATTCGTTACCATCACGAATTCGTAGTTGTTTTCGCAAGAAATGCGATTGAGCCACGTGAACATGCCGGGAATGAACTTTACTTTTTCTAAACTGTCAATTTGCGGATCGTCTGCCGGCTCGTGAATCAGCGTGCCATCGCGATCAATAAACAATACTCTTTTCATTTTTTAATTTTTTTACCATGAAGGCATCAAGGAACTAAGTATTTTCTTTTACTTTTTTTCTTAGTGTTTTCGTGTCTTAGTGGTGATTTTTCTTTTAAAGTTATTAATCTAGTTTCTTTAATGTTTCTAGTAGTTGTTGATTTTCTGCGGGTGTGCCGATGGTAATGCGAAGGCAATCCTGACACAAAATTACCGAAGAACGATCACGTACCACTACTCCGGTTTGAATTAACTGTTGGTATTTTTCACGAGCTTGATCAATTTTAACCAACAGGAAATTTGCTTCGGAAGGATACACCTGTTGAACCGAGGGTAATTCTTTTAGCTCTGTTTTCAACCACTCTCTCTGCACAATGATCTCCTGAACGTTTTTCTCCTTTTGTGCTACCTCATTCAGCGCTTGCTCGGCCAGTTGCTGGTTTATGCCGCTGATGTTGTAAGGCGGCTTGATCTTGCTCAGCACTTGAATGATTTCGGCTTGCGCGAAACACATGCCAATTCGCAGAGAAGCCAACCCCCAAGCTTTGGATAAAGTCTGCAACACTACCAGATTGGAGTAATCGTTGATCTTCGAAAGAAAGCCGGGTTGTTTTGTGAAATCAATGTACGCTTCGTCCACAATCACCAATCCCGGAAAGGAATTTAACAACTGAATGATTTTTTCTTCGCTCAGCAAATTGCCGGAAGGATTATTGGGCGAACAAAGAAACAACAGCTTCGTATTTTTATCCCAGGTTTTAGAAATCGCATCCACATCCAAATCAAAATCAGGTGTAAGTGAAATGTTTCTAATCGCAATGTTATTGATGTTCGCGCTCACGGTGTACATGCCATAGGTAGGCTCCGGAATCAAAACATTATCAACTCCCGGTTCACAAAAAGCACGAAACAACAAATCAATGGGCTCATCGCTGCCGTTGCCTACAAATATGTTTTCAGCAGGCATATTTTTGATCGCTGCTATTTTTGTCTTCAGCTTTTGCTGATGCGGATCGGGATAGCGATTGAAATCAGAAGGGTAGGGATTTTCATTGGCATCGAGATAAACCGAAGCACTTCCTTTGAAATCATCGCGGGCCGATGAATACGGCTTTAGTTTAGAAATATTGGGTCGAACGAGTTTGGTGATGTTCATGTCTTGTTAATTAGAATTTCTTCGAACCCACACCGCCTGCGCGTGTCCTTTCAGTTGCTCCGCTTCTGCCATTTCTTCTACGATCGGGCCCAAGAGATCAAGTCCTTCTTTCGTTAGTTTTTGAATGGTGATGGATTTGGTAAAACTATCCAGCGATACACCGCTATATGCTTTTGCATAGCCATTGGTTGGCAAAGTGTGATTTGTGCCGGATGCATAGTCTCCAACAGACTCCGGAGAATACGCGCCTAAGAAGATTGAACCTGCATTGGTAATTTTTTCGCTTAAAGCATCTGCATCAATTGTATTGATGATCAAATGCTCGGGAGCATACGCATTCACAAAATCGATCACTTGCTCATCGTTATTCAAAACAATCGCCAAACTGTTCTTTAATGCTTCGCGCGCAATTTTTTGTCGAGGCAGTTGCAGCAGTTGTTCTTCTAATGCAGCTTCGGTCTTCTCCACCAACTCGGAATCTTTAGTTACCAAAACCACCTGACTATCTGCACCGTGTTCCGCTTGCGATAAAAGATCGGCTGCAATGAATGATGGGCTTGCCTTGCTATCCGCAATCACCAATACTTCCGAAGGCCCGGCCGGCATATCGATAGCTGTTCCAGATTGATTGATGAGTTGCTTTGCTTTGGTGACATATTGATTTCCAGGGCCAAAGATTTTATCGACTTGCGGAATGGTAGCTGTGCCATAGGCCATCGCTGCGATAGCTTGTGCGCCACCTACTTTGTAAATTTTAGTGATGCCTGCCAGTGAAGCGGCAAACAAAATAGCGGGATGAATCGCTCTGTCTGCTGCGGGTGGCGTGCACAAAACTACTTCTTTGCATCCCGCTATTTTGGCGGGAATACCCAGCATCAACACCGTAGAAAACAAAGGAGCTGAACCTCCCGGAATGTAAATGCCCACGCTTTGTATGGCCACTTGCTTGCGCCAGCATGTAACACCCGGCATGGTTTCAATTTGAACTACCGGATTACGTTGTGCTGTGTGAAACTTTTCAATGTTAGCAGCTGCTTGCGTGATGGATTGCTTCAGCGAATCCGGTAATGAGGCGATGGCGGCATTCACTTCTTCAGCGGTTGCGGCTAGGTTGGTAATTGCAATGCCATCAAATTGTTTTGTTAATTCGCGTAGTGCTTCGTCACCGGATTTTTTTACGCGCGTGAGAATGTTGTTCACCACACCTTCCAAATATTCCAACTCCAGTTGCGGTCGCTGGCAAAGTGATCCCCAGCTTTCTCTTGCAGGATTTATCTCAACTTTCATTTTTTTCTGTTTCTAGTTTTGTATTTTCTCAAATCTCAAATCACAAATCTCAAGTCTCTTCTAAGCAATCATCTTTTCAATCGGTATCACCAAAATTCCTTCGGCACCAAATGACTTCAGTAAATCAATCTTTTCCCAAAAGTCATTTTCATCGACCACGGAATGTAAGCTCGACCAGCCCTTGCGACTCAACGGCATAATGGTTGGGCTCTTCATACCCGGGATAACACTTGTAATTTTTTCAATCGCCTCGTTTGGACAGTTCAGCAAAATGTATTTGTTGTTTTTAGCCGACTGCACTGCATTGATCCGGAAGATCAGCTTATCTAAGATTTGCTTTTTGGCTTCGGGTAAATTCGGTGTAGCAATCAAAACCGCTTCACTTTGAATAACGGTTTCCACTTCTTTCAGTCCGTTACTTAACAATGTGCTGCCGGTACTTACGATGTCGCAGATCGCATCTGCCAACCCAATGCCCGGAGCGATTTCGACCGAGCCGCTGATTTCGTGGATGCCTGCCTGAATGCCGTGCTTATCTAAGAATTGTTGAACGATCACCGGGTAGGAGGTAGCGATGTTTTTTCCTTGCAGGTACGAAATGCCGGTGTAGTTTTCGGAGCGAGGAACGGCAATGGAGAGCCTGCATTTGGCAAAATCCAAGCGCTTCACCAGTTCATTCTTTTTCTGTTTTTCGATCAGCACGTTTTCACCGACAATACCCGCATCGGCTACCTGGTCTTCTACGTATTGCGGAATATCGTCATCACGTAAGAAGAGCAACTCGATCGGAAAATTCCGCGCTTGTGTTTTCAGTTGATCTTTGCCATTGCTGAAATGCAGGCCGCTTTCCTTCAACAACTTCAGTGAATCTTCTTGCAGGCGACCGGACTTTTGAATGGCAATGCGGAGTGGTGTGTTCATACGGTTTTTATAGTTATCATTTTAATTCAAATTCAAATTCTTAGCAAACAAAAAAGGCTCGCCATTGTTGGCAAGCCTTTTTTGAGTAAATCTTTATAATCAGATCAAAACATAAAGCCGCCAGACAAGCTAGTTGTATGGTGATGGCGATGGATGTTTTGAGTTGTTGTCATTTGATGGCTCAAAGAAAGGGATTCGGTTGTAGTATTCAAAATTCAAACTGAAATATTTTTATAATTCATTCAAAACAAGTGTTAGCCTTTGTGGTTAAGTTTAAGTTGTATTTTTGCCAAGACACCACTTTCACCAATGCGGGCATCCACCAATTAATTATGAGACCAATTCTATTTCTTTTACCGGCACTGTTTTTATTGGCATGCAATACGAAAGAATCACGCCTGCAACAGTTTTTATTAAAGGGCAATATAGCTGCAAAGGAACGCAATTATGAGCAAGCGTCTTATTACTACGGTGAGGCCATTCGGCTAGATCCTTGTTTTGCTGATGCTTGGAATAATCTAGGAACCGTATACTTCGAACAAAGCCGTTTTGATTTAGCTGTTGAGAATTATACCAAAGCAATCGAATGCAAACCTACTTTCGTGAATGCATTGATCAACCGCGCGAATGCAGCGTATGAGACCAAGGCTTACTTTCAGGCACTGGATGATCTCACGAAAGTGATTGCAGCCAAACCGGATACTGCCTTAGCGTACTTTACGAAGGGCTTAGTTTTTACCAAGATGCGTGAGTTCGATAAAGCACTTGAATCATTTGACAAAGCTATGCAGTTGGCTCCCGATAATGTGGATTATTTAGTCAACCACGCCATCGTGTATTATTACAAACGCGACTATGAAGTAGCATTAAAGGAATTGAATCAGGCACAGGCGCGCAAAGCCAACGAGCCGAATGTGTATAACACGCTAGCGCTGATTGATATTGAAAAAGGAAATTTTGAAGCTGCGTTACAGAACGTAAACAAAGCGATTGCCATCGACCCCAAGCAAGCGTATTTCTTAAACAACCGAGGCTTTATCTATTTGCGATTAAACGACCTTGCCAAAGCCGAAGAAGACATCAATCAAAGTATGTATGCCGATCCTTACAATGGATGGGCGTACCGCAACAAGGGCA
This sequence comes from Cyclobacteriaceae bacterium, assembly GCA_044228465.1. Classification (GTDB taxonomy): domain Bacteria; phylum Bacteroidota; class Bacteroidia; order Cytophagales; family Cyclobacteriaceae; genus ELB16-189. Next base: position 13,333 of record JBGAUU010000084.1, read on the forward strand.
TTTTGTATTTGATGAAGGAAGATTACGCTTCCGCGGAACGGCTGTTGGCCCAAGCTGAGAAGATGGATTCTTTTATCGATAAGATTTATTTTTACCTCGGTACCGCTTATGCGAAAAACAATAAACGAAAAGAAGCATGTGATGCATTTCGTCAGTCCGAGCAACGAGGAGACCAAATGCTTACGGCTGATCTAATCAAGTACTGCAAATGATGTGGCCTTCATTACTCGATCAACTTCAACAGCGACTGCAACAGCCATTGCCGGGAGCGGAGGCGCATGAAACTTTGCGTGCCACACCCACCGGACTCATCAAACCTAAATTTGATCACTCACTTCCACCCAAGCCGGGCAGTGTGATGATTTTGTTATACCCAGATGGCGGCCAGATTAAATTCCCATTAACCAAGCGCCATGAATACCTCGGAGCACATGGCGGTCAAGTGAGTTTGCCGGGAGGAAAAGCCGAGCCGGGTGAGACAGCCATTGAAACTGCGCTGAGAGAAACAGAAGAAGAAATAGGAGTGAAGGCACAACAAATTAAAGTGGTAGGTGAGTTGAGCCAGTTTTTTGTGATGCCTAGTAACTTCATGGTAATTCCGGTGATTGGATTTGTAGAGCAACGTCCCGTTTATCAAGCACAACAATCTGAAGTAGTGCGCATCATCGAAGGTGACATTTCTGATTTGATTAGACCCGATGCGATCCGCACGAAAGAAATACTAGCAGCTAAAATGTATCCGATGCTAGCACCCCATTTTGAAATAGAAGGCGAAGTGGTTTGGGGCGCCACGGCTATGATGTTGAATGAGCTGCGCGTGATTGTTCGAGAGATTCTTGCTCTTTAATTACATTCCCAGCGATTGGTTTTCGACCGATGCCAGTTGAATTATCTTTTCGTAATCTTTCGCATTCAAATCATTGAAGAAGTAGTGAATGGGATTGACATGTACACCATTGACGAAAACTTCATAATGTAAGTGGGGCGCAGTAGAAAGTCCGGTGTCACCAACATAACCAATCAAATCACCTCGTTTCACTTTTTGCCCGAAGCGCACATTGAAGCCGTGCATGTGTGCAAAGCGTGTGCGATAGCCAAATCCATGATCAATTTCTAATACTTTGCCATAACCACTGAAGCTCACCTCTAGTTTGTCGATAACACCATCCGCAGTAGCGTAAATGGGTGTACCTATGGAGGCTGCAAAATCAACTCCGGTGTGCATTTTGCGAACTTTATAAACCGGGTGAATACGCATGCCGAAGCCGGATGCTAGAGCAATCAACTGTTTATTGCTAACGGGCTGAATGGCCGGAATAGCAGCGAATAACTTTTCTTTGTTTTCTGCCAGCGCAATCACTTCATCTTGTGATTTGGATTCGATGTAAACCTTTCGTTTCAGTTTATCAACCCGCTCATGCAGCTTCAATAAAAAATCTTCGTGAACGATGTTCTTCTTTCGGATGTCTTCGTAGCGATCTATGCCACCCACACCAGCTTCACGCACATTCTTGTCGATGGGCTCAGCACCCAACACCGCACGGTAGATATTATCATCCCGGTATTCCATGTTGGCGAGTTCTGCATCCAATTTTTCAATTTGTTTTTCCAGATTGCTGTACATGAATTCCAATTCTTTCACCTCATTGCTGAGCAGAAGTTCGCGGGGAGATTCGAAGTAGCTGCTATAAAGAAACATGAGACCCACTGCCATCGCTAGGGTAAGAGAAATAATGCCCAATGTATTTAAGATGATGTCGCCCGTGGTGGTGCGAATGCGTTCGTATTTACACGTCTCCGTGTCGTAGTAATACTTTATTCTAGCCATACAATTACGAATTCAACCAATTCACAGCGATTATACCTTGGAAGTTGAGTCTTCTTTCGGTCGAAACGCTTTCATTATTTTGGTATTGCATTCCAGATACGGTCCTTCTAATAAATCAATGCAATAAGGAATAGCCGGAAATACCGCATCCAGACATTGTCGGATGGCTTTCGGCTTCCCGGGCAAATTTACAATTAAAGTTTTATTTCGTATGCCTGCCGTTTGGCGCGATAAAATGGCGGTAGGAACGTATTGCAAACTGATATTACGCATCAGTTCGCCAAAGCCGGGCATCATTTTCTGACAAACTGCTTCCGTTGCTTCGGGGGTTACATCGCGTTTAGCGGGACCGGTGCCACCACAAGTCACAATCAGACAGCAATTCTTCTGATCGGCCATGTCAATCAATGTTTGTTCTATTAATTCCTGTTCATCGGGTATCACCGCATATTCTTTTTCCCACGGGCTGATCAGATATTCGTTGAGTGTAGCCACGATGGCCTGGCCCGGAGTATCTTCGTAAATACCCTTGCTGGCGCGATCAGACACGTTGATGATGCCGATGCGAATCATTGTGCGGATTGGGTAGTCAGTTGATCTTTCAGTTTGCGTCCTTTCTTAAATACCTGACGGCCTTTATTGATTCCTTTGCGAACTTGCTTTTGTTCCTCTATTGGCAGTGCAATAATGTCTTTGCATTCGGTTGAACAGCAACCTGCAAATTTTTCAGCACACTCTTCACATTGAATAAACAGCAAATGACAGCCATCGTTTTTGCAATTGGTATGTGAGTCGCACGGTTTGCCACATTGATGGCAGGTGCTGATGATATCATCGGAGATGCGTTCGCCCAAGCGTTCATCGAACACAAAGTTTTTGCCGATGAATTTATTTTCCAATCCTTGATCTTTTACCTGCCGTGCATATTCAATGATGCCACCATCTAACTGAAATACATTTTTAAATCCACGATGTTTGAACCATGCACTGGCTTTTTCGCAACGAATACCACCGGTGCAATACATCAACAGGTTTTTATCTTTTTCTTTTTCCAGTAAATCTTCCACTACCTTCAACTCCTCGCGGAACGTATCTACATCTGGACAAATGGCATTTTTAAAATGCCCCACTTCGCTTTCGTAATGATTGCGCATATCGACAATCAAAGTGTCGGGGTTTTCGGCCAGTTCGTTAAACTCCTTTGCGTTTACATGCTTGCCACGATCGGTCACGTCAAACGTGGCATCGTTGAGTCCGTCTGCCACAATTTTGTTGCGAACTAATATCTTTAGTTTAAAGAATGATTTGCCATTGTCGTCTACGGCTGTGTTCAGACGAATGCCATTTAAAAAGGAGATGCTGAACAATTGCGAACGAAACGCTGCGAAAGAAGTGGTAGGCACGCTGATTTGTGCGTTGATTCCTTCATGTGCCACGTAGATACGACCTAGTATATGAAGCTGATCAAATAGCAAATACAATTCATCGCGGAAAGCCTTGGGGTCGGAAAGCTGATGGTATTTGTAAAATGAAACGGTTGTTCTTTCTTCTTGTGTGTGCTGAAGTTTTTCCTTCAGTTCTTTGCCGTTGATGCGATTGTAAAGAGCCATACGTGCGTGAATAAACTGCGTGCAAAGATAGTCAATGCCTGCACGCGCTACAAACGGGAGTCAGCTTGAGTGTAAGATATGTAGCCGTCAAGTATTCTAAAACATGATAAATATCAGCTTTTTAGTCCGAGGTATGGTTATTCAAAAGTATCTTTATAGATGTAGTTGAGAAACGCTATCTATACGATCATGGCGGAGATATACTCTGAACCTAATTTAAAATGAAAATCATCAAACATATTGTAAAAATCACAGCAGCTACTTTAGCTGTATGGATTACAAGTCATGTAATTTATATGGTTGTTGATGGATTGAGCGATGACCGCCAACAAGCTGATATGGCTGTTGTTTTAGGCAACACCGTACATCCCGATGGCACGCTTTCTACCCGATTGCAAAAGCGATTGGAGTGCAGTATTCAATTATTTCAAGCGGGTCGCGTCAAACGAATTCTGGTGAGTGGGGGACTAGGCAAAGAAGGGTTTTATGAAGGTGATAAAATGAAAGAATTTTTATTGCAAAGAGGTGTGCCCGATAGTTTGATTTTTGTTGATAATAATGGGAATAACACATTGGCTACGGTAGCCAATACACTCAAGATGCAAGAGCAACTCAACTTCAAAAGCTTGATTGTTGTTTCGCAGTACTTTCATGTTACACGTACCAAAATGCTTTTTCGCAAAAACAATTTCACCGAAGTGAGCAGTGCCAGTCCGGATTACTTTGAAATCCGTGATGTATATTCAATTCCCCGCGAGTTTGTAGCTTACTATTTTGGAGCGCGTGATGCAAATAAAGAGCGCACCACAAACTCTAACAAATAATACTTTTATAGTTTACGAATCCAGATATTTCTGAATTGGGTTTTGTTGCCATGATCTTGCAATGAAATAACATCTTCAGCATGAGCAGCGGGGTAGTTGTGAAGGCCAATATAATACGTGAGGCCGTTAATGGTCGAATTATTTTGAACCACTACGCCATTGTGTAATACGGTCATTCGCGCGGGCGCGTCCAAGGTGCCATCGGCTTTAAAACGAGGAGCCGTATAAATCACATCATAGGTATTCCACTCCAGTGGACTTCGCATTGCATTGACCAGTGGAGCGTGATCTTTGTAAATACTGCCGGCTTGCCCGTTGCGGTAGGTGCGGTTGTTATACGAATCGAGTATTTGCAATTCGTAGCGATTTTGAAAGAACACTCCGCTATTTCCTCTTCCCTGGCCTGCGCTATAGACCGAATCAGGAGCGCTGAATTCAATATGCAACTGGCAGTCACCAAACTTCATTTTTGTTTGTATACCGCCCGAGCCCGGCACCACTTCCATGTAATCTTTATTGACGATTTTCCAAGGAGCCGGCTTGGTAGCGTCTTTTTGACTCACCCATTGATCCAGATTTTTACCATCAAATAAAATGATCGCGTCTGACGGAGCATCGCCTAACTTTTTACCCGGACTAATTACTTTTACTTCAGGTTCCCAAATTTCTGTCATCTCTGGTTTCATAGGCATGGGTGAAACTGCCGGTGGGGTGCTTGGGTATTCGTTTTGCGACCAGGAATTAATAGCTGAGAATCCGATCAGGGTGGAGACAAGCAGAAGCTTTTTAGTTTTCATAGTTAGTGATGGCAAAGTTTTACGATGTGTAATTTAAAATTAAGTTGGATGGGATTCATCATTCCGAGTACAAATATTTTGTCGACCGAGCCAGCTATTGTGCGCACCCGAAAGGTGAGTTTGGTGTATCCGAATACACAATCTATTTCCACTGCTTCCATTCCCATGGCAGATGCGTCCGTTGATCTAGTGTTTTTGTTATCGGCAGCCCATGAAATCCGTACGCACGAAGAGCGTGTACAGTTTTTAAAAGAGTGCTATCGCATCTGCATGCCGAGTGGAAAAGTAATCATGGTAGAGCATCTCCGCGACTTCCCGAATTTTGTTGCATTCACGGTTGGGTTTACGCATCTCTTTTCGCGTACCGCATGGAAGAAGGCGTTTGTCGAAGCGGGCTTTTTGTCTTTTCAGGAGACGAAGTTTACGCCCTTTATGTCCATCTTTATTTGCACCCCTCTATGAATCCTGAAATTCATCTAAAAGCAGTGGGGTATTTTAATGGTCGCACTTTCTGTCATGCACGTGCCGTTTCCGATTTATTTCAAATGGCAAGGCGAATTGAAATCACTGAGCTTGATCAACCGACAGATGATGTACGTGCACACTTTTTTTATTGGATTCATTGTATTGTTGATGGGTGTCTTATGTTTAACCTCATCTTATGATCTGATAGCTACCCAACTCGGCAAGCGTGTATGTTTGGGAATGGGAGTTTTTTGGTTGGTGCGATTGGCGATTCAATTCTTCGGTTACTCTTCTGAGCTTTGGAGGGGTAAGATGTTTGAAACGTGGATCCACGTTTTGTTTTCTCTTCTTTGGTTTTATTTCAGCGCAGTATTTATCGGGACTGCGGTGATTGAATTTTAGCGAGAGGCTAAGTTTCTTTTTTTTTAAACCCGTTAACAATATTTATTAAAAAACATCCTGTTCCAAGAGCAAGGAATACAAATCCAGCTAAAGCAGTCGGGCTTGTCAACGAGTTGAAGAATAGAACATTTTTACTCAATTGTGCTTTGTCGTAGTTAGATGTATTAGATGAAATATAAATATCAGATGGTGCCCAATTGAAGAAATCTGTATATGTCACCAGCTTGTTTAGGCATATGATGAAAATAAAAGCAGCAATTGATAGAGCAAAATGAAATTTAAGAAGACTACTTTGAAATTTGATTCTTTTAAAATGCTCGAGAGCACTATAAGTTAAAATAATAATTAACCAATAAGCTATATTGTAAATGCCAAGTTTGAGTAGTATGTCTGCATTGGTGTTACTTAATTCACTGGCAAGTAACCTTCTATTTTCATTTACTATCGGATAATCAAAATGTGATTCACCGAGTAAGTTGTAGGTAGGAATGAATTGATAAAGCAGAAGTGTTGCAGTTACCGTCAGTATCAATCCAATTAGAAAAAGTCGGAAGGGTTTGGCTGCTGCTGTCATTATTTCTTAGTTTGCTAACCTCGTTCTATTTAATCTTAAAGGAAGTCTAAAAAATCAATAGTAAGCAATAAATCGCGGGTTGGCTTCTTTTGCCAATCGGGCAAATTGTTTTCATACGTACAAAAAAACGAAGTGTGTCTGAAAATACAGCGTATCCAAATTGCTTCGCGCTTATCAATGCTCTGGCCTCAACGTGCCTTTCAATAATTGATTGTATTCATCGCAAGTGAGATAGCCAAGCTTGTGGCAATAGCCGCACGTTGAATAGATATCGCCAAAATAATTTTTCTTTATCACTACCGTACTTCCTCTGCAAACCGTGCACATCACTTTCCCTGTAGGGCCGCAATCAAGTGTATAATCCTTTGAAAGCACTTCGGATGCCTGACGCGCTTCGCGCTCCTGCTCTTTCAGTAATTCCGTTTCTGCTTTCGCGAGCCACTCTACGGCTTGTTCCGAATATTGCCCTTTCGTACCTTTTAATTGAATGTATTTGTTCAACCAATCAACACTCTGTTTGTACTTGCCAATGTGATACGAGTTT
>JBGAUU010000085.1:0-20672 GCA_044228465.1 Cyclobacteriaceae bacterium
GGTCGTGGATACAAAACCGATGAGCGCGGAAATACGGTCGTATCAAAATTGAATGCCAGTTCGTTAAAAGCACTGGCGAGCAAAACCGATGGACAATATTTTGAAATCAACGAGTCGCGGAATGATGTGAACCGGTTGATCAACACCATCAGTAAGATTGAAGGAGAACTACGCGACACCCGCATGGTAGATGTATCGGCCAACCAGTATTTTTATTTTCTGCTGGCCGCGATGATTCTTTTAGTGTTAGATATTTTAGTGAGCATCCGAACGGTAACGATATGATGAAGACGGTTTATCTCTTTTTGATTGGCGCCCTCCTGCTCATCGATCCAGGCAAGATCAGCAAAATCAATTCCGCGAAAGCCGAAGCTAAGAAGGCTTACCTATCAGGCGACTTTAAAACCGCTGTGCAAAAGTATTCGTACCTGATCGACTCATTGGGTGTGAATGAAGAGGAAGTACGCGCCAATCTGGCGAATGCCTATTTTCAATTGAACGATACTACGCATGCACAAAATGCGTATCAGCAACTGACTCAAAGCCAAAACAAGCGGATCAGTTCGGTAGCAAACCAGCAATTAGGAGTAATGGCGAATAATAAGGAGAAGCTGGAGGAAGCGTTGAGCTACTTTAAGCAAGCCCTAAAAGCCGCACCCGAAAACAATGAGGCGCGCTACAACTACGAAGTAGTGAAGAAGAAGCTGGAAGACAAGAAGAAGAAAGACGAAAAGAACAAAGACAAAAAGGATCAGGATAAGAAAGACGATCAGAAAAAAGATCAGAAGGATCAAAAGAAAGATCAGAAGGAACAAGACAAAAAAGATCAGCAGAAGAAAGACCAGGAAAAGAAAGATCAAGAGAAGAAGGATCAGGATAAAAAAGATCAGGACAAGAAAGATCAGAAAGACAAGAACAAAGAGGAGAAAGAAAAAGAGAAAAAGGAAAAAGAGCAGCAAGAGAAAGAAGACGAGCAGAAAAAGAAAGACGAAAAAGACAAACCTACACCCTCTAGCAACAAGCCGAAGGAAATGAACATCAGCGAAGAGAAAGCGAAAATGATTCTCGAAGCAATGAAAAATCAGGAGGTGCAATACCTGCAACAAAACAAACGCAAGGCGACCAAACCCAAAGATAAAGGCAAGCCCGATTGGTAAGAATTTTGCCCGCAAAAGTGTATCTTGTGGGTACTACAAATTCTTATGAAGGCAATTATCTGCAAAAACTTTGGTCCCCCCGATTCACTCGTATTTGACGAACTCACCTTGCCACCTGTGGGCGAAAGTGAAGTGTGTATTCAGGTGAAAGCGTGTGGTGTCAACTTCCCCGATCTGTTAATTATTCAAAACAAATATCAATTCAAGCCCGAGTTGCCGTTTGCACCCGGAGGCGAAGTATCAGGCATCGTTGAAAGTGTGGGTGCTAAAGTAAAGCACCTCAAAGCGGGCGATCGCGTAGTGGCACTGTGCGGATGGGGTGGCTTTGCCGAGAAAGTAATCGTGAAAGCGAATCGTGTTTTCCCCATGCCACCAGGCATGGATTATATCAATGGTGCATGTACCCTCTACACCTACGGCACTTCCTATCATGCTTTGAAAGATCGTGCGCAACTAAAAGCAGGAGAAACCTTGCTGGTAATGGGTGCAGCGGGTGGCGTAGGGTTAGCCGCGGTGGAGTTAGGCAAAGTAATGGGTGCCACGGTCATTGCTGCGGCATCAACCGCTGAGAAACTCGCTATCTGCAAAGAAAAAGGTGCCACACATGTCATCGATTATTCGAAAGAAGATTTGCGTGCGCGACTCAAAGAAATTACACAAGAAAAAGGTGTGGATGTGATCTATGATGCGGTGGGCGGAAAGCTGGCCGAGCAGGCATTGCGCTCCATCGCGTGGAAAGGTCGCTATCTGGTGGTAGGATTTACCACCGGAGAGATACCGCAGTTTCCGGCCAATCTTCCCTTGCTAAAAGGTTGCGCGATCATGGGCGTATTCTGGGGAAGTTTTGCGGAGCGTGAACCACAACAGAGTTTACAGAATCTGGGTGAACTGCTCAGCATGATGAAGAGTGGAGCCATTCGTCAACATATTCATAAAATCTATTCGCTCAATGAAGCACCGCAGGCATTGCACGATTTGATGGATCGCAAAGTGGTAGGCAAAGCGGTGGTGAAAGTGGGCGACTGGATTGAAGAACCCATCGTAGCAAAAGAAAGCAAGCCGGTGGAAGTTGTGAAATCAGCAGTCGTTGAGAAGCCTTTGCGTGTACCCTTCAAAGACATTAAGAAATATGTGGGACAATCGCTGGGTGTCACCGATTGGTTTACGGTAACACAAGAAACCATTAGTGCTTTCGCGGATGCGACACAAGATCAACAATGGATTCACGTAGATGTAGAGCGTGCTAAACAGTTTCTGCCGGGAGGCAAAACAATCGCCCACGGATATTTAACGATGTCGCTGGCAGCGAAATTCTTTTATGAGTTAATTGAGATTGAAGGCGCAGCTACGTCCATTAACTACGGATTAAACAAAGCACGATTTCCGGTAGCAGTGAAGTCCGGAAGCAGAATACGTATGACCGGAAAAATTATGCAAGCCGAAGACATGCCCAACAACGGTATCAAACTGATCATAGAAGCGGTAATCGAAATTGAAGGAGAATCCAAACCTGCTTATGTGGGTGAGTTGTTGACAGCACTGTATTGAATCAGTTGACACTTGACAAAGAGGCAGTTGACAATTTTATAACCAGAAACCAGAAACCAGAAACCAGAAATTAAAAATTAAAAATTAAAAATTAAAAATCAGCAAGCCATGCGATTAAAAGATAAAGTAGCATTAATCACCGGAGGCGCCAATGGAATTGGTCTCGCCACCACGAAACGTTTTGCCAAAGAAGGTGCCAAAATCATTCTGTGGGATGTCACCGACAAAGGACAACAAGTAGTGAATGATTTGATTCGCGATGGAGCAGCAGCACTCTTTCAAAAAGTATCGGTGGCCGATCAGGAAGCGGTGAACGCGGCAGTCGCAGAAGCTAAAAATCATTTTGGTCGCATCGACATTCTGATTAACAACGCGGGCATCACCAAAGATCGCACGCTGTTAAAGATGTCGAAGCAGGAATGGGATGATGTCATCTCAGTCAACCTGACCGGTGTCTTCAACTGCACGCAAGCGGTGGTGCCCATCATGAAAGAGCAAAACTACGGCCGCATCGTTTCGGCTTCATCTAATGTGGCGATTCGCGGTAACTACGGACAAACCAACTACGTGGCAACCAAATCCGCCATCATCGGCATGACGAAAGTGTGGGCGCTGGAGTTAGGTCGTTTTGGAATTACTGCCAATTGCATTGCCCCCGGATTCATTCAAACCGCGATGACCGATGCTATGCCCGAGGAAGTGCGCAAACAAAGTCTCGCACACATACCCGTGGGCAAGTGGGGCGTGCCCGATGATATCGCCAATGGTTATTTGTATTTAGCTTCTGATGAAGCGTCTTTTGTGAGTGGAATTTGTCTGACGATTGATGGAGGAGCTGCGAGGTAGATTACAAGTCAATTGACAGTTGACAAATGAGCAATTGACAATCGTGTAAATCACAAATCAAAAATCTTAAATCAACAATCTAACTATCAGTTGAAAACCATTTACCTACTCAGCGGGTTGGGTGCCGACAAAAGAATCTTCGATCGGTTGGATTTACCCGGATTTGAAGTTCATTACATCGAATGGATCAAGCCATTGCCCGATGATACGATGAAGAGTTATGCCCAACGACTATCAACTCAAATCAAATCACCAAACCCTATTTTGATCGGTGTTTCGTTTGGTGGCATGATGGCAACGGAGATAGCCACGCAAGTAGCGCCAGAGAAAGTGATTTTAATTTCGTCAGCGCGAGATTCAAATGCTATTCCATTTTACTTTCGAATGCTTCGTTATTTGCCTATTCACCGGTGGATACCCATTCGTTGGATCAAGAAAGGAAATGCTCTGCAAAACTGGATTTTTGGAATAACACAAAACGAAGATAAGGAACTGCTGCGTGCTATTTTGGCTGCGACTGATCCCTACTTCCTTCGTTGGGCAATTCACCAGATCATCACATGGAACAAAGGAAGTGAGCCATTGCCAATCGCTCAGATTCATGGTGACAGCGATCGTCTCTTACCCTTCCGCCAAGCCGATTTTCCTGTTCCTGGCGGTGGCCATTTGATCGTTCACTCCCACGCTCCCATCATTTCCCAATGGATTCGCGAACAGATCACATAACAGTTGACATTCCGATAGCTATCGGAAGACAAACAGGCAATTGACAATTCATTAGGGAAAACTTAGTGCCTTGGTGTCTTAGTGGCAGAATGAATTCACGAACAACTCACATGAAATTTGTAATCCTTTTTTTTATATTCGAATATCAGGAAACCAGCAACCAGAAACTAGCAACCAGAAACCAGTAACTACCACCACCATGAGCCGGTACACCAGCATCGAACACAATAAATTTCTTCTACAGGAAGTACATCAAGTAACCGATATCTTTTCATTGCCGCGCTTTGCACACCTCAATTGGGAAGAAGCGTGGATGATGATCGAAGCAGCCAAGTTGCTTGCCGACCGCGACATGGCGCCTTACTTCAAAGAAATGGATGCCCAACCCGCACTGTACGATGGTAATGGTGGCGTAAAGACGCATCCACAATTAAAAACCATTATCCATCAGGCAGCGGAAAACGGATGGATTGGCGGTGGCGCCTCGTTCGACAACGGTGGCATGCAACTTCCCATGATGATCTTCAACACCGCTCAGCATATTTTCATGGCGGCCAACAACAGTTGTCAGGGATACTTCAGCCTATCGGCAGGCTCGGCCGCTTTGATCACCAGCTTCGGCACCGAAGAACAAATCAACACTTTCGTTCCCAACATCTTTGCCGGCAAATGGCAAGGCACGATGGCACTCACCGAACCGCAAGCGGGAAGTTCGCTCACCGACATTACCACCAGCGCTCAACCAATGGGCGATGGTTTCTACAAAATCAAAGGACAAAAAATATTTATCTCAGGAGGACAGCACGAAGCGTGCTCGAACTTTGTGCACTTAACACTCGCGCGCATTGAAGGTGCGCCTGCCGGAGTGAAAGGCATTTCGCTTTTTATCATTCCTAAATTCTGGCCGGAGAAAGATGGTTCACTCACACCCAACGATGTGTTCTGTGCCGGAGATTTTCAAAAGATGGGACAGCGTGGCTATTGCACTACGCACTTAGTGTTTGGTGATAAAGATCAATGCAAAGGTTGGCTTGTGGGCGAACCGCACAAGGGTTTGGGTTACATGTTCCAAATGATGAACGAAGCACGCATAAGCGTGGGACTCGATGCAGCTTCGGTGGCAATGGCTGCGTATCAGGCTTCCTTGCAATACACGAGCGAGCGCCCGCAAGGCAGATTGGCCAGCGAAAAAGATCCGTTGAAGCCACCTACCCTCATCATCAACCATCCCGATGTGCAGCGTATGCTGCTCACGCAGAAAGCGATTGCCGAAGGAGCACTCTCCTTAGTAATGGAGTGCAACCGATTATCGGATTTGGTACACGGCACCGAAGGCGAAGCAAAAAAGAACAATCTTCTGTTACTTGAACTACTCACGCCTATCGTGAAAACATATTCGTCCGAACAAGGAAGTCGTTCGGCTGCGTTGGCCATCCAAACTTTAGGTGGATATGGTTTCACCATGGACTTTCCCGTACAACAACACTACCGCGATTTGAAAATCATGTCACTGTACGAGGGTACCACCGGCATTCAATCCATCGACTTATTGGGAAGAAAAGTGGTGATGGAAAAAGGAAGAGCTTTGGCCATTTTGGGTGAAGAGATTCAGGCTGCTGTACAATCCGCCAGCCAGTTAAACGCGTTGAAAAAATACGCGCAGCAATTAGACGCTGAATGGAAGCGCATTCAACAAGTACTCGCACATCTCAGCACCTTCGCTCCTACTAGCATTGATCGCTACTTAGCCGATGCAACTGTATTTATGGAACAAATGAGTTATGTGGTGATTGCGTGGCAGTGGTTGAAGCAAGCAATCGTAGCTCAACGTAATATCGATGCGGGCAACTTTAAGAATCAAAGCCAGGCATTTTATGAAGGCAAGATTGTGACGATGAAATTCTTCTTCCGCTACGAACTAACCCATGCCGCAGCGTGTGCCCAAACTTTACTGGACGAAGAATTTTTGACGAATGTGAAGAAGAAGGAATTGTTTGAGTAGTATTCTCTCGCAAAGAGGTAAAGGAGTAATCGAGCCTATTGGAAAAACTTAGCGCCTTTGCGTGAAACAACAAAAATCAACGCAAACCGTTGCAATCAACCTTTTCTGAACAAAAACCATTAACTTGCAGCACATAAATCAATCCTAAATTTCACTTTATGAAGGAAGTATATATTGTGGCTGCGGTACGCACTCCCATTGGTAGTTTTGGCGGAAGCCTAGCCTCGCAAACAGCTGTTCAATTAGGTGCCACCGCTGTGAAGGGTGCGCTCAAAAAAATCAACCTGGATGCCAAGCATATTCAGGAAGTATACTTCGGAAATGTGATTTCAGCGGGTCTTCAACAAGCCCCGGCTACTCAGGTAGCGGTGGCTGCAGGTCTGGGCTATAACATTCCCTGCACGTTGGTCAATAAAGTTTGCGCCAGCGGAATGAAAGCCATCATGTTGGGAGCGCAATCCATCATGCTCGGTCAGAATGATGTGGTGTTGGCAGGTGGTATGGAAAGCATGAGCAACATCCCCTACTATCTTTTAAAAGCACGCTACGGTTTCAAATATGGCAATGGCGAATTATTGGATGGACTGACCTACGATGGCTTAACCGATGTATACAATCACTGCGCGATGGGCGTGTGTGCCGATAACACTGCCAAAGAAATGAACATCTCCCGCCAGGATCAGGATAACTACGCGATCAACTCCTACAAACTTTCAGCTGCTGCATGGGCTGCAGGTAAATTCAAAGATGAAGTGGTGCCGGTAGAATTAATTGGCAAGAAAGGTGATGTAACACTGTTCGCTGAAGACGAAGAATACAAGAATGTAAACTTTGATAAAATCCCCGGACTGAAACCGGTGTTCACCAAAGAAGGAACTGTAACTGCAGCGAATGCATCTACCATCAACGATGGCGCGGCAGCCGTGATTCTGATGAGCAAAGAGAAAGCAAAAGAATTGGGCATTACTCCGATAGCGAAGATCAGAGGCTTTGCCGATGCAGCCCACGACCCGATGTGGTTTACTACTGCTCCTTCGCTTGCTATTCCAAAAGCGATGAAGATGGCCGGAGTAGAAAAAGGCGATGTGGGCTTTTACGAAATCAACGAAGCCTTCTCGGCTGTGGCCATTGCCAACAACAAGTTATTAGAAATCGATCCATCGAAAGTGAATGTAAACGGAGGCGCAGTCGCCTTAGGACATCCGCTGGGCGCATCGGGTGCGCGTATTACCATCACATTAGCCAACGTGTTGAAACAAAACAACGCTTCGATTGGAGTTGCCGGCATTTGCAATGGCGGTGGTGGTGCTTCTGCTATTGTGATCGAACGAATGTAAAATTTACCTATAGAAATAATGGAAATGCCGGTTTGTCCGGCTTTTCTTTTTTGGTGGCATCCGACAACACAACAATCCCTGTATCGGAGCGTTGGTTCGTCTAGTCTTATGTTCATCAATCGACAGCACGCAGAAATATTAAAAGCTATCTCTAAATTTGCCTACAAACTCACAATTTCTTTAACCATGTCGATTCGTCTCACCTTGATCTTGTTGCTCATCAGCCAACTGGCATTCGCACAAAAAGAAGTAAAGACTTTCTACGATCCGATGAAACGGCAAATACAGGAACATTATTTCGTTTCGGACGACAATCAAACCATGGATGGAAAATACAAGCGCTATTTTCCAAATGGCAAACTCAACATTGAAGGCACTTTCGTGAATGGCGTGCGCTCCGGCACATTCTATGAATATCATGCCAATGGAACACTGATTCGCAAAATCAGTTATGAAAACGGCTTGCGTCATGGCGCTGTAGAAGTTTACAACGAAAAAGGAAAGCAAATCCAAAAAGCATATTATCAAAACAACCTGCTGGTCGATAGCATTAAGTCCTACTTCCCTTCCGGAATTCTTAAGCAAGAAAGTTCATTCGTAAAAGGCAAACCGGATGGTTTCGTGAAAGAGTATTATGCTTCCGGAAAAATTCGCAAAGAGATCACCTACAAAAATCAAAAGCCGAACGGAGTTACCAAAACATTTTACGAAACGGGTATCATCGAAACAGAAGCGAATTACAAAGACGGTTTCATCTCCGGCTATTTCAAATCATTCTATCCCAACGCACAATTGGAATTGATTTATTCGATTGCCGAAGGCGAAAAAGTAGGCGACTTTAAAAACTACGATCAGGAAGGTCATTTGTTACTGGAAGGTCATTTCATGAACGCAAAGCTGCACGGAGAAAACATTGGTTACTACACCAACGGCAACAAGCGACATGTCTATCAATTTAAGGAAGGCGGAAAAACCGGCACCAACTACGACTACTTTGAAAGTGGTAAAGTAAAAACGAAGCAACAGTTTGCATTCAATGGTTTGGATAGCAAGTTGGAAGAATACACCGAAGATGGTAAGCCAATCTTCACCAAAGAATACAGAGACAATAAAGCACACGGCCAATGGATTTTCTATTTCAATGATGGCAAGACGGTGAACGTAAAAGAGAATTATGAAAAAGGTCAACTGAATGGTATCCGAACTCAATATCACGAGAACGGAGAAAAGTCAGTAGAAGAAACCTGGAAGTTTAATTTGATCACAGGCCCGGTGAAGAACTATTATCAGGATGGCAAATTACTTTCGGAATGCGAGTATCGCGGCAGTCGTCAGCATGGAATCTACACCAGCTACTACCCTAACGGCAAAATCAAAGAGCAAGGCGAATACGTAGCCAACAAAAAGCACAAGCAATGGAAAGAGTTTGATGAGACAGGTAAGCTCATCAAAACTCTAACATTTCAAGCCGGTATCTTTAAAGGAGAAAAACTAAATTAAATCTCCTCCGCTTCGAGACTCCACTTTTCCGGTGATCGCCATAAGCTGGATAACAAAAGCTCGCGCATGAAGATAAATTCCTTCGGCAGCTTGTCGTACATTCTTTCAAACAGCTCTGCATGCGAAAGCAACTCTTGCTTCCAGCCTTCGCGATCGATCATCATGATGCTATCAAACTGTTGCTTTGTAAAATCAGACCCAGTCCAATCGATATCTTCATAGTGTGGCATCCAGCCAATCGGGCTTTCCACTGCGTTTGATTTTCCTCTGATCTTTTCTACCACCCACTTCAACACACGCATGTTGTCGCTGAAGCCGGGCCAGATAAAATTGCCCTTCTCATCTTTGCGGAACCAGTTCACACCAAAAATGCGAGGCGGGTTCGGAATATCTCTACCAAACTGTAACCAATGGTTAAAGTAATCGCCCATGTGGTATCCACAGAACGGCAACATCGCAAACGGATCTCTCCGAACTTTGCCTACTTCACCAAAAGCTGCGGCTGTCATCTCTGAACCCATCGTAGCTGCCAAATACACACCGGAATTCCAGTTGTGTGCCTGATAAATCAACGGAATAGTCGTGCTTCTTCTTCCTCCAAATATGAATGCACCAATCGGCACTCCATTTGGATTTTCCCAATCCGAATCAATGCTCGGGCATTGTGATGCAGGTGCGGTAAAACGCGCGTTGGGGTGCGCTACTGGTTTGCCCGATGCCGGATCCCACTTTTGTCCTCTCCAATCAATGATATCTTTCGGAACTTCTTTCGTCATTCCCTCCCACCACACATCCCCATCGGGTGTTACACCTACGTTCGTAAAGATGGAATTCTTCTCCATCGTCTTCATGGCGTTTGGATTGGTTTTATAATTTGTGCCCGGTGCAACACCAAAGTATCCGGCTTCCGGATTGATCGCGTGAAGCTTTCCATCTTTGCCCGGTTTGATCCACGCAATATCATCACCTACCGTAGTTACTTTCCAACCATCTAATTCTTTTGGCGGAATGAGCATCGCGAAATTGGTTTTTCCACACGCACTTGGGAATGCGGCCGCTACGTAACTCTTTTCTTTATCCGGACCTTCTACACCTAATATCAACATGTGTTCAGCCAACCAACCTTCTTCTTTGGCCATCGCACTGGCAATGCGCAAGGCAAAACATTTCTTGCCTAACAATGCATTGCCACCGTAACCGGAACCATACGAAACAATGGATCGCTCTTCGGGATAATGCACGATGTATTTAACGGTAGGATTCGTGGGCCACTTCGCATCTGTCTGACCGGGCTTGAGTGGCGCACCAACCGTGTGCAGACATTTTACATACTCACCATCGGTACCCAATAATTCCACAACACGAGTTCCCACACGTGTCATGATGTGCATATTCACCACGACATATTCTGAATCGGTAATCTCCACACCGATCTGTGAAATCGGAGAACCGAGCGGTCCCATACTAAACGGAATCACATACATGGTTCTGCCTTTCATACAACCATCCAACAAAGGATTGAGGGTGTGCTTCATTTCTTTGGGCTCGACCCAGTTGTTGGTGGGACCTGCATCTTCGCGTCTGCGGCTACAAATAAAGGTGCGGTCTTCTACACGTGCCACATCGCTCGGGTCAGAAAAACAGGCAAAGCTATTCGGTCTTTTTTCAGGGTTCAGGCGTATGAAGGTTCCCTTCTTCACCAGCAATTCACATAACTCATTATATTCATTTTGCGAACCATCGCACCAGCGAATGCTATCGGGCTTGCATTGGGCAGCTACTTCGTTAATCCATTTTACTAAATCAGTGTGCTTAACGTCATACGTTTTTGCGATCTCCATAAATGCTTTTTTAGGGTTTGGAGCCGCAAATTAGCAATCATACGCCAATTATTTCAATCGTTTGAAAAGTGTTTTTTATGACTTTTAGCAGGATTTACTCGTAGCGCAAGCTTCGTACGGGATCGATCATGGCGGCTTTAGCGGCATGATAACTTACTGTTGCCATCGACACCACAAAACAGATAACAGCAGCTATTAATATCGTGGGTATTCCTACTTCCACATGATACGCATAGGTTCCTAACCACCAATTCATTACATACCATCCAATCGAGCAACCAATCAGCATCGCTAATAATACTAGCCAGGCAAATTCTTTTGCCATTAACTGTACTAAGCCACTGACGCTAGCGCCCATCACTTTGCGAACACCGAGTTCTTTGGTTTTTTGCTCCGCACTGAATGCAGACAATCCAAATAAACCTAAGCAAGAAATCAGTATGGACAAGAAAGAGAAGTAGTTGAACAGCTTTCCAAAACGGTCCTCCGATTTATAGAGGTCGTCCCAATCTTCACTTAATTGTTTAAACTCAAAAGGATAAGCCGCTGCATAGTGTTTGTTTATTTTCTCCATTGCCTGCAACGCGGCCGTGCGTTGCCCTTCCTTGAATCGAACAAAAATGACATTATAAAAGTCAGGTTCGTACATCATAAAGAGTGGCTCTACTTTGGAATGAACGGATTGAAAATGAAAATTTTGAACCACTCCGATAACCTTACCCTTTCGATCATTCCATAAAGTAAGTGGTTGATCTACTGCATCCTCAAAGCCCATCGCTTCTTGCGCGGCCTCATTGATAATGAAATTAGCCGTATCGGTTGCAATCTCTTGTTTGAAACTTCGGCCTCCTACCAGTTTCATCTTCATGCTTTCAATGAAGTTGTAGTCAACCGAGAAATTGGAAAACAAAATCTTATCGTTCGGATCTTTGCCCTCCCAAGTCAGATTGGAAGTGGAGTTACCGAAATCGATCGGGTTGGCACTGGACAGTGACGCCAATTCAATGGCAGGTTCTTTCATTAGCTCTTCACGAATGGCATCGGCATGCTTGCTCATATCACCATTCATCCACAAGTAAACCAGATTGTTTCGATCTAAACCAATGTCTTTGTTTTGCACAAAATCCATTTGTCGGTAAACCACCAGTGTGCTGATGATAAGGATAATGGAGAGTGTAAACTGAACCACCACCAGCACTTTGCGAAAGCGAGCAGCTCCAGTGCCACTCCTCAACTGTCCTTTTAATACTCTGGCTGGTTGAAATCCGGATATATATAAAGCGGGATAACTGCCTGAGATTAAACCCGTAAATAACACCACACTCATCAAAAGCAAGATGGAGTTTCCCGTCAATAAGTTAAATGAAAGTTCCTTGCCCGCTATTTCGTTGAAGAGCGGCAACAACATAAAAGCCAATACGATTGCCAGTGCCGATGAAAGCAAAACCATCACCATGGACTCACTTAAAAACTGAAATGCCAACTGCGACTTGACAGCTCCAATCGTTTTGCGCAAGCCCACCTCTTTGGCCCGCTTGGCGGATTGAGCCGTGGTTAAGTTCATGAAATTGATACTCGCAATCAACAGCACCAATACCGCTACGATGAAGAATATCCGAACCGATTCAATCTTGCCTCCTACCAGCTTTCCATCTACGAATTCACTGTGCAAATAGGCTTCCTGAAATTTCTGAATAAACAACGAGATGTTATTGTCACCATCCACGTGATGATCGATTTCTCGTTCTAGTTTGGTAGCAAATTGCACCGCATCTGCGTTGGGCTTCAATTGAACAAACGTGCGAACGTTGTTATTGTCCCATTGATCGAGCCATTGCTTATTCTTTTCAAAATACCAACTGAAAGGAAGAAGAAAATCAAACTTTAATGAAGAGGTAGAAGGAATAGGTTTCAGCACACCTGTCACCTTAAAACTTTCACCCGCATCCATCACCAAAACTTTGCCGATCGGATCTGCCTTGCCAAAAAATTTGATCGCCATTTTCTCGCTGATGACGATTGAGTGATTATCCTTCAAGGCTGAATTGACATCACCGCTTTGAAGCGGAAAAGAAAACATCTGAAGAAAATCCTGATCCACAAAACGGCCTTCTTCAAAAAAGCCCTCTTTCTTTTCCTGGAAGAGTTTACGCTCTCCCCACGTCATCCGTGAAGCAAATTCGATTTCCGGGAATTTTTCCTTGATCACAGGAGCCATCGGGCCGGGTGTAGAATTGGTGGTTAATGTTTTCCCATCGGTATAAACCTGGTTTTCCAAAACTCGGTAGAGACGCTCTCCATTGACATGAAATGCATCCATGCTTAATTCATCCAGCACCCACAATAGTGTGAGCAGACTGCACGAAATTCCAAAAGCCAGGCCTACAACATTAATAACTGAAAATGCCTTGTTTCGAAACAGATTCCGAAAAGTGACGATCAGGTAATTTTTAACCATATGCTTCTTTTTTTAGAAAGACATGTCAAGTTAACGCAAGTTGCACCTTCCTGTACCTTCCTTTAGTAAAAAGGTTACAATGATTACTCCACTAACAAAGGAAACGAAACCTGAAATACAGTACCTGACCCGATTTGAGTGATAAAATGGATCGTGCCCTCACATTGCTCAACACCTTGCTTCACAATCGGCAAACCTAATCCTGATCCCAATTGCTTTGAACTGAAATAAGGGGTAAAAATTTTACTTTTATAATCTTCGGGTATTCCATCTCCATTATCTTTTATGTCAATGACAACACGGTTCTCATGAATTTCTACATTTACGCAAACCGATGCTTTACGCGTAGCAGAAGACTGAAGGCCATTTAAAATTAAATTTGAAAACACTCTTGCGAGTAATTTTTCATCGCCTCGTACCACCACGCGTTGAACTAGTGCTTTCAATTCCACCGTTTGACCTTCTTGTGAAGCGTAGAGGGCTACAACCGAATTGAGTAGTGACATGAGCTCCACGGGTTGAAGTTGTGGGGTAGGCATTTTCGCAAATGTGCTGAAAGAAGAAGCAATGTCATTCAATAACTCAACCTGATCCAGCAACAATCGAATCGACTTCAGTTTACTTTCGTCGGCACGTGCATTTAATTCCATTTGTTGAAGTGTCAACTTCATCGGTGTCAGTGGGTTTTTGATTTCATGCGCCACTTGCTGCGCCATTTCACGCCAGGCGCTCTCCTTCTGGGTATTGGCCAATTGTATTTTGCTTTGCTCCAGCGTGGCCAGCATTCGATTGTATTCGCGCACCATCAATCCAATCTCATCCTCCGACTTCCATTGCAGTGGTTGATTTGAGTTTAGCGTGGTTTTACCCAATGTTTTAGTAATCATCCGCAAGGGAAACGTTAGCCATTGGATGGCGTAATGCGAAGCGATGGAAAACAAAATAAAAACCAATACAAACACAATTAAGATGTTTGACAAAACAATGGCCAAACTCCGACTTGCTTCATCATCGGATTTAAAGAATGGCAAATTCAAAATACCTTTCAGTTTACCATCATCGGGTGAGATGATGGCTAAATACGAACTGTTATAACTCAACAAACCAATGCGCTCTTTCGCCACAAAATATTTATCACCATTTTCTACTAATGCTTTTTTTGCCAATGGATTGATCCAACTTGAGATTAACTGATTATCAAATATTCCCGGCTGACTGGATGTAATTAATTTACCTTCCGGGTTGTATAAGTTTACATCTGTGTGAAATGATTGCGCCAGCGGAGCCAAGTCCACGTCTCGACCATTGGACACATCATTTTGAGAAAATAAGGTCGCTCCCATTTGTTCCGCCCGCAAGCGATAATCCAATTCCAATTCTGCTTCGTTTTCATTTCCAATCAACCGCACGATTGTTGTTGAAACTACTACCAAAGGAAGAATGAATGCCAAATAGATATATAATTGAATGCGTGTAGAATAATTCATTTTGCGGCCACGCCAGTAATTCAGCATAGCATGGATGATCATCCAACAAAAGATGAGAAACAAACTAACTATAAAAAGAAATGAGAAATTAGCTAACACATCAAACCATCGATAATCCGGGGTGGAAATAACAACAAGCTGATTTTCATCGCCATGCATGAGTGAATGCAAATAGCCATTTTGATGAATGCTTCTGTTTACATTTTCTACTTTCAGCCATTTCCAATCCAATGCCCTTGCATAATTAAAATCTCCCACACTTCCCTTTAGTGAATCATTTTCAAAAAAAGCATAATTAAAGCTTTTATCGGAAACAAATTGCACAAACCGATTATCTACCAACAGCTCGGGATAAACATTGTTAGAGGCTAGATTTTTGAGTGAAAGTTCCAACACCACATACCCCACAATCACATCCAATTTAGTTACCGCAGCTATTCCTAAATATCTTCTAGCTGCTAAACTGCCACCTCGTTCTCGCAACCAAAATACACCTTCATATCCGGTGCGAATGGCCAGGTGTTGAAAAGATTGAATGGAGGTAGCTAAACTTCGTAGTGTATCGCTGTCAAGCGTTTGGCCTGCTGCATTATAAAGATAAATCTTGCTGGCATACCGATCGAAATATGAATTGAGATAAATCTTTTCTATTCGCTGACGAACGTTTCCCTTCGGCAACAGTGGGTTTGTAAATCGAGCAACAATAAATGGGTCTGTCGAGATTGCTTTTACACTCTCTGCCATCAAGTACTCTCCCAGGATATCATGGTTGATCAAGCTATTATTTCCAAAACGTTGCATTGAAAGAACAAGAGATTCGCGCGAAAATTGGCGAATACTCAAAGCTCCTTGCAAGGCATATGCCGCAACAACAATGAGCAGGAATGTAAATGTCGCAATCGTTACTTGAGCAAGCGTTTTGTGGAGATTGGTAAATCGAATGACCGTAAAATAAATCAGTGCTACAAAAAGCGTTATTGAATAATCATGATCATCTAAGAAACAATAAAAAAGAAACAGCATTGAGCCGATCAGCAGCATCGCTCCGAATCGCCACCAGCTTTTATCATCCAGATCAATGGCTAATTTCAAAAACACATACCCAAACAAAAAGCTACTAAGCGAGCCGGTAATGATTGTGATGTAGGCAGCCACTTGCATTCCTGTAAACTCCATGTTTCGTCCAATGTCAATCAGGATGGAAGAGTTATGAAAAATGATTTCGTAGAACAAGAAGGGAAACAGAAAAGAAAAGATTGCCATCGTAATAAATACACTGCCCCAAACTATCCGAAACCGTTTGCCGGCCAATACGCGATGAATAATTTTGAAATGATGAAAATGGAGAAATACGTATCCGCAAAAAAATAAAACGATCAATGAATTGATCAGAAAATCGCCCAAGGAAGAATTGATAAATGAAGATGCAAACTGCTGCGGATCAAACAACGCAAACCTCCCCCACTGTTTCGGAAACTCCGCATACAACATACCCAAGCGGATGAGGAAGGAAATAGACAGTCCCACAAAAAACACCCACTCATATTTTCCTTGATGATGCAGATCGATTAATATAACGACCCAAAAGTAAACTAAGCAGGCAATCCCAATCAAAAAAAGAAATAGTCCAATCCAGTTGGGAGTGATTCGCGAAGTAACTGATTCTACCTCGATTGAAAATATACCCGTGTTGTTCTCATCAAAAATGGATATCAGCGCTTTATCCTGAAATGGATGGATGGAAAGTTCAGCTACAGGGAAAATCTCTTCATTCGTGAAGTGCTGAAGATATTTATTGATTGCCTTCGGGGCGTCTTGCAACGCGATAATCGACACCAATACTTTCGATGAATCAATTGGCCATTTACGAACTAAAAAACTAGCCCGTTGTGTTTGAAGTAGTCGTGTATGAAATTTTTGCCGAAGCCACTCCGTGTCTGGCACAAAAGAATTGTTACTCCATTGCACCAACTTCGAACCATCGAGCAACAAGAAATTACCAGATACGCTTTGCCATGCCGCATCATTTTTTGATTGCTTTAATAAAATGGCCTCGGCCTCGACACTATTAAAAACAGTACGAATGTTCTGCGAAATTGTCTTGCTCAACTCCGCTGGTTGAATAGGATCGCGATAAACATCATTTATATAAAACCCTGCCGCAAGAAAGCAACAGGAAAAGATGAAAAGCAGTACTCTTTTTAAAGAAAGCATATTACTCTTTCATTAAAAGTACAAAATTAGAAATGCTCAAACGAGGCTTTCGCGATTATTTACCTTTGTAACGGATCCCTCCAAACCAATAGAGAAAGAGGATACGGGAGTATCGAAAGCTAAATGGTATAAAAATGATTGAAGTACCCAGAATAGCCGTAAGATAAACCCACGTGGCGGGTCGAATAGTAACGTACAGCAGTATTGAAACTCCTACAAAGAAAGCAACCGTAAATGCGTAGCTGATAAAAAGTGCACCAAAATAGAAGCCCGGCTCAGGCATAAATGTCGAATCGCAAACAATGCATCTGTCATTCATCTCGTGAAATCGGGTAATTTGACTCAAGGGATGTTTAAAGATATCTCCCTCTCGACAGCATGGACATTTACCTTGCCAAATGGCTGCTGATTTCCTTAGCTTCATTTTTCTTGCTGGTTCGGTACCAAAAAATTCCCAATGCCATGATGGCCAAATACGGAGCAACAAAGAGGTAGAGAATGCCAAAATTGATTCCAGCAGCAATACCAATATTTCCATTGCTGATATTGTTCTCTAAGGTGGCTTTGCACATGGCGCATTGTGCCCAAGCTCCAACATTCATCAATATTAACAGAGCAGATACAATTATACGTTTCATATCTTATGCGTAGTAAGGTCGAATCATTAAATAGACAATCACACCGGTAGTTGCCACGTATAGCCAGATTGGAAAAGTAATTTTTGCCAACGACTTATGCCTTTCAAAATTTCCAGCCAATGCCCTCGAAAAAGTAAGCAACACGAATGGAATAACCACAACAGATAGCAGAATATGACTGATTAAGATGAAGTAGTAGATATATTTCACAGGTCCTTCACCCCCAAACGGAGTAGAATCACTGAACATATGATAGATGACATACAGAACCAGAAATAATGACGATAAAGCTATGCAAATCTTCATGAGGATTTCATGCAAGCTTCTATCTCCTGCTTTGATCGCGCGAATGGCCATCACCAAAAGTACCGCGGTAAAGCCGTTGATGGCCGCATAGATCGGTGGAAGAAATGAAAAATCGTATCCATCGATCTTAATTCTAAATAGAGCAGCCACAACCAATGGTATCACTACCGAAAGGGCAATGATCAGTTTTTGATAAGGGTCTTTTTTTGGTAATGCCTCAGTACTCATTAAATAATATTTTTAATTCTACTAACAATCGGTCTGTTTCATCGCGGTCATTCAATTTATAGTAACCACGTATTCTCTGCTCTCCATCTACGAGCACCGCATTTGTTTCCGGTGGTAGAATAAACACGCATGACAGGTTGCGCAATTCCTCCTCTGGTACTAACCCTTTCGCAACGATTAAGTTCAATTTCTTTGCCTCAATTTCCTTTTCCAGTCTGGATTTGCTTTCTCCAACCAAATCAGAAAAAACAATCACTGAAGGGTCTCCTATAACACAATTCAGGCCACTCAATATTTCAACAGGCACCCGATACGGTACGGAATAATTTTGATTACAATCTCCTGTTATTTCGATTCGATCCTGATGAAAAACTGGAATATCAAACTTGTTCTTTCCGAAAAATTTCAGAAAAACAAATACCGCTACCGGCAATAAAAGAGCAACACTCAGCAGAATATTCTTCCGTTTCACAATCGAGTACTTAACAGGGGTTATCGATAGGTCTTAAAACAAAAATGGCTAAAGTTAAACCTTAGCCATTCTATTCTACTTTCATTAAATCTTAAATAAAGTTAATGTCCGATAATTGAAATCCTTCGTACAGGAAAGCGATCAACATCCATACGATAAAGATAATTGGAATGAGCACAGACCAGAAGAGAACTTTCGCTTCGTATTTTAAGTGCATGAACTCTCCAACAATGTAGCCGGCCTTTACAATGGTCATAATCACGAACACACTGGTTTTAAAGAAACCGTGAGGAACCGTGAAAGCCACAATAAATTCAACCGCAGTAATAGCTCCTAGAATAGCAGCTACCGTCCAAAGCTTTTTAATCTTTGCTTTGTCTGGTGGAAGAACAACAACTTCTGGTTCGTGTGAGTGATGTGCCATTTGGATTTATTTTGAATGTTATTGATGATTCTAAATTAAACTAGGTAGAAGAACGTAAATACGAATACCCAAACCAAGTCTACAAAGTGCCAGTACAAACCTACTTTCTCTACCATTTCATAATGACCTCTACGATTATAAACGCCAGTAACCGTGTTGTAATAGATTAGGAAGTTCAATAACACTCCGCTGAATACGTGGAAACCATGAAATCCCGTGATAAAGAAAAAGAAGTCCGCAAAATCCTGAGGGCCATATTGATTGATGTGAAGATTCGCTCCAAAAACCTCCTTAGTCACCCACTGACCATTGACAAAATCTTTCACCACTGTAGGTGTATCTGTTCCAACAATAAAGTGCGTCCACTCCCAAGCCTGACAACCCAAGAAAGTAAGACCACCTAAAATTGTCCACAACATCCATTTCTCAACAGCCTTTTGATCCATACGATGACCGGCCTCTACCGCCAACACCATGGTAACGCTACTCATGATCAGAATGAAAGTCATAATACCCACAAACACCAGTGGCAATGAAACTCCATGTAAAAATGGAACCGCCTCAAATACTTTTTCAGGGACTGGCCAGTAATCGTGAGAAAACACAAAAGCATCGGCTAATCCTTCAAATGCAGGATGCGATGAACGAACTAAACCGTAAGTGATCAATAAACCCGAAAATGTGAATGCGTCTGATAGTAAGAAGAACCACATCATCAGCTTGCCATAACTGGCGCCTAGTGGAGCTACTCCTCCATTCCAAACATTTTGATCCGATGCGGTTGTCGCGTGTGCGTGTGCCATGGTTAGAAATTTATCTCAGCAATGTTAAGAAAACGAACAAATATAGCCAAAGAAGACCTAAAAAATGCCAATAAGTTGTGCACATTTCCATCTGAGTCATATTGCCGGAGGAAATTTTAAGCTTCGATGCAGAATTTAGTACAATCAACAAATACACAATCGCACTTACAATGTGTAAACCATGCAACCCGGTAAGGATATAAATAAATGAACCTGACGGATTTCCGACCAGATAAATACTATTGGAAACCATATCCTTCCATCCCAAATACTGCAACACAAGAAAAGTAAAGCCCAGCACGGTTGTTATTGCAACATACGTCTTGATCTTATCATATTTGTCTTTCTTAGCAGCTCGGTAAGCCAACTGCATCGAAAAGCTACTAACAATGATTACACCACATGAAATCATAAACAAAGTCGGCAATTCGAAGTAAAGCCAGTTTCCTTCTGCCTGACGAACGATATAAGCCGAGGTTAATGACATGAACAGCATCATCACACTGGCTATAAACAGCCACATTCCGAATTTCTTCGGATTCATAGACATGGGCTTTGCAGGAGCCTCTACTATTTTAAAATCAACAGCCTCATTCATAAGCATTATTAAATTTTATCCAACAAATAAGCAATCTGCACAATCGGCAAGTACAAAAAGGATCCAAACATAATGCGCTTGGCCGAC
>JBGAUU010000086.1:0-20441 GCA_044228465.1 Cyclobacteriaceae bacterium
TCAATCGTGCCTAATGCCGGAAGTACTGACTTATGTCCACCTTCATCGCTGATAGCCCACGATATTCGGCTCACCTTTGTGCACGCACATTGTTGTTTTTTCCTTTGCGATTCAGTTTGCCGATAGGATGAATGGGTGGAAAATAATACATCAAAACCCATTTTTGCAATTCGTGGCAACAGCTTCTTTCAGTCTTGAAAGGTGCCATGTTTGCCCGGCTCAGTGAACTGGAGCGTGGAAAAATTCATACCACGCACTGAAGTTCGCCTTTTTTGGTTTCCACCAAAACTTGCAATTCGTGTGCGTACGTAGTTTCGTTTTCTTTCAACGGATAGTCTTTCACAATTTGTGCAAAGCCTTCACTTAAAACCAATTCAACCGCTGCTTGATGCTGATCGGTATTTTTTTCTAATTTAGTAGCTAAACTTAACAGATTCGCTTTGCCGTTTTCGGCTAATGTTTTTAAGAAGATAGCGCCTTCCATCAACTCCACTTTCACATCTACTTTGGCAGCAGCTTTCTTTTTAAAGCCATCGTACCATGTGTCGAAGTGATCGATCCATGCCTGCACCGTGAAAACGTAGGTGCCTTGCTCTTCAACTTTAAAAGATGCGCGCCAATCGTCATTGAAGGTTGGTTGCAGCTCGACTGTGTTCCACTTCTTAGCGTTTTGTGTTTTTATACAACACCGCAGCACGAATATGATCGTGGCCATCACCAAAGATAGAAGCACTTACTTCTACTGTTTCTCCTACGGTGCGCTTGGCCGGATAAAGACCTCCATCTACCTGCGGTTGAACATTCTCGATAATTACTCTCGCCTTTCCTTGCATGAACTATTTGATTTTTAAAATGAATGAACTGTATGCCGGCAATTCCATTTCGGCTGTTAATGATTCGTTGATACCAATCTCAGCACCACTCCGCAATAAATCGCGGCCTACATACGCTTTGCCTTTCTCTAATTTCAAACTGCCAGCTAATGACTCCGGAATAACAATTTTGATTTTCTCTGTTTTAGAGTTGAAGTTTGAAATGATCAACAAATTCTCTTCTTCGATCCATCGCGCATACGCACTTACAAAAGGAGAAATGTTTCCGCTTTGAAAATTTGAAACGGTTAAATCAAAGTAGTTTCCTTGAGCAATGGCCTGATTGGTAGCCGCTAAGTTCAAAATATCACCATAGAACTGGCGAAGTTGTTTTTGTTCGTCTGTTAATTTACCGCCATCAAATTTTCCACCATTTACCCATTGCTGATGTTTGGGTACACCCCAATAATCAAACATCGTAGTACGGCCATCTTCGCCACCAAATCCCTCCGCTCCGGCTCCATCCTCTCCTACTTCCTGCCCAAAATAAATCATCACCGAAGATTGATCGATCGTTGCACTCACCACCATCGCGGGCACCGCCTTCCATGCATCGCCTGCAAAAAACGGTGAAGCGATTCGCTGCTCATCATGATTTTCTAAGAAGTGTAGCATTTGATGATTCATACCCTTCAAGCTTTCCTGAATGGCAGGGATACCACTGGCATGTGCTTTTTGATTCACCATTAAGCGAAGCGTGTCGTACAATTGAACTTTGTCGTAGAGAAAATCAAACTGACCGTTTTGCAGGTAGTTATTGTATTGTGCAGGATTATAAATTTCCGCGATGAAGATGATTTCCGGATTGACAGCTTTCACTTGTGGAATAGCCCATTTCCAAAATTCCACCGGCACCATCTCGCTCATGTCGCAGCGGAAGCCATCTACTTTTTTGTTCGCCCAAAACACGAGTATGTCTTTCATTTTGGTCCACGTAGATGGAATCGGATCGAAGTGCGTGGTGCGGTTATTTTGAATGTCCACTCCGTAATTCAGCTTCACCGTTTCAAACCATTCGTTGATGCCGGGGCTATTCGTAAACTGATCGTTGCCCGTTACTTTCGCGGGGTTCTCCTGGTACTTCTTGTCTTTGGTGGGAAAACCATTCGCGCCAAGCGATTGATAACCGACCGGAGGCACAAACGACTGGCCTGGCAGGTAGTAATAGTTGTTGCTGGGTTTGAATGCTACGGTATTGTCATCCCCTTCGCCTAAATCTTGTACGCCTTCAGGCTTCGCATCGCTTTTGTATGAACGCGCCACATGGTTCGGTACAAAGTCAATAATCACTTTCAGGTTTTGTGCATGCGTACGAGCAACCAATTGCTCAAACTCTTGCATGCGGTTTTTAACATCTGCCGCTAAATCAGGATTGATGTCGTAGTAATCTTTGATGGCATAAGGTGAACCTGCCCGACCTTTTACCACATCGGCATCATCTAATGGAATTCCAAATTGAGTATAGTCTGTAAGTAATGCGTGTTCTATCACACCGGTATACCACACATGGGAAACACCCAATTCGCGTAAGCTGATAAGCGCTGAATCGGTGATGGCATTCATTTTCCCAACGCCATTTTCCTGAATGGTACCATACTTTTTATTGGTCGTGTTGGTGTTGGCAAACAAACGCGTCATCATTTGGTAGATGACCATCTTTTTAGACTTTTCAGGCATAGGCAGTGACTCTGGTATTTTTTCTTTGGGCGAAGAACAAGAAATTAAAAAAAGAGAAAATACAACGAAGGTTAGATAGTACTTTGACATAAGAATGTATCAAAGTTCTAATGTAGTAATAGTTGCTCATTTTGTGATTTATTGCGACTTTTTTTTGTGTTTAACGGAATCTTTAAACCCTATAAAATATGCGCTCATCATTTTTTTGGTAATTCAGAAAATTTATAAGCTACATTTGAGCTAAAGCATGAAGATGATCATTAAAGCCTTAACCACTTTGTTCATAATAGTCTTGTTAGCTTGTAACTTGTATTGCCAAGACAAGATTGATACAGTTATGGTAGGAACTCCCTCTTCTAAGCCTGAAACGTCCTTTATCCTTACGGGAACTGTAATGAACGCAAACACCCATAAACCAATATCGGGTGTTCACATTTACATTGGCGGCTTGGTGGGTGGAAATAGTGATGAGAATGGTAAGTATTTTATCCATTTAAACAAGGGGATAAACAAGGTGGTTTTCAGACATATAACGATGCATCCGAAGCATTATGTGGTCAATATTTATCAAACTGATGTACTGAATGTTGAAATGATTGAAAAGGTTTTTGAGCTAGACGAAGTGGTGATTAGTTCTAAATCGGAGGACGAAAATGTGAAACAACCGATTGCAGGCCTAGTGAGTGTGAGCGGAAGCGTGATCAAATCAATTCCCGCCTTAGTTGGCGAGCCCGATTTAGTAAAGTCCCTTCAATATCTTCCGGGAATTACTTCGGTTGGTGAAGGATCCGCTGGTCTCAACATCAGAGGGGGGAAAACCGACCAAAATCTTCTGTTGCTAAATGATGCTATTTTATTGAATGCCAATCATGCGATTGGGTTTCTTTCACCTTACAATACCGATGCGGTTGATAATTTTGATTTGTATAAGGGAGCGGTTCCCAGTACATACGGTGGACGATCTGCCAGCACTTTAAACGTTCAAATGAAAAAAGGCAATTTGAATGAATGGCGTATTCAACTCAGCCCGGGTATTTCTGTTAGTAAAATCAAATTTGACGGACCTCTTGTCAAAGATAAAATCAGCTTACTTTTTGCTGGCCGTATTTCAAACACCAATTGGCTTCTTAAGGCAGTGCAGAACGAAAACGTGAGCAAAAGCAGCATCGATTTTAATGATACGTATACTTCTTTGAGTTATAAGATTAATCAGAAAAATTCAATTGATATTAATTTACTCACTACAAAAGATAGATTTCAATTTTCAAATCAATACGGATATGACTGGAGTACTTTGCTGACCTCCCTCACCTATCGAAATCTCGTGTCGAAGAATGGATCATTCATTGCCCTGTTTTCTTATGGAAGTATGACGAATAGTTCGTTCGATTTAAGGTTGGATAAAGCCGCCACCATATCCAATGGATTTACCAATCTTCAATTCAAGGCCAGTTATCAGCATACGCTATCGAATCATTCTATTACCACCGGAACGGAAGCCGTGTATTATAACGCCAAACCTGAAACAACAAAGCCAAACAGCAGTACATCTGCCTTTCAAGAGAATTCAATCAATAAGGATTCAGGTGTAGAGATGTCTTTATTTATATCGGATGAATGGACCCCGGTAAGTTGGTTCAGTGCCTCGGTGGGAGCTCGCTATTCTTCTTTTTCTCAACTGGGTCCAAAAAACTTATTTTCATATGATGTGAATAAACCCCGGATCGCATCTTCGATTGTTGATACAACCTATTTCTCGAGTGGCATTATTTCAACCTACAATGGATTTGAACCGAGAATTGCTGCACGAATCAGCCTGGGTAAAAATAATGCCATTAAAGTCGGTTATTCTAGAATGTACCAATACCTACACTCCATTACAAATACAACAAGCCCTACCCCCATCGACATTTGGCATGTTAGCAATTCATTTATTTCTCCGCAAAAATCTGACAATTACTCGATTGGATTTTTTCGCGATTTCAAAAAGAACATTTGGTCAATAAGTGCCGAGTTTTTTTACCGCGCTACAGACAATCAACTGGACTACAAGAATTTCGCTGAACTATATAACAACCCGCATATTGAAACGGAACTTATTAATACCTCTGGAAAATCATACGGTTTTGAATTTCTAATCAAAAAGAACACCGGTTTATGGTCGGGTTGGCTCGCTTATACTTTTTCCAGATCTTTCTCAAAATCAAACGGACTATTTGATGATGAAAAGATCAATTTTAACGATTGGTATCCCTCCAATCATGACAGACCCCATTCCGTTTCATTAATTATTAACAAAAAGATATGGCCTAATAGTTCGTTTAATTTTACCACCACCTACACCAGTGGAAGACCCATCAGCATTATTGATTCCTACTATTCAGCGAATGGTACGATTGTGCCTAATTATTCAAATAGAAATCAATACCGAATACCTGATTATGTTCGAGTAGATGTATCTTTTACAATAGGAAATATTATCAAAAAAATTGACGACAGTTTGGTGATAGGTGTTTATAACTTGTTTGGATTTAGAAATGCCTATTCCGTTTTTTATGAAAAGTTTCAAAATCAATCTGACTTAGCGGCCTATCAATTATCTCTAATAGGCACACCTTTACCTTCTCTTAGTTACTCCATCACACTAAATCCACAAAAAAAATGAGAAGGAAATTCGCTTTTACGCTCGTTTACATTTTAACTTATTTGGTAACTACCAATTGTATTGATCCGATTATATTTCCAATTCAATCAGATTCAAATCGATTAGTGATTTTTGGTCAAATCACTGATATTGATGAACCGCAATATGTTACTATTTACAGAACCACAGTATATGGAGAGGATAAAATTCCGGTGACTGGAGCTGCTATTAAACTTTACACAAAACAGGGGCAAACATATTCCTATCAACACCTGATAGACGAACCGGGTAAATATCTTCTTAAAGGTCTAAGTAAAGGAATACCGGGCGAATCGTATTCAATAGAGGTAGTGTATAATAATACCACTTATCAATCGGCATTTGAAAAAATACCTGAAACCGTAGGGCAAGATTCTTTATACTACAATGTCAGCCCGGAAAGTGTACCAAGCAAAGACAAAACTAAGCTTGTAAGAATCTTAAACATATTTGCTAAAAGTAAACTTCCCGAGGCTAAAAATTTTATTCGATGGGATACTGAAGAGGTGTATTTTATGAGCCTCACTTTTTTTCCTAACCCGTTTAATAAACCCCCGCCAGATTGCTTTGGTTTCGGGCAAGTGGACCCACAAAGAGTGAATATTATTGGTGGCACTTTCACCAAAGGTCAAATTACCAATCAGAAACTTGCAGAGCGGGAAATTGATTATTCATTTAAAAGCAGACATTTTATCATTGTTCGGCAAACCAGTATTACAGAGTCGTGCTTTAAATATTGGAAAACGATTAAAACGTTATTGGGCAACACAGGCTCTCCTTTTGACATTGCGCCAGCTCCCATTCAAGGTAACATTAAGAATACGCAGAATGATAATGAAATTGTTCTTGGCTATTTTGAGGCAAGTCGGGTGACTACCAAACGCTTTTTCGTAATACCTGCCTATATTCCTGCCATCATTCCGCCATACTGTGAATACTCCAGTGAGAAGCTACCATATGAGTACCCAAATGTTTGTCTGTCATGTGCAAACTTACCCAACTCGAAAGGTGTGGGACCTTCTTGGTTTTATCTTAATGATCATATAAGTTCTTATTGAAAGTTACTTTTGTGTAATCAGAAAATCGCTCCTGCAATCGTTGCCGTCATCATCGTAGCGAGTGAAGCCGCCAGCATGGCTCTTAGTCCCAACTTAGACAAGTCGCCTTGACGACCGGGTGCCATTCCGCCAATGCCTCCTATTTGAATAGCAATAGAACTGAAGTTGGCGAAGCCGCAAAGTGCATAAGTAGCGATGCGAATGGACTTTGCATCTAACACTCCGGCCGCTTTCATTTGAGAAAGGTCGACATAAGCCACAAACTCATTGATTACCATCTTCTGCCCGAGCAAACTACCAACTTGTAATGTCTGGCTCCATTCCACACCCATGGCGAAAGCAAACACACGAAATACTTGACCTAAAATGTATTGTAAAGAGAAGCCGCTGAAAGCGCCATTGGTGCTCGACACCACAAATTCGTTAAGGCCGGTAACTGCGCCAACAAAGTCAACCAGAATCCAATTCACTGCATAGATGATCGCTATGAAAGCAATCAACATTCCGGCAATATTCAATGCTAACTTCAAACCATCAGCTGCTCCGGAAGCCAACGCATCCACTAGGTTTACACCAATTTGTTCTTTGTTTACTTTCAACTGTGAGTCGATTTTGTCCGGCTCATCTTGGGGATAAAATATCTTTGACAAAACAATAGCCGCGGGTGCGTTCATGATCGAAGCACACAATAAATAAGTGGCGAAGAGAGTCTTCTCTTCTAAACTTCCTCCTCCTAGAAGACCGACATAAGTTGCCAGCACACTGCCCGCGATGGTGGCCATCCCTCCAACCATTAAACAGAACAACTCCGAGCGTGTCATGCCGGCAATGAAAGGACGAACGAGCAACGGAGCCTCGGTTTGTCCCATGAAGATATTGGCTGCAGCCGATAAACTTTCGCTGCCGGACAGTCGCATGGTTTTTGTCATGAGCCAGGCGAAGCCAAATACAATCTTTTGGAGGATCCCGAGGTAATACAAACCAGCCGTGACAGCTGAAAAGAATATAACGGTAGGCAGTGCTTGAAATGCAAAAATGAAACCAGTGCTGGAAGAATCTAAGGCGAGCGATCCGAATACAAACTTGCTGCCTTCTTTGGCGAAGCCTAAGAATAACACAAACTTCTCGCTGACAAATTCAAACATGTAGCGAACGAAGCCCACTTTGGCAATCGCCAATCCGATAATGATTTGCAGCGCTAATCCAATGGCTACTAATCGCCAGTCGATTTTACGTTTGTTGCCGGAAAGTAAAAAGGCAACACCAATGATGAAGGCAAGTCCGATGATGCCGCGCAAATAATCCATGACAGAGGTTTAGTGTTAGTTTCTTTTTTCGAGTTCGTCTCTGATTTTAGCGGCCTTCTCGTAATCTTCCCTATCCAACGCTTCTTTCAGTTGCTCTTTCAGTTTTTCGACACTCACATTTTTGTGTTCTTCTCCGGCTGCTTTCTTGGTTTCTTTCTTTGCTTTTGGTTTGGGCTCCGGTTTGGCCTCTGCCTTCTCTTCATCTTCCTGATCAGTCAGCACAATCCCCGCTTCGGCCAGGATATTTTCGTAGGTAGATATAGTCGCATCGAATCGTAAGCCGATAGCAATCGCGTCTGATGGACGTGCATCTATTTCTGTCTTATTCAATCCATCGCTACAAACAATCTTGGCAAAGAATACTCCTTCTTTCAAATCAGAAATAATAATCTCTTCGACCGAGAAATGAAAAGAACTCGCGAACGACTTGAATAAATCATGCGTCATCGGGCGATTGGGAATAATCTTTTCGATTTCAATGGCGATGGCTTGTGCTTCGAACATGCCAATGATAATGGGTAGTCTGCGGTTGCCGGCAACCTCTCCTAAAACCAATGCAAAAGAGCCCGTTTGTGACTGACTTGATGAAAGGCCGAGTATTTCTAGTTTAATTTTCTTCACTTACAACAATTGCTAAAACTCCTATTCTATGTTCAATCTAGGAATTATTATTCTAAAATCTATTTCATTGATTTTACGGCCTCGGTCAATTTTGGCAGAACTTCAAAAGCATCGCCAACAATTCCGTAATCTGCTGCCTTAAAGAAAGGTGCTTCCGGATCTTTGTTGATTACCACGATACATTTAGAAGAGTTTACTCCGGCCAAGTGCTGGATCGCTCCGGAAATACCAATGGCGATATAAAGCTGAGGTGCCACTTTTACACCGGTTTGGCCAACGTGCTCATGGTGTGGCCTCCAGTTCATATCAGACACCGGTTTGCTGCAGCCGGTGGCAGCGTGTAGCGCTTTTGCCAAGTCTTCCAAAATGCCCCAGTGCTCCGGACCTTTCAATCCACGACCACCCGACACTACGATCTCAGCTTCCGGTAATAGAATATCGCCTGATGCCTTTTCGGTAGCGGTGATCTTCGTGGCAAAGTCTGCATCGTTCAGTGCCACGCTATAAGCAACAACCTGAGCACTTCCACCCACTTCTTTCGCCTCTGCGGCATTCTTTTTTAAAGCAATTACTTTCTTCTGGTTCTTCATTTCTACCAGCGAAAAGGCTTTGCCGGTATAGATGCTGCGCTTTACCACAAAACCCGATGCGGTAGATGGTAATTCCACCACATTCGATGCAAAACTTGCGTTGGTTTTGATAGCTACTTTCGCACTTACAGGAGTAGCCAGCGATGAATTGGCCAATACCAACACATCGGCATTTTCATCTTGCATGGCTTTCGCCAATACCGATGCATATGCCTGAATAACCGGTTGATCTAATTTGCTATCTGCCACGTGAAGCACTTTTTGTGCTCCGTATTTTCCAAGTGATTCTAATTCAGAAGCGGCTACGGTGCCCAATGCTATAGCGGTAACGCCACCACCCATCAGGTGTGCATAAGCAACTGCCTCCAAAGATGATTTCCTCACTTTACCTTCTCCCACTTCAACAAATACTAAAACTGCCATATCGTTATTTATTAAATGTTCAACAATCCAGATTATAAAACTTTTGCCTCGGTTTTTAGGCGCGTGACCAATTCTGCCACATTATCGGCACTGATCATTTTTACCGCTCCCTTCGGGGCCGGTAACTCGAACTTCTGAGTAACAACCGATTTGTCGGAGGAAGTAGCTTCCACCACTTTCAATGGCTTGGTTCTAGCCGACATGATACCGCGCATGTTTGGGATTTTCCATTCGGCAATTGGCTCCTGGCAACCGGCTACCAACGGAAGAGACGCTTCTACTTGCTCCTTACCTCCTTCTATCTCTCTCGACATTTTTACTTTAGTACCCTCAATGTCCAATTTCATCACGGGCGACAAAGAAGGCATGCCTAACAGTTCGCCCACCATTGCGTGAACCACGCCTCCGTTATAATCGATGGACTCGCGGCCCATTAAAATTAAGTCATATCCTTGCGCGTTAGCGGCAATCTGACTGGCAACAAAATAAGAATCTGTTGGTTCTGCGTTTACGCGAATTGCATCGTCTGCCCCGATAGCAAGTGCCTTTCGGATAGTAGGTTCGGTATCGGCTAGGCCTACATTCAGAACGGTAACAATGGTGCCGGGGGTGGCTTCTTTTAACTCGATGGCGCGCGCCAAGGCATAATCATCGTATGGTCCGATGATGAATTGAACTCCGTTGGTATCGAATTTGGTGCCTCCATCCACAAAATTGATTTTGGAGGTCGTGTCGGGAACATGAGAAATACAAACTAAAATCTTCATAGGAATGATTAGCAAAATGATTTACAGAGATTTAACAAGCAAAACCTAAATTTGGCTCAAGATAAAGCATAAAATTCTAATAAAAACCGCTCAAACCTAAAAAAGTAGAATGGACAACGAACGGATAAAAATGCTGCAGCAAGGAGCTTTGGATGAGCCGGATGATCCCTTCTATCCGTACGGGCTGGCTCTGGAATATCTGGCCACCGAACCTGCTGTGGCAGCCGGGATTTTAGACAAGTTAATTCAAACGCATCCGGATTATTTGCCTACCTATTATACAGCCGCTAAGCTGTTCAGTGTCAATCAATCCGACAAGGCAATTAAGATTTTGGAAGCAGGTTTAGAACTGGCCAAAAAACAAAATAATAGCAAAGCCCAACGCGAGATTCAATCGGCATTGGATGAATTGATGTTTTGATCTACGGCCCTGTTTTGACCCTTCTAGCGCCTATTAACTAATTGCTAATTATATCCATATAAATGATCCAAGAACACCCTCGTGTCGGTTGATTACACTCTTGCACTGATGGATTACACTATTGCACCGATGGATTACACCCTTAAACCGATCGATTACACTCTTGAATCGGTTGATTTATCTCTTCCGTATTTTAAATGCACTTTTGAATCGGTTGATTACACGCTTACACCGGATCGATTACACACTTACACCGGTTGGTTACACTCTTGATCGAATGATTTATCTCTTCCGTATTTTGAATGCACTTTTGAATCGGTTGATTACACTTTCGTGTCATGTAAGAACACGCTTCCAGCGGATGACCTAAAGTAAGTCCCCAGTCAGCGTGATAGTGGGCCGGATGCCCGCAAATCTTCTTTGACCTTACCCAACCTGAAACACAATCTTACCCACTTTATTGGGTCGGGTAATGTCACCAAATGATTCAGCGATGCGTGAAAATGGACGAATCGAATCTACCAGCGGGCGAATCTGATGTTGCGAGACAAACGCCAGCATCTCGTTGAACTCGTGATCACTGCCCATCGTAGTGCCTACTAACGAAAGTTGATTCCAGAACATGCGATACAAATCAATCTTGGACGGCAAGCCGTTGGTAGCTCCATAAAATACAATCTTCCCGTGCGGTCGAAGCATTTTGATAAAGTTATTTAATTGATCACCACCGGCACTGTCAATCACTAGGTCAAAACCTCCTTTTGTTTTCCACAACTCTTCGTAGTTCACTTGCTTTTTGTAGTTGTAGGCTCCTTTCGCACCCAGCTTCAATGCTTTTTCAATTTTTTCATCGCTACCCGAAGAAACATACACATTCGCTCCGGCTGCTTTGGCAAACAAGAAGGCGAACTGAGCTACTCCTCCTCCGAAACCTGAAATCAATACGTTCTGTCCTGCACGTAAACCGCCTTTGCGGAACAGTGCACGAAACGCGGTAAGCCCACCTAATGGCAACGCAGAAGCTTGCAGAAAATCCAAATGAAATGGCTTGTGATGAAGGCGGTCTACCGGAACCACCACATATTCAGCAAACGTGCCATTCACGGGCATACCCAGGATGGTGTATTTGCTCGACTGCACATCTAAATCAGACCCCCAATCGATGTTCGGATTGATAATTACATCTTTGCCCACCCAAGTTTGATCGCTGTCTTCGTGAACAGCTTCCACAACACCGGCACCATCCGAACCCAGTATTCCTCCAAACTTGATGTTCGGATATTTTCCTTCCCGAATCCAATCGTCTCTGCGATTCAAAGCCGTGGCTTTGATTTTGACAAGTGCCTTGCCGGCAGATAGCGTGGGCGTTGGCACTTCTTTCAATTCTATTTGACCGGGACTGGTAAGGACAAGAGCTTTCAAGTGAAAATTGATTTAGGGTGTAAGCAGTATTACACTCAAAACTAAAATCAAAATTGTGAAATCAAAAATCTAGAATGGAGTTTCATCATCACCTCCTGGCGGTAAAGCCGGTGGCTCATCGCGGAAGGTATTCAAACGACTTTCGCGGGTGATGCTGCTTATCGGTGTAAAGCCATCCGGAGCATCGTAATCCGCAAACTTCGTGTACTTACCGATGAATTTGAGCTTCACGTTTTCAAGCGAGCCGTTTCGATGCTTAGCAATGATGACCTCCGCCATGCCTTGTGTGGGCAACCCTTCTTCATCGACTGTAATCTTATAGTATTCAGGGCGATATAAGAACATTACAATGTCCGCATCCTGTTCGATAGAACCTGATTCACGTAAGTCAGAAAGTTGCGGGCGCTTATCCCCACCACGCGTTTCCACTCCACGACTCAACTGTGAAAGTGCAATTACCGGAACGGAAAGTTCTTTAGCGATACCTTTCAGCGCGCGCGAAATGGAGGCAATCTCTTGTTCGCGGTTACCACTCGCCTCCCCTTTCATTAATTGCAGGTAGTCAATTACCACCAATTGGATGTTGTGTTCAGCTTTCAACCTGCGGCACTTGGCGCGTAATTCCAGAATTGAAAGTGCAGGTGTATCATCAATAAAGATAGGCGCACTCGAAAGACGGTTGGTTTTGTGCACCAACTGTTGCCATTCAAACTCGGCTAAGTTTCCTTTCTTAATTTTTTCAGATTCCAATTCAGCTTCTGCCGAGATCAAACGATTCACCAGCTGAAGGGAAGCCATCTCTAATGAGAAGATCGCCACCGCGTGATTGAACTCCACGGCTGCATTGCGCAAAGCAGAAACAACGAACGCAGTTTTTCCCATACCGGGCCGCGCTGCAATAATCACCAAATCCGACTTCTGCCATCCGGAAGTCACACGATCCAATCTGGAAAAACCACTTGGTATTCCCGTAAGGCCATCTTTGTGATTTTTCTTTTCCTGTAATTCCTGAATCGCCCGGTACATCAACGACTTCATATTGTCGTAGTTCTTGCGCAGGTTCGAATCGGAAATTTGAAATATGGATTGTTCGGTCTTATCTAATAATTCGAATACGTCAGTGGTATCCTCATACGCATCTTGATGAACTTGCGAAGCAATCTGAATCAGGTCGCGTTTGATTGCCATCTCGATGATGATACGCGCATGGTATTCAATGTTAGCGGCTGAACTGACTTTAGACGTGAGCTCCGCAATGTAGTAAGCACCACCTACCAATTCGAGTTTGGCATTCTTCCGCAACTGCGCCACCACCGTGCGCATGTCCACCGGCTCAGAGGCCTTGAACAAGTCAATAATAGCAGTAAAAATCTCTTTGTGCTGCTCTTTGTAGAAATGATCGGGACGAAGAAACTCAACTACTGCGGTGAGTGCGTTTTTCTCCAACATGAGGGCGCCCAAAATGGCTTCCTCCAAATCAACGGCCTGAGGGGGTAACTTACCTAAACTCTCGGAGATATCTCTCGCTAAGAGTTTAGATCTGTTACC
Source organism: Cyclobacteriaceae bacterium (assembly GCA_044228465.1). Classification (GTDB taxonomy): domain Bacteria; phylum Bacteroidota; class Bacteroidia; order Cytophagales; family Cyclobacteriaceae; genus ELB16-189. The sequence goes on from JBGAUU010000086.1 coordinate 13,390, forward strand.
CGTTCCGCTCATCACAGAACTTAACCTCGTTGGCGTTGACCGCTGCTCCATACTTTGTGGTTGTTGGTATTGAGTTGCTTTTTAATTGGGAGGACAAACCTACATCAACTCATTTAACTTCAATATACAAGTTATCCATGTTGAATTGTGGATAACATTTTGCTCATCCTTTCGAAAATCCTCATTCAATTTATCAACATGCTCTTTGTCAACACTATAAACTATTTTGTCTATTTTTAGCTCGAATCTAAACTAAACTAGGCGTGAGCGAACTTATTAGCACTATTGCAACCGGAGTGTGGACTCCCATTCTTTTCCTATTAATTCTAGGCGGAATTTATTTCTTCTTCTACTCCGGTTTTATTCATTACAAACATTTCTTTCATTCCATCGCCATATTAAAAGGCAAGTTTCATAATCCAAACGATCCCGGACAAATCAGTCCCTATGAGGCATTATCAACCGCACTCGCGTCTACCGTTGGTATGGGCAACATCGCGGGTGTAGCTGCAGCCATTAGCATAGGCGGTCCGGGCGCTTTGTTTTGGATGTGGGTAACGGCCTTCGTGGGTATGTCTACCAACTTCTTTACCAGCACGTTATCGGTGATGTATCGCGGCAAGGATTCGGCCGGCACTATTCAGGGTGGCCCCATGTATGTAATTCGTGAAGCGCTTGGAAAACCATTCTATCCTCTGGCGGTTTTATTTTGTTTGTGTGCCATGATTGGTTGCTTGCCCATTTTTCAGGCAAACCAACTAACACAAGCGATTATCGACATTGGGTTCTCTTCTTTTGACTTCAAAAATTCTTCGTTCCCTTTCCTTGGCTTCGAAATCAACACCTTGAAATTCATAATCGGAGCAGTACTGATGATCATCTCTGCGATTGTTATTATTGGCGGTATCCAACGCATTGGTAGTTGGGCCGGTAAAATGGTGCCGCTGATGATTGTGATCTACTTCTTTTCAGTGATTGCCATATTGGTGGTTAACATCACTGAAGTTCCTCATTACCTGTGGATGATCATTACCGATGCATTCACGGCTACGCATTTTCATGGCGATCCGTTATTGGGCGGTGTGGTTGGTGGTTTGATCGTTGCAGGTGTTCGTAGAGCTTCTTTCTCGAACGAAGCCGGAATTGGAACGGCACCGATGGCATTAGGCGCTTCACAAAGCACTGAACCGATTCGCGAAGGATTGGTATCGATGCTAAGCCCTGCGATTGATACATTATTGGTTTGTACGCTTACCGCGTTAGCCATTTTAGTCACCGGTGTGTGGCAGACTTCCGGAGCGAGTGGCGTTACCTTAACAGCTACCGCATTTCAATCGTCCTTACCGGGAGTTGGGAAATATCTTCTGTTGATTTGTGCGTTCTTCTTCGCCATCACTTCTTTGTTCTCTTATTCATACTACGGAAACAAAGCGCTTTCTTTTTTGATTGGGGTGAAAGCGGGACGCTACTATGATTACTTCTATTTATCGACCATCATTTTTGGAGCTGTGGCTTCGATGACTGATGTGATGAATGTAATCGATGTGGCGTATGCACTGATGGCAATCCCTACGATGGTATCTGGATTTATTCTGGCACCAAAAGTATTAGCAGAAGCAAAATCGTACTTCAAGCGAATGAAAGAAGAAGGAAACTTGTAGTTAGGCCGGAAGTGGATTAGCGATCGTTTTTGGATAATCAAACAATCCATTTTCCTTAATGGCTTCTTCCACTTTATGCGGAACAAATTTTTCCCAGCCGCTCTCTCCTTTCTTGATCATAGCAAGAACATTATCTGAAATGATGTTCAGATTACCCACATTGGCATCGTGAATGTCTTCCATTTTGTTATTATCCATCAGATAACGAAAGAGGTTTTTCAAGTTACCCGGAAGTTCACTTTCAAAATTCTCTAACGTAAAAAGTGAGTTATCCTTCCGCAACGCTGGGTAGATATACAGCTTGATGTTGGAACCGAACAAAGACGCGAAGCATTCTAATATTCCACCCCAAATTTTCTCGTAGGTTTTTTCATCGAATACTTTTTGAAGGGCATAGATGCCCATCACCATGGCGATCTTCTTGCCTTTGGTAATTTTGGATAGATAATCGACCAACTTGTAATACTCGAAGTAGTTCGAGATCAATACATTTTGCCCGAGTGAACAGATGATATCCGCCCGATTCAAAAAATCTTTTTCATCGATCGAGCCATCCAAACTCAAATCATTCAAAGTAAGCTCGGTAAGCGTTACAATTTTTGCTCTTTCCACATCCGACTCTTTTTTGAAAAGCCGCAGGGATGAAAGTAACATGTCTACATTTACGTGGGTTACCGGGCGAAAACGGCCGCGCAACACCAATACATTCTTTTTATACAAATATTCTGAAGGCTGCATCACTTGCCCATCCGGTCCAAACATGGCCGCCTTGGTCAAACCATTCTTTACCAGCTTCAACGCCATCAAACGATTATCGACATGCTGAAAATCTGGGCCATTGATGCGGAACATGTCCACTTCGATTCTTCTGGTGGTAAGGCCATCTAATAGCGATAAGATGATTTGTTCCGGATCGGTCAAGAACATACAAGCGTGTAGCAGATTAACCCCTACAATACCCAGCGAAACTTGTTGCTGTAGCGGATCATTGTCATGCATTTTCACGTGGATGACACAATCGTTGGGTTTGGAATTGGGCGACAATTGAAACCGAAGTCCAATCCAGCCATGTCCTTGGTTGGTCCGCTCGAAATTGAGAACCTCCACCGTATCCGCGAAAGCGAAAAAACGGGTTTCATTAATGCGATGCGGCAGCCGCTCAGGCAACAGAGGATATTCGTGGGCGAGCATTCGCATCAGACGATCCTCGCACACATAGCGATCTCCTACACCGTAGATCGCATCCGAAAACTTCATATCATAAGCTGACATGGTTTTGGCAATAGTGCCGGAGGCTCCGCCCACTTTAAAAAAGTTGGCAGCTACTTCCTGGCCTGCGCCTATCTCGGCAAACGATCCGTAAATTGACTTGCTCAGATTTATACTAAGTGCTTTCTCTTGGGTGGTCAACTTCTTACGCTCTTCCATGTTCTAATCAGTGGCTTAAAGATGCTTTTAATAGCTGCGATTTACAACGTTTTTTTGATGCTATGGGTTTAACGTGCTATTTTGCCAAACAATTGTAAGGCTATGGCAAATAGAGGAAGTTTTTCGAATAGGATAGGATTCATTTTGGCGGCAGCGGGTTCGGCTGTTGGCTTGGGCAACATCTGGCGCTTTCCATACCTGGCCGGACAAAATGGTGGTGCTGCCTTTTTGGTCATTTATCTCCTTTGTATTTTCACACTCTGCTTTCCGGTAATGGTGGGAGAAATCGCCATCGGACGCAAAGCGCAAAGCGATGCCTACGGATCGTATCAAAAACTGGGCGGTGGAAAGTGGGGGTATCTGGGTTTGTTCGGTATTATAGCCGGTGTGTTTATTCTCTCCTTTTATAATGTGGTGGCTGGTTGGGCTTTCGGATACTTTTTGGAGATATCATTTGGTAATCTTCTTGGCGAAAAAGACTTCGGTGCTTTTTTCGGAGAATACATCAATAATGTGGGCATCATCAGCGTCTTTTCGATTGGATTCATGGTGTTAACCGCCTTGGTAGTTTCACAGGGTGTTCAAAAGGGAATTGAGAAAGCCAATAAGATCATGATGCCTTCTCTCTACTTAATTTTGATTGGCCTCATTATTTACAGTCTCACTTTACCCAACGCCATTGAGGGTGTTAAGTTTTATTTGGTTCCGAACTTGAATGAGATCAATACCCAAACTTTGTTTGATGGTTTACGTCAGGCATTCTTTTCATTGTCACTCGGAATGGGTACGCTGATGACGTACGGATCGTATGTGGATAAAAAACAAAATATCGTTTCTTCGGCAGCCGTTATTTCCATTGCCGATACTTCGGTTGCATTTTTAGCTGGGCTCATGGTTTTCCCAATGGTAGCAGCTGTTGGTGCTTATGATGTGAATGGACCCAGCTTAGTGTTTGTGGTTTTGACCAACGTATTCTCAAGCATGGGTCCGATTGTAGGAAGACTGGTAGGTGGTTCGTTCTTTTTGTTGCTGTGCTTCGCAGCATTAACATCTACTATTTCGTTGTTGGAAGTGCCGGTGGCATATTTGGTAGATCAGAAGAAAATGCCACGCAAACCGGTGGTTTGGGGAACAGCTGCGCTAATCTTTTTGATTGGAATCCCAAGTTTGCTAAGTATGGGCAAAGTGGATTTCTTATCGCACTTGCCATTTTACAAAGACCGCGATTTTCTCACGTTCGTATCCGACATGTGTGATCTGAGCTTAACCATTGGCGGTTGCATGCTCTGTATCTTTATCCGCTACAAGTGGAAGATTGAAAACATGAACGAAGAATTAGCAATCGGCAATGCCGGCTACATGAATTCGTACCTACGAAAGTATGTGAGCTTCTCGATTATGTGGGTATGCCCTATCCTACTCGGAATCTTGTCAGTGTTGATTCTGTTTGATAAGTTCTTCGGGATCGAAATGATATTCGGTTAAGGCTACTTCTTAGCAACAAAGTTTTCTAAGGCGTATTCGCGCATTTCATCCCACTCGTCCGGAGCGGGTGCTTTGCCCTTTTCGAATACTTCGTTTAAAAGCCACTTCACGATTTCTTTCTTGTATTGAAACTGCTTGGCTACGTCTTCACAGAATGAAACCTCTTTCTTTTCGACTACACCATCGGCAAATACAATTAGCATTAAATCGTACAGTACATTCATCTTATCATGATGATTGTTGGGCACGTTCACCTTGAACTTTTCATTGCTATCCATGATGGCCTTTACCTGTCTTTCCTTCAGGCCATAGCGCTTCCCAATTTTATAGATCACTGCCTCCTCTTTCTCGTGCACGTGACCATCGGCTTTCGCCAACGCTAACAAGTTCTTGATGTGATCTTTTTTGTAGGACAGGTATTGATTTTCAAAAAAGCCGATCATGGGGATTGCAATTTAAAGTGTGTGATGTTCAATGTTAAGAATTACAAATATCTACTTCTGAAAATTTAGCTTCAAAATTTAATACTATTCAACCCATTCCGCCACAAACAAATTGGTGTTTCGGGTGCCTCCATTGTTTCGGTTCGATGAAAAGATGATCTTCTTTCCATCGGGTGAAAACATCGGAAACGAGTCAAACACCTTGTCATACGAAATCTGCTCCAAACCGGTGCCATCGGTGTTGATCATAAACAAATTGAACTCAAAGCCTCTCTTTCCTTTGTGGTTGGAGCTAAAAATGATCTTCTTTCCGGACGGATGGTAGAACGGTGCCCAGTTGGCTTTGCCCAGATTCGTCAATTGTTTCAAATCAGAACCATCCACATTACAAGTGAATATTTCCATTTGCGTTGGCGCTACCAAACCTTGTTTCAGGTAATCGAGGTATTCTTTCTTGGCTTCTTCAGTAGTGAAGCGGGACGCACGAAAAACAATCTTCTTTCCATCGGGTGAGAAGAACGCGCCACCATCGTACCCAATTTCATGGGTGATTTGCTTTACGTTTTTGCCGTTGATGTCCATCGTGTACAAATCCAAATCTCCATTGCGAGTTGAAGTAAAAACGATCTTATCTCCTTTCGGGGAAACCGTAGCTTCAGCATCATAACCGGGTGTTTTGGTCAATTGCTTCAGTTGTTTTCCATTCAGGTCGGCAACGAATATATCATAGCTGTCATAGATCGGCCATAGATATTTGCCTCCAGGTGTGCGCTCTACATCTTTGGGACAATCCTTACCTCCTAAGTGCGTAGAAGCATAAAGGATCGTCTTATTTCCCGGAAGGAAAAAGGAACAGGTAGTTCTACCTTGTCCGGTGCTTATCAAGGTTGGTTTTTTAGCACCATCGCTTAAATCCATTCCTTCGGTAGGCATATAAAAAATCTGATCGCAATTCAGTCCCCACGCTTTATTATTCGATTGAAAGCTGACCATTTTGCTGTCGAAGCTCCAATAAGCTTCAGCATTATCTCCACCAAAGGTAAGCTGACGCAGGTTTTTAAAGTGCTTTTCTTCGCTGTAGCGCAAAGAGTCTACTTTGGTGGTCGAAGATGTGGTAGTTGATCGAAATGAAAACAAGGCGACAGCCGCAGCAAAAACGAAAACAAGTATGAATCTCATATTTAAGTTAAAAGACAAAGATATAATTAAGCTGCTTTCGCTGTCTCTTCTTCCTTCAAGGTTCGTCTCAAAATTTTGCCCACGTTGGTTTTAGGCAGTTCGGTCCGGAACTCGAAGTACTTTGGAACTTTATAATTAGTCATGTTCTCATGGCAGAACTTCTTCAATTCTTCCTCGGTCAGGCTTTGATCTTTCTTCACGATAAAGGCTTTGATTACCTCACCTGATTTCACATCGGCAACACCAATGGCGGCAACTTCTAAGACTTTTGGGTGACTGGCCAAAACATTCTCAATTTCATTGGGTTAAAATAACCGTCCGCATCCATCAAACCGATATCGCCCGTGCGGAACCACTCGTTATTGAAGAAAACGCCCTCATTGTCTTTTTGCCAATAGCCTCGCATTACCTGCGGACCGCGCGCACAGATTTCACCGGTTTCGCCCTGTGCCAACTGCTTGCCATCGTCATCGAAAATAGCCACCTCAGTGCTTGGCATGGGTATACCAATGGTACCTCGCTTGTGGTTACCCACTAATGGATTGCAACACAATACCGGAGAAGTTTCGCTGAGACCGTAGCCTTCCACCAGCGGGCTCTTGGTGATTTCTTCCCATTTGATGGCCACGGCATCTTGCACAGCCATCCCTCCGCCCACCGCACCTTTCAATTTCGAGAAGTCGCAGGTAGCGAAATCAGGATTGTTTATTAATCCGTTGAATAATGTATTTACTCCTGTGATTATCGAAAACTGATATTTCTTAATCTCTTTTACAAAGCCCGGAATATCGCGTGGGTTGGTGATCAGCACGTTGCGCAAGCCTTTGTGAAACATTAACACACCATTCACTGTGAA
>JBGAUU010000087.1:0-20495 GCA_044228465.1 Cyclobacteriaceae bacterium
GTTTACCTGATGGTGCGGTCGTTCATTCAGCGCGAAATTGACTTGAAGAAACTAGAAGTGCGAGGACGCAGCATTGAAACCATTTTACCTGTCCGCATGCAAGCCTACGAGCGAATGGTTTTGTTTTTAGAGCGCATCTCACCGCAAAACTTGCTCATCCGCCTCAACAACCCCGGTCTTTCGTCCCGCGACTTCCAAAAAATATTGTTAGACGAAGTGCGCAACGAATACAACCACAACGTATCGCAACAAGTGTACATGAGCGAAGAGGTGTGGAATCAAATCAAAAATGCAAAAGAAGATCTTATCATTTTGATCAACGAGGCAGCTGGTCAAATGCCTGCTAATTCATCCAGCATCGATCTGGCCAAGCAAGTATTTCAGATGTCCATGGACCGGAAAGTAGATTTGATCAATCACTCATTGTCGGAGTTGAAGAAAGAAATTCAACAGATTTTCTAACATGAGCAAAGTAGCTTTACTCGCTGGCACCACCGGATTGATTGGCAGTCAACTCTTAGAATTGCTGTTGAAACACGATGCCTATTCATCCGTAGTGGCCATCAGCCGAAAGCCTTTAGCCATCACGCATCCCAAACTAAATAATATTGTATGCGAGTTGGCTGCAATCCCCACTGCATTGCAAACCGTAAAAGCCGATGATGTTTTCTGTTGCCTCGGTACTACCATGCGCAAAGCCAAAACCAAAGAAGCTTTTCGCGCGGTAGACTATGATGCACCGCTCGCATTGGCACAAGTGGCCAAACAAAACGGAGCAGCTAAATATTTATTGGCCTCCGCCTTAGGCGCCAACAAAAACTCGTCCATTTTTTACAATCAGGTGAAAGGTGAAGTCGAAGAAGCAATCAGTAAAATTGGTTTCGATAGCTATCATATTTTACAACCCTCTTTGCTCACCGGCCCACGTCAAGAACAACGCACCGGAGAAGAAGCCGCGCAAACCTTCTACAAGATTTTTGGATTCTTGATTCCGAAAAAATATGCTTCTATCGAATCCATCAAAGTAGCGCGTGCCCTTATAGCTTATGCGCAACAACCTGCTCCCGGTCAACACATCCATTCATCCATCGAAATGCAAGCTTATTAAAATGATCGCAGTCGTTCAACGTGTCACCGAAGCCAGCGTCACTATCAATGGTGCGATCAAGTCACAAATTGGCAAAGGGCTTCTCGTTTTGATTGGTATTGAAGATGCCGACAACGATGAAGACATTGAATGGCTAAGCGCGAAGCTAGTGGGCTTGCGTATTTTTGACGATGCCGAAGGCGTGATGAACATTAGTGTGAAAGACGATGGTGGAGATATTTTGCTAGTCAGTCAGTTTACCTTGCACGCCAGCACCAAGAAAGGAATGCGCCCCAGCTATATCAAAGCAGCCAAACCACCTGTGGCCATTCCGCTCTATGAAAAAATGATTGCTGCTCTCAGTAAAGAGTTAGGAAAAAGTGTGCAGACGGGTGAATTCGGTGCCGATATGAAAATAGCGTTGGTTAACAATGGCCCTGTCACCATTCTCATCGACACGAAAAATAAAGTATAATCAAATTCTAAATCATTATATGTTGTTAAGTTAAGCCTTGTTTTGCACCTCACCTCTATCCTCTCCACAAGAGAGGAGGCAAGTGGAGCTTAACTTAACAACATTTAAACCATAAATCTCCTATCTCAAGTCTCACATCTCAAATCTACCTTACCATGATCGCCTCTTCTACTTCCGGAGCCAATCGTCAGCGCGAAATTTATACCAACGGGTTTGCCGGTCGCCTGCCCATCGTGCCGATTGATCCGATCAAGTTAGAAGAAGCAGCCGCAGCGAAAATGAGCACGCAGGCAAAGGCGTACATCATTGGCGGTGCCGGGTTAGAGTCTACCATTCGAGCCAACCGCGCATCATTTGAGAAATATAAAATCATTCCGCGCATGTTGCGCAACGTGAGTGAGCGCGACACCAGCATTCAACTGCTCGGACAAAAATATCCATCGCCTTTTTTTCTTTCACCCATTGGTGTGTTAGAAATGGTTCATCCACAAGCTGATGTTGCCGTTGGCAAAGCAGCAGCCTCATTGAATATTCCCTACATATTTTCGAATCAATCATCGCGCCCGATGGAGCAAGTTGCCGAAGCAATGGGCAACAGTCCGCGCTGGTTTCAATTGTATTGGAGCAAGTCGCGTGACCTCGTTGCGAGCTTTGTACAACGTGCCGAGCGTTGCGGCTGTTCAGCAATAGCTGTGACACTCGATACTACTATGCTCGGCTGGCGCACGCGCGATCTCGACATGGCCTACTTGCCTTTCATGGAAGGCCGTGGTATTGCACAATACACTTCCGATCCCGTGTTTCAAAAATTGATGGACGAAGCTGAGCCTGCAGCCAAACAACAACTCACATATCAATTGCTCAGTGGACTTATCACGATGACAAAAAATTATCCCGGCAACGGTTTTTTTTCAAAGCTAAAATCAAAACGCCCCATTAAGGCCGTGCAAAAGTTTGTCAGCATTTATTCCAATCCCGCTCTTACGTGGGACGATCTGAAATTTTTGCGTCAACATACCAAGTTGCCCATTTTGCTGAAAGGAATTTTACATCCCGATGATGCGCGCCTCGCCATTGATCATGGCATGGATGGAATCATTATTTCCAATCATGGTGGCCGACAGGTCGATGGTTCGATCAGCACCTTCGAAGCGCTACCAAAAATTGCAGAAGCCGTGGCTGGTCAAATTCCGATTTTGATTGACAGTGGTGTGCGCGGTGGAGCCGATGCGTTCAAAGCGCTTGCGCTGGGTGCAACAGCCGTGTGCATTGGTCGCCCTTATGTGTATGGCCTCACGCTCGCTGGCGAAGAAGGCGTGAAAGAAGTGCTTCGCAATTTCTTGGCCGACTTTGATTTAACGATGGGATTGGCAGGGTGCAAAAACACGAGCAAAATTACCCGAGAAACGTTGGTTTGATTTTTTGCGGCTTGCCGCCCCGATCGCTATCGCATCGGGGCGGCACCGGGCTATTCGCTCCAAGCCACGCAACACACGTCAGTAAACATTTAAACTTTGTGCCAGCGTGGCTTTCCACTGCTATCCCTAGCCGATGCCAGCACCAAATGATTGCGATCTTCAGGATGCATCATTTTATATCAAATTTTGTTCAGCCCATATGAATAACTATTTCATCGCGTTTAAGTTTTGATTCCGTACCTTCGTAAACGAATTCAATCAATTATGAAAAAATACATTTTCTTCGCCCTCATGCTTGTGGGTAGCAGCTCGTTTGCTCAGCTAGACAAAATTCTCAACGATGCAAAAAAAGTATTAGATCCTTCTAAGCCACTCACCACAGCCGAAGTTACGAACGGACTAAAAGAAGCGTTGGTGAATGGTGTCAGCAAAGGCACCGATTTGATCTCTAAATTAGACGGCTATTATAAAAATCCGGAGATCAAAATTCCATTTCCACAAGATGTCAAAATGGTCGAGACCAAGTTGCGTGCTTTAGGAATGGGAAAAGAAGTAGATAAGTTTGTAGTTACCTTAAATCGCGGAGCAGAAGAAGCCGCAAAAGAAGCGAAACCCATCTTTGTGGCCGCGATCAAACAAATGACGATCGATGATGCGTTTGCCATTTTAAAAGGCCAACCCGATGCCGCTACTCAGTATCTTAAAAAGACAACCACCGCACAATTGAAAGAGAAATTCAAACCCATTGTGCAGGCTTCTTTAGATAAAGTACAAGCCACCAAATACTATGGCGACCTCGTTAATAATTACAATCGCATTCCGTTCATCACCAAGGTAAATCCAAATCTCAACGAATACGCTACCGACATGGCCATTCAGGGATTGTTTACCATGATTGCCAAGGAAGAAAAGAGCATCCGTCAAGATCCGGCTGCCCGCACCACCGATTTGTTGAAGAAAGTATTTGGTTCCAAATAACAATTGACTATGACATTATTCGAAAAACATCAACCTACTATTATCAAAGCCATTGACGCTTTGCATGCACGCACCTTTTATGCAGCTTTTGTTGAGCACCCCGCACCCGCAGTATATGGCGAGACAGCCGATGCCGATGGTCAGGCCAAATTCAAGCAGGCATTGGGTAAAAAGTTTGACGAGTTGTTGCAAACCAATCCCGAAGGATGGGCCGGGCAAGAGGAATCGCCTTACTTGCAGGAGGAGTTGAAAGTTAACTATCCTATTTTTTCCACTAACACATTAATTGATCGTGCACAAAAATCTTTTCATCAATGGCGCAAAGTATCTGCGCAAGATCGTGCCGGAATTTTAATGGAGTCGTTGGAGCGTGTGAAAGCCCGCTTCTTTGAAGTGGCGTATGCTACCATGCATACTACCGGTCAGGGATATATGATGGCCTTCCAAGCATCAGGCCCACATGCGGCAGATCGTGCGCTGGAAGCAATCGCTGCGGGGTATGAAGAATTGAATCGCTTTCCATCCAGCGCTATTTGGGAAAAGCCCATGGGCAAATTCAATTTGCAACTCAACAAAGAGTGGCGTGCCGTACCCAAAGGCATTTCGGTCGTGATTGGTTGTTCAACTTTTCCTACGTGGAATTCTGTAACCGGCATCTACGGAAGTTTAATCACAGGCAATTCGGTAATTGTTAAACCACATCCCGGTGCGATTCTGCCGATCGCTATTTTTGTAGTGGAGATTCAAAAGGTGTTACAAGAAAACAATTTGGATCCCAATACCTGCCAGTTGGCCGCAGACACATTTGATAAAATGATCACCAAAGAATTAGCCGAACATCCAAGTGTAAAGCTGATTGACTTCACCGGAAATTCTGCATTTGGTTCTTATTTAGAAGCACTTCCAGGCAAAGCTGTTTTCACGGAGAAGACAGGCGTTAACTCTGTCATCTTAGATTCAGTAGAAGATGTAGACAAGGTAGCAGCCAATCTTGCGTTCTCCGTCAATTTATACAGCGGGCAAATGTGTACCGCTCCTCAAAATTTCTACATCCCGGCCAGTGGAATAAAAACCCCAGCCGGTTCGGTTTCGTTTGATGAGTTCGCAGAAAAATTTGTAGCAAACATCAATGGCCTCATCGACAATCCGAAAGCAGGTCCGTTTGTGTTAGGCGCGGTGCAAAACAAAAATACGACCACACGCGTAATCGATGCTGAAAAAATTGATGGCAAAGTTTGGTTGAAGTCGCGGACATTTGAGAACCCACAATTTAAAAATGCGCGTGTAGCAACTCCGGTGGTGATTGAAGTAGATGGCAGCAAGAAAGATATTTTCAGCAAAGAGCTGTTTGGGCCCATCGCGCTTCTTATCAAAACAAAAAATACAGACGAGTCCATTGCGCTGGCACAATCGCTCGCGCAACAACACGGAGCCATCTCATGTGGTGCTTACACCACCGACTCAACCGTTCGCGATCAGATTGCCGATGAAATGGCATTGGCCGCAACACCAGTTTCCTTCAATTTGGTGGGAGGCATTTACATGAATCAAAATGCAGCCTTCTCTGACTTTCACGTAACAGGAGGTAATCCATCCGGCAATGCATCATTCACGAACCCCGAGTATGTAACGAAAAGATTTACATGGGTGGGCCATCGTGAGCCGGTGAAGTAACACAAGCTATGGCAAGGACTTTTTTAGAAGCAGAATGGCGTAAGTTGGCCATGGCGAACTATGCGGTTGATCTCTCTCTACTAAAAAAGTATTTGCCGTACAAAACGGAGCTTGATTTGTGGAACAACACCTGCTATGTCAGCTTGGTTGGATTCATGTTTTTGAATACTCGTTTGCTCGGATTTAAAATTCCATTTCACGCCAACTTTGAAGAAGTAAACCTTCGATTTTATGTTCGCTTTCTACAGGATGGCGAATGGAAGCGAGGCGTTGTGTTTATCAAAGAGATCGTTCCCAAGCCAGCGCTCACTTTTGTGGCGAATACGGTTTATGGAGAAAAATATGAAACGATGCCCATGCGCCATTTATGGACAACAACTGAAGATCGATTGGTAGTGGAGTATGCATGGAAAAAGAAGTTGTGGAACTCATTTAAGGTTACCGCTGAAAGCAAAAGTGCTTTAGTGCATAAAGATTCCGAAGAAGAATTTATTACTGAACACTATTGGGGGTACACAAAACTTTCACCCACGAAAACATCGGAATACGGAGTAGAACATCCCACTTGGCAAGTCCATCCAGCCATCGATTCACAAATTGATGTTGACTTCCACGATGTGTATGGAAATGATTTTGCTTTCCTGAAAAACGAAAAACCTAAATCTGTTTTTCTGGCGGAGGGTTCGGAGATTGTTGTGAAGTCCGGAAGAATAATTCAATAAACCATGTGATGATGAAGCTTCACTTTACCAAAAGGAAAATCGTAAGATCTTACCGCTTTACTCATTTTGAGGAACCAACTATCGGCACGAAGATCAATAACGGGGCTTCATCTGTTGCATGGAAGTCACTTTTTACGGGTGTGCAAAACCCAAGACCTATTAATTCGAAGACGCCAACAGTTCCATTTGAAACGGTGATGTTGCAGAGCAACCGCAAGATTGAATGCTGGTATGTGAAACAAGCGAATGCCATTGGAACGATTATTTTATTTCATGGCTATGCAGCCGAAAAATCTTCCTTGCTAAATCACGCAGAAATATTCTGGCAACTCGGCTATAACACCTTGTTGGTCGACTTTATGGGCTCCGGAAATTCAGAGGGAAACCAAACTACTATTGGGTTTAGTGAAGCGATACAAGTGCGAACAGCATTTGAATACGTACAAAAACAGGGTGAGCAAAATATATATTTATTTGGGGTTTCGATGGGCGCAGTTGCCATTATGAAAGCATTGGCCGAAGATCCGTTGCAGGTAAAAGGAATCATTATTGAATGCCCGTTTGGAACAATGTATCAAACAGTAGAAGCTCGATTTCGTCTTATGGAATTGCCTTCAGTTCCATTTGCTTCTATGATTGTATTTTGGGGCGGAGTACAAAATGGATTTTGGGCATTTGGTCATAATCCTGTTACGTATGCATCAAAAATTAATTGCCCGACTTTATTACTTTATGGAGCGAAAGACAACCGGGTGAGTAGGGAAGAGACGAAAGCCATTTTCGCAAATTTGGCCGGACTGAAATTTTTAAAGATTTATCCCGAGGCAGGTCATGAAAGTTATCTGTTGAAATACCGCGATACTTGGACTGATGATGTTCGGATTTTTTTAGAAGGGAAGTCAAATCACAATTAAAAGTATGATTGTTTTCCTGCGAATTCGGTGGCGATATGTGTTATTGGCAATTGCGCTCATTGGATTTCTTTTACCTCAGCGGATAGTTATGCCGGTAGACGGTGCGAATGCAACCAGTTATCACGCAAAGTCTTTTTGGTATTCACCATGGGGAAAATCTGGTGTTCACAAAGGAGTAGATATTTTCGCGAAACGAGGTGTGCCCGTACTTTCATCTACTGATGGTATTGTTTTGTGGACGGGTGAATATAATATGGGCGGAAAAGTAGTGTTGGTGCTGGGCTCAAAATGGCGCGTGCATTATTTCGCGCATTTGAGTTCTATCGATGAAAAAATGTTTCATTTTGTTAAGTCTGGCGATCGTGTTGGGACAGTCGGTGATACAGGTAATGCGAAGGGCAAGCCTCCGCATCTGCATTATAGTATCATTACCTTGTTTCCTTATTTATGGCGAGTCGATCGTAGCGAACAAGGTTGGAAGAAAATGTTTTATCTTAACCCAATAACCTATTTATCGAAAAAATGAGTTTCTTGTAATACTAATATCCACCCTATGCCTGATTCTAAAAAAACATTTCACCTCATCAGTTATTTGCAATACCCTTTTTTAATTGTTGCTCTTTACTATTGCTATCGCGAGTTTATTTTCACCGGAGCACCTTCTTTTCCGGATATCAACAAGGGGCTCATGTTTCTAGGATTAGGCGTGAGTTTTTCAACATTACAGGACACCACCAAAACCCAAAACAGTTTATCTAAGCGCGTATTTGAAAATCCTAAATATGCACAACGATTTATTTTCGCTGTGGCCGTTCTGGTTGGTCTTTTTGTTGCGGTAGGTTTGTTCGGCACATTGATTTCTAACAATTCAACCTTAAATGAACTGGCCATTGGTTGTTTAGGTTTAGGAATTGGTATGATGGGAATGCTCAAGGCCGTAATCGAAATGGCCGAGCATCATCGTAAACCCTAATCAAACGAACTACTTTCTCCAAACGCCTTTTAAGTGATACCCTTCGTTTATTTTGACATCTCCGGCTGTTTTAACTTTAATCGTTGGTTGTTGAAAATAGAATTGTTCAGTGATCACACCCAATCCATCGTTGATAAATACTTCAGCGATGGATTGATCTACCACCAATCGCACTTTTACGGATGCCGGATAGCCGGGCACATCATATGATTCTACACTGGCGAAGTCCGGATGGAAATCTGTTTTCGTTTTTACGCGGTCTACTGAAATGGCACCTTCCACATACGAAATCACTAAACGGTCTCCGACCTCCGTAAACAGTTCCAAAGCTGTTTCTTCTGAAAGGGTGGCAGTTAACTCAAAGGGACCAGTAAAACTTTCCTTTTCAAAAGATACTATCTTTTCTCCCCTTAAGTTTTCTAATCCCACCAATTTTTGTTGCAGTACAAATCCGGATGAATCGTGCGCCAGACTCAACTCGCGCGGCAACGACATGGCACTACGCCAGGGCGAAGTAGGAATTTGATTTCCGTACGTCCAGTTGTTCACCCAGCCAATCATTACTTTTTTCTTGCTCGGTTGATCGAGATTGTTGTACACGATGCCGGCATAAAAATCTTTTCCAAAATCCACGTAGCTGGGTGTACGATCGGAAGTGTCTTTTGAAAAAGTCTTTCCATCAAACTCACCCACGAAGTATTGCATGCCCACAAACTTCGGTCCTTGCGGATGTCCGCCCGAAAGTGACAGCACCCATTTGGTTTTGTTTTCATTTTCGATGGGCAACTCATATAAATCGGGACACTCCCAAATACGAGTAGTATCTCCTGAGTCGGTGAAAGAACCGGTGATGTTCCAATTCAATAGATTTTTTGAATCGTAAAACTGAACGGTGTAGCGATCTGGAATAACTAGTGCCATCACCCATTTCTGTTGCGGCTCGTACCAAAAAACTTTTGGATCGCGAAAATCTTTTCGTTGAATACTCAGAATTGGATTCTCTTTGTAGTATGTCCATGTGCGCCCTTTGTCGGTGCTGTAGGCAAGGCTTTGATGTTGTAGTAATCCCTGATTGTCTTTGTGAACATTGGAAGTGAAAATAGCAATCAGCGCATTCGCTCCAAATCCAGCTGTGTTATCTTTATCAACTACGGCCGTGCCTGAAAAAATCATTGTGCTGTCGTTGGTAATCCGATTCTGGTATTCGCGCAAAGCGATGGGTAAATGTTGCCAATGCAATAAGTCAGTGCTTACGGCATGCCCCCAACTCATGTGTCCCCACGTGTTGCCATAGGGATTGTATTGATAGAACAGATGATACTCACCATCGAGGTAAACCAATCCATTCGGGTCATTCATCCAATTGGTTTCTGGTGTAAAGTGAATTTGTGGACGATAGGTTTCATGATAATAAGTTGAAGTCTTTTCTTTCGAAGATTGACAACTTAGCATGAAGATGGAAAGAATGCCAATAGACAAAATAAATTTATTCATCGTTCAATAACTTAAGTGATGCAGAGTTGATACAATACCGGAGGCCACTGGGTTCGGGGCCATCCGGAAAGATGTGGCCGAGGTGACTGTCGCATACATTGCATAATACTTCTACACGCACCATGCCGTAGCTGGAATCTTTGTGATAAGCCACTACATTTTCTTCTACCGGTTGTGTAAAGCTGGGCCAACCGGTGCCTGATTCAAATTTTAATCGAGAGTCAAATAGAGGAGTACCACAGCAAATACATGCATAGCGACCCGGCTCATGCGCTTCGCAGTATTCGCCTGTGAAGGGGCGCTCAGTTCCTTTCAATCGGGTAATTTGAAATTGCTCAACTGTCAAAAATTTTTTCCACTCTTCATTACTTTTTTCAACCCGTGTTGGGGGTGTTGGATTTCCTTTATTTGAAAATCGAATCACATCAATCCATTTAAGCATGATCGTGTTGGTTTACGGTTTATCTTACTTTAGCCTTGCGCACAATGTGAGAAAAAAGTTTAGGAAAAAAGCGTTTAGTGTAGACAGCAAAAACTTCTTTCGATCCTCCGATATACACTTCTTCTTTTCTTTTCTGAATAGCCTTTATGATTTCCTTTGCGCAATATTCAGCCGAAAGTCCTTGGTCTGTGGTTTTATCCATTTCATTCAATTTGGAACCGTCACCAATCATCGCGTTCAGCGTAACATTTGTACGAATCCAACCGGGACAAATTAGCGTGACGAAAATATTTTCTTTCCATACTTCCGCGCGAAGCGAGTCAAAGAAACCGTGGAGGGCATGTTTGGCGGCTGCGTAGCCCGAGCGATAAGGCGTTCCGATAATTCCCATCACACTACTCGTTACTACAAAGTGCCCGGATTTTCTTTTTAGAAAGTGAGGTAATAAGTATTTCGTTAGTGCTAAAGTGCCGAAGTAATCTACTTCCATAATAGCTCGGTCTACTTCCAGTTTGGTTTCGCGTGCCAAGCTTCGCTGACTGATGCCACCATTATTGATGAGTATATCAATTCTGCCAAAAATTTGAATGGCCGCTTCTGTGTTTAGTTGTAGCGTTTCCGCTTTTGCTAAATCCAATGGGAGAATATGAATGTTGGCGGGATCAGTGCCTTTGCAATTTCCTTTTACCCGTTCCAATTCTTCTTTTCTCCTGGCGGATAAGATTAGATGCGCGCCTTCTTTCGCCAATGCATAAGCGAGGGCTTCACCAATGCCAGACGAGGCGCCTGTAATCCAAATTACTTTTGATGTTAAAGAAGACATACGACTATGGTGTTACTTTCTTATCTTCAATGAAGACCCAAATGCTATAAATACCAAGTGCGGTGCCAAACGGAAATGATAATAGCTTGAGGCATCCTAATACGAGCAACAATGTGAGCGCCCACTTTTTACCGTTTAGAAGTGCAATGCCTCCTACAATCGATGGAATCGATAGAAGTAGAATGATGGCAGTACTGATAAACTGAATAAAAGGCATAAGCCATTCCAGAATTTCGCGAGCTTCCGGTTCTGCTTCTGCAAAAATCAAAGGCAGAAAAGCGGATAAGAATAATGAGACAAGCAACATGCCGATGGCTTGTAGCACACCATGAACAATAAACAAAATCGATAGTATTCTTCTGTGCGTTTCCATATGGGTTATTTTTTTTCGTAGATCACAAAATCAAAAGCAAAACGGTGGCGCTCGTCTACCGGATGATGCTTGCGCGAAGTTTCTCTCCACTCACTTTTTTCGAATGAAGGAAAGTACGTATCTCCTTCCAGCTCTGCTTGAATTTCAGTTAGGTACAAGCGATTCGCGGAGGGCATCGCAAGTTTATAAATTTCGGCACCGCCAATGATAAATAGCTCGTGCTGCTGATTTTTATTAGCTAACTGAATCGCATCAGCTAATGAATGAACAATGGTGCATTGTGGAGCGACAAAATCAACTTGACGAGTCACAACAATATTGGTGCGGTTGGGAAGCGGTCGAAATTTTTCAGGAATTGAGTCATAGTTTTTTCTACCCATCACCACATAATGTGCTGAGGTCGTTTGCATAAAATATTTCATGTCATCGGGTAGGCGCCAGGGCAGATCATTATTTTTTCCGATCACTCCGTTTTGTGTACGAGCCGCTATCAATGAAATAATCATTCAGTTCTTAAATTTTATTACCTCTGAAAAAATCTTTTACGGCCATCCGCTTTTTTCCTTCCGGCTGAAATTCTTCAATCGAAATCCAGCCATCAGCAGTTTTGATATAAAGATACGTATTGTTATCGGTTTGATAGGAGCCGATGCTTTGAGTTGGATTGCCTGCGTTGGGAGGTAGATAAAACACCCGAAATACCTTATACACTTTTCCATTTAATGTCGTCCATGCAGCCGGGTAAGGACTCAATCCTCGCACAAAATTACGGATTTGCTCACTCGGTTGATTCCAGTTAATCTCACCTGTTTCTTTGAAGATTTTAGGCGCGTGTTTTATTTCAATACCACTTGGCTGCGGAACGGAAGGATAGTTTCCATCTTCAATTGCTCGCACGGTCTTCAAAACAAGTTGTGCGCCTTTGTTCATGAGCCGCTCATATACGGTGCCCACATCATCATTTTCACGAATGGGTTCTTTATCTTGAAAGATAATACTACCGGTATCAATTTCGTGTCTCAGAAAAAAGGTGGTGACACCTGTTTCTTCTTCTCCGTTGATGATCGCCCAGTTGATCGGAGCTGCTCCGCGGTATTGGGGCAAGAGTGAGCCGTGTAAATTAAATGTGCCAATCGCAGGCATTGCCCACACTACTTCGGGTAACATCCGAAAGGCAACAATGATTTGCAAATTGGCTTGATAACTTTTTAACTCTTCTAAAAATTCGGGTGATTTCAGATTCGTGGGTTGTAATACCGGAATATTGTATTTCAACGCACACTCTTTTACCGGTGAAGCAGTTAGTTTTTGTCCGCGACCTTGCGGTTTATCGGGAGCTGTAATTACTGCCACCACCTGAAATTTATTTTCAATGAGTATTTCTAAGCTCGGCACTGCAAACTCGGGAGTGCCCATAAAAATGATACGAAGTGGATTCATTTGAACAGATTTAAGAAACCGTTAATTGAAGGTTGCCTTCAATTTGCGGGGTTCTAAAATAGACAATTTATAGTAGAATTAGTCGCGTAATTCTTTCCGAATATACTTTTTGCAGATGGGGCAGGTTTTCCAATCATGGCCGCGAGCCGGGCAGTATTCTCTACCGAAGTAGATGATTTGCAAGTGCGCCTTATTCCATTTTTCGATAGGGATCACTTTTTTCAAATCGCGCTCGGTTTGCTCTACACTTTTGCCGGTGCTCAACGTCCAGCGATAAGCGAGGCGATGAATGTGTGTGTCAACCGGAAAGGCGGGTTTGCCAAACCACTGCGTCATCACCACGCTGGCGGTTTTATGTCCTACTGCCGGAAGTGCTTCCAATGCTTCAAAACTATCGGGCACTTGCCCATCGTATTTTTCTACCAATATTTTTGAAAGCCCGGCAATGCCTTTGGATTTCATAGGTGACAATCCACAGGGCTTGATGATTTCGCGAATCTCTTCTACGGAAAGCTTCATCATGTCATACGGATTGTCGGCAACCTTAAAGAGATGTGGAGTTACTTTGTTTACGCGCTCATCGGTGCACTGTGCAGAAAGCAGCACAGACACAAGAAGTGTGTATGCATCTTTGTGATGAAGGGGTACCTCTACTGTAGGATATAGTTTCTCTAATATCGAAATGATTTTATCGGCTTTTTCTTGTTTGGTCATTGCAATGCAAGCTTTAGTCTGCTATACGTTTGATAAGCAACCGCTGCTCTCCGGCTGCTGCTGGGTAGAACAGCAGCAAACTGTTTTTGTTATCGAATTTTAACTGGCCGGGGGTGTGTTGCACGTCAAACCCTTTTTCGAAATGGAATGATGGCACGAAGATTTCAGTTGGAATTTTTGGATCTCCGGATGAAGTAAATTCCAGAAAGAAAACACCTTCATCTTTATCGAAGAAATAATGAACTGGTTCGCCAGCTATTTTGTAAGGATAGGGGCGAATGGCGGCAGCGACTGCCCGAGCTCCTTTAAATTCAGCTGATTTTGTTTTTTGAGATGTCGTACTGTAGATAGAGAGGTCTTCGCCATTCCAGCCATCGCCATGTGCGTTTGTATTGTCAGTGGTGTAATTCCACAACGTGTAGCTGAGTTGGTTCGATTCCATCGCACGAAACGATCGATCGAGACAATCTTCCTGATCTTGGTAATTGCCGTTGCTATACGCTTCTTTTTCATGCAAGTCCATGGGTATCCCAAATTCTCCGATTAATGTGGGTTGATTGCCGAGTGTTCGTTGTGTCTCTTCTTTGAACGAAGCCATGTTGTTGTGAAACGTTTTGCGTATGGTTGATTGACCAAAAACCGGCTTCGTTTTTTGCGTATCCACGCCAAACCATGTCGAGTATTCTTTTAATAATAGTGTAGCTCCATCGTACCAATGTTCGGCATTGACCATGTGTTTGCTCACTTGTGGATCGAAGACAGGCAACTCCGTATGCAAAGCAGCTTCGGTGAAAATTAGCCACGAGCTGTCGACCGAGTGAATAGCTTCCGCAAATTTTTCCGCAAAAGGTTTGAAATAGTTTTCAGTAAAATTGACACGCTTGCCATTTCTAATTTTAAAATAATCGGGTTGAAAAAGAACCGGCTTCTTTTCTTCGTCATAGCCCCACACTCCGGCCTGTTGCCAAATGTCAGGAGCTGATTTTTTCCAAACTGAAAGGCGATTGGGGTTCAGTGAAACTTTTTCCACTTCGGTTGGGCCGCTCAACTTAAATTCGTAGCGGCCTACTTCCACCGTGTTGCCGCCACCTGCTACCATTCCCTGAAAGTACGTAGGCATCAATCCATTTTTGAGAAGACCGAGCGAATCTAAATCGTTGATGCCAATGTAACCTGTGAATGGCTCATTGAATGTATCAAAGCCAATCACATTGGGCATTCCTTTTAGTTTAAGTGCTACTTGCAAAATGGCGTTGATGTAATGTGATTGCAAATAGTCTTGTGCCGAAATGCTATCCATTTTTGCTGCGGGTGCAAAATCATTTCCGCCAAAGAACAAGGTGAACATGGTAGCCGCGGCTAACTTATCGTAATTGGTGGGCCAAATCATTTTTGGAAAGGGATCGCCTTCTACATTGTGAATAACGGCTGCACCGGTTTCTGTAAACTTGAGTGGATCGAAGCCTGCTTTTTCCAACGTCCAATACGGAGCGCCATCGCCACCGCTGAATCGACTCCACACATCCTGATGCGGATCGATGAATACGTTGATGTGATGGTCAGCTGCTTTTTTTACAATAGCTTGCACGTAGTTGAGATACTCTTCATCGTACTTGCCGGGGCCTGCGTGTTCAATCGCTTCCCACGTGATGAGCAAGCGCACAAATCGATAGCCCCATTGATAGAGACGCCCGAAATGCTGATCGGCTTCGGCCAATGGAAACGGTCGACCTACAAATGAAACAGTGTAGACGCTTTCATAAAAATTTTCTTTTTGATAGCTGGGAATGGAAGGGGTGAAAGGTGTTTTGCTGCTTCCGCTTACATTAATGCCATGAAGAATCATCACGCGGCCGAGCGGATCGCGAAACCAACCATCTTTTGCGATGATATTTTTTTGAGTGCTGTCGTTTAAGTTTAGCTGTGCTGTTCCTTCCGGAATGTTTTTGCTGGTAGTTAGTATTAACCCTTGCGTATCAACCGAAGGAAATGGATTGTCGGTAAATAAATACCAGTAGCCAAACACGACCAACACCAAACTTATTGAACCGACAATTCGAAGGATGCGCAAGAATCGTTTCATAAAAGTTATTTTTCAGGATACAAAAGATACTTGCTTCTTTTCTTTTTGAATTCTGCCAAGTCTTTTTTCCAGGTAGCGCGGATTTGCTTTTCGCTTAGGCCTTTTTTGATTTGCTCCTTAAGCGTTTTGGTGCCGGCCAGTTTATCAAAGTAGGAAATGAAAAATTTTTCCTTGTCGGGAAACTGTTGGTAGAAACGAATGAGGTGCTTGAGTGAAATTTCGTTGGTCGTTTTTTCTTTGCTCAGGTCGATGCCATAACATACTTTGTTTTCGTGGGGTGGATTTTTGGCCATGCCCACAATGGTAACAGGCGTAAATTGAAAAGGCTGATTTTTCAAATCAGGGTGGCCAATCCACTCGAAGGGATGCTGTGTGCCGCGGCCAACACTTAATGCAGTGCCTTCAAACAAACAAGTAGACGGATACAATGCAATGGCCTGATCGTTGGGCAGATTGGGCGATGGCTTGATGGGAATGGAATAGAATAGGGAGTGGTTGTAGTTTTTCATAGGCACCACTTCGAGCGGGCATTTCTTTTTTCCTTCCAGCCAACCTTCGCCATTAATCATTTGTGCATACTCGCCAATGGTGAGCCCGTGCGCAATCGGAATCGGGTGCATACCCACAAATGATTTGAGCGAAGAATCGAGAATAGGGCCATCGACCATGTTGCCATGTGGATTGGGACGATCGAGTACAATTACTTTTTTGTTTTGTTCGGCACAGGCTTCCATTAAATAATGCAAGGAGCTGATGTATGTATAAAATCTCACGCCTACATCTTGAATATCGAAGATGACAATATCTACATCGACTAGCTGTGCGGTTGTTGGTTTTTTGTTGGAACCGTAAAGCGACACTACCGGCAAGCCGGTTTTTGCATCAGTGCCGTCTTTCACAGTTTCACCGGCATCGGCATCTCCGCGGAAGCCATGCTCGGGAGAAAATATTTTTTGAAGAACTACGCCTCTTTTTTGCAACGAATCCACGAGATGTGTTTTGCCAATAGTGGCGGTGTGATTGACGAGGAGTGCCGCACGCTGTTGTCCCAATTTAGCGAGGAGCACATCGAGTTGCTCGGCACCCATTTGTATTTTTTGCGCTTGCGATGAGGTGAAGCTGAATAGAATGAGTAGACATGCCGTGACGCAATGCCTGATGTTAGTAGCATCGGCCAGGGATTGTAGCGAAAAGACACGCTTGCTTGAACTGTTTAAATTGACAGTTGCTTGTTGGCGTGGCTTGTAGCGAAAAGCCCGGTGCTCCCGATGGCTATCGGTACGATAGTTATCGGGAGTCAGGCCGCCAAAGTTTTGAGTGTGTGAGGTATCAATCATTTTATCTAATTTGCTGGAAATCAAATTTAGTTATTCTTTGAACCTTTCTTACTTCATTTCGAAAAGACTTCGGCAAACAACCTCGGGCGGATTTGCTTCGATCATTCACAAAATTGCCGTGGCGACTATTGCCGTTGGTTTGGCAGCAGCGATTGTTTCTTTTTTGATTATGCAGGGGTTTCAAACAGCTGTGAAGAATAAGATTTATTCCTTCAGCAACCATCTCTTGATTTTGAAACACACTACGAATAATGAGGTAGAAGAAGAGCCTTTCAATTTTAGGATTGCTATGTATGAGCAGCCGGAGCGATTTCCGTTTGTAAAGCATATGCAAGAGTATAGCCACAAGGCGGGATTGATAAAAACGGAGCGGGAGGTGCTTGGTATTATTTTTAAAGGAGTAGGGCGCGGCACCGGAAATTTTGCGGAGTCGCCAACATTTTTTAAAGAGAATTTGGTGGAAGGCCGCTTCATCCACTTTACGGATTCAGGATATTCGAAAGAAGTGGTGATCAGCCGATTGATTGCCAACAAAATGAATGTGAAGGTGGGCGAAGATATAATCTTGCATTTTTTTCAAAACCCTCCGCGGTTTCGTAAACTAAAGATTGTGGGCTTGTATGAAACAAACTTGTCCGACTACTTTGATGGCAAGGTGTTGATTGGCGACTTGCGTATGGTGCAACAATTGAATGGCTGGAATGTGGACGAAGCGGGAGGACTGGAGGTAACGCTGGATATGGATAAGATAAATGGATTTGACTTATGGAAACAGAATTTACCGTTTGTCAACCATGACGAAGAGAGTGACACACTTTTTTTTGAAGTTCCGGAAAAGCAATCATTGCTTTCGTTTGATTATAATATTGCCGCACTGGAACACGCGCGCCTAACGCTGGCTAACTCGATGGATTTTGATTTGTATGTTGAATCGGTGCGCGATCGGTTTATACAACTATTTGAATGGTTGGATTTGATTAAGCGACAAGTGAAAATTTTGCTCGGTATTATTTTGTTTGTGATATCCATGAACATGGTTTCGGTTATTTTGATTTTGGTGATGGAGCGAGTGCCGATGGTGGGTGTGCTGAAAGCATTAGGTGCCGGCAATGGCACGGTGCGCGCAGTGTTTATGTTTAATGGTATGAATTTAATAGCACGTGGATTGATTTGGGGAAATATCATTGGCTTGGGCGTCTGTTGGCTGCAAGATCAGTTTAAGATTATGAAATTAAATCCCCATGATTATTATGTGAGCTACGTGCCGATTGAATGGTCGGTGTGGACGGTAATCATGCTGAACCTGATTGTATTTGGATTGGTGATGTTGGTGTTGTTTTTGCCCGCCTCGTGGGTTGTGAAAATCAGCCCGGTGAAAGCGATTCGATTTGATTGATTGAATGAATGTTTTGGATTTCTGATCGAAACTTCTACATTTGAAACTGTGAAAAGAACCATTACCCTTATTTTACTCATCGTTTTCCTGCTCAATGTGGTGGGATATTATGGTGTATTTGTGGGTTTGCGGTTCTCTTCGGAGGTAGCGATGCGTCAGCAATTCGATGCCGAAAACTATGATCAGCAGGAAGTAACAATCAAAGTTCCTATTACGATTCCCTACGCAACCGACTCCAGAGAATTTGAGCGCGTAGATGGTGAATTTGAGCACGAAGGGCAGGTTTATCGATTAGTAAAACAGAAATTGCAAAGCGATACCTTATATATTGTCTGTGTAAAAGATCAACAGACACAAACAATCAATCAGGCGTTGGCCGATTATGTAAAGTCATACACCGACAAGCCGATCAATGCCAAACAAAGCACTAAAACAGTTGCACAGTTTGCAAAAGATTTTATTTCATTCACAACTTCTCTTGAACGAGTAACATATGGTTGGAATTTTTCCGCCACTCCGGTAATAGTATTAAGCGATCTTTACAGCTTTCAATTCAATCAGCACATTGTGCAGCCTCCCGAGGCATAATTGGTTTATTTTCTGAGCGTCCGTTTCGGATGCGTTTTCAAATCCAGTAATCATTTTTTATCAACTGTAGTAGCTGTTTGGCTACGAAGTAATTTTTTGTTTCACTAAGCATATCCAACAAAGGAGATGCGGTTTTAACCATTTTCTAACTATGACAAGATATCTACTTGCCGTGAGTATTTCGATTGTTTCGCTCTGTTCCGCCAGCGCGCAAACCATCACCGACCATCTGATGATGCCGAAGAAAGATTTTTGTACTGGCTTCATGTACACCTACGACCAATGGAAAAATTATTGGGAAGGATCGCTGAAAAGAGATAACCAAAACATTGGCACACTCACCACCACGCAACTGATGTGGGTGGGCAATTATGGATTGACAAATAAAATCAATCTGATTGCCATGGCACCGTATGTTACTACGAATGCAAGTGGTGGCACCTTATTAGGATTGGACGGCATACAGGATTTAACACTGGCTATTAAATATCAATTTACAGAGAAGGAATTGTCTTCCGGAAAATTTTCAGCGTTTGGTGTTGGCTCATTTTCTACACCTCTCACTAATTATTCTCCTGACTTTTTGCCCCTCTCCATTGGCTTGCAAAGCACTACCGTTGCAGGAAGAGTGACCGCAGCCTACCGAATGAATAACGGATGGTATGCCAGCGCTTCTGGGTCATATGTTTGGCGCGGCAATGTTTCGTTGGACAGACCATCGTACTACACGGATGGTACAATTTATTTTACGAATCAAGTTTGGATGCCGAATCAGTTCACATCCACCTATAGCATTGGCTATCACAAGAATGCCTTGCAAACAGAAATTAACCTGACCCAACAAAACACACTGGGCGGTGGTGACATCCGCAAACAAGATATGCCATTTGTTTCCAACCGAATGAACTTTTTGAAGGTAGGCGTTTTGGCAATGTATTATTTATCCAAGCCTAAAAACTTTGCTGTGCGCGCGCAAGTTGCCTATACCGTAGACGGCCTTAATGTAGGCCAATCGTTCAGCGTTATGGGCGGCATACTTTACACATTTCATTTTGCTAAAAAAGAAAATCAATAATTGATATGAAATGGCCATCTAGACAGTTTCGCCTACAGCATGATTGTTTGAGCCATTCCATGTGACCTTAAAAAATAAATTTTAACACATGAAGCTATTTACTAAACGTCTCGTTCTCATTGCATTTATATTAATAGCATTTCCATTTAGCTGCAAAGACATTACCGGAAATGAAGCCCTGTATCCGTATGCGCCAACGAATGTGGATGCAAATGCCGGCACATGGTTGCCGATTGTATTAACTTCAAATAATCAGATTGCCGTGCCGGCACCAACGGCACCTAGTTCCGCTGCTTATTTAGCTGAATTGGCTTCCTTAAAAGATATGCAGAGCAAGTTAACTTCTGACCAAAAGAAAACCATAGAGTATTGGAGCGTGGGTGGAGTGCTCCGTTGGAATCAAATCTTTCGCAAACTCGTAGCGCAATATAATTTGCCTCCGGTGCCGAACCCTGATGGAAGTTATCCAATACCGGATGCTGAGAATCC
>JBGAUU010000088.1:0-20264 GCA_044228465.1 Cyclobacteriaceae bacterium
TACACGATCAAGGTTAACTCCGGAAATCGCGATCATTTTAAAAAGTATTTGGAAGAAAAGGGAATTCCAACCATGATCTACTATCCGATTCCTTTGCATTATCAAACTGCTTATAAAATGGATGGGTTTGGGCCGGGTTCGTTTCCTGTTACTGAACAACTTTCCAAAACAGTAATTTCGTTGCCCATCCACACCGAAATGACGAATGACGAATTGATGTACATTTGTTCAACTATTAAAGATTATCCCCGCCATGCCTGAAGATAAATCCTACTATGTCCACCCAAGTGCCATCGTAGATGAAGGATGTGAAATTGGTGCGGGTACTAAAATCTGGCACTTCTCACACATCATGCCCAATTGCAAAATTGGAGAAGGTTGTAACATCGGACAGAATGTGGTGGTTTCTCCAGAGGTTGTGTTGGGCAAGAATGTGAAAATCCAAAACAACGTTTCAATCTACACCGGAGTGATTTGTGAAGACGATGTGTTCCTTGGGCCATCAATGGTTTTCACCAATGTGATTAATCCACGAAGTGCCGTCAACAGACGCGGGCAGTACAGCAAAACAACGGTGAAGAAAGGCGCATCCATTGGTGCCAACGCAACGATTGTTTGCGGACATGATATTGGACAGTATGCATTCATCGGAGCCGGTGCGGTGGTAACAAAACATGTTCCTGATTATGCACTGGTGGTAGGCAACCCGGCCAAGCAAACCGGATGGATGAGTGAGTATGGTCATAAATTGGTATTTGATAAAGCAGGAATAGCAGAGTGCCCAGAGAGCCACGACAAGTACCAATTGAAAGAAGGCAAAGTAAGTAAGCTTTAATTTTTATACGATGAAGAATTTTGCATTGATAGGAGCAGCCGGATACATTGCTCCACGCCACTTACAGGCAATTAAAGACACCGGCAATAATCTGGTGGCAGCATTAGATCGATTCGATAGCGTGGGCATCATGGATAGTTATTTTCCAAAAGCAGATTTCTTCACGGAGTTTGAGCGCTTCGACCGACACATTGATAAACTAAAACGGTTAGGACAGAAGATTGATTACGTAAGCATTTGCTCGCCCAACTATTTGCACGATTCGCACATTCGGTTTGCGTTGCGTCACCAAGCCGATGCCATTTGTGAAAAACCTTTGGTGCTCAACCCGTGGAACGTAGAAGCTTTGGAAGAAATTGAGAAGGAAACCGGTAAACGTGTTTATACGATTTTACAATTGCGCTTGCATCCCAATATTCAAAAGTTAAAACAAGAAATTGATGCAGCTCCGGCAGGTAAAGTTTTTGATGTGGACTTGAACTACATCACCTCGCGCGGCAAATGGTATTTTCACAGTTGGAAAGGTGAAGAAATGAAGTCGGGAGGAATTGCCACTAATATTGGAATACACTTTTTTGATATGCTGCTGTGGGTGTTTGGTGGATTAAAGAGCAGTTCGGTTGAGAAGAACGAAGTAGATCATGCCAAAGGATTTTTAGAGCTGGAAAAAGCACGGATTAAATGGTCGTTGAGTATCAATGAAGAACATTTACCCGCAGAAGTTCGCAAAGCAGGTAAGCGCACATATCGTTCGCTAACCATGAATGGAAACGAGATTGAATTTAGTGATGGCTTTACAGAGTTACATACAACAAGTTATAAGGAGATTTTAGCCGGACGAGGATTTGGATTAGCAGATGCAAAACCATCGATCGAGTTGGCATATCAACTGAGAGGTAAAGATTAATACAAGGTAATGGCCATTAAGAGAGTTATTCACCAACTGCATGTTTGTTTCAGCCCATATGGCTTTAGAAAATAAATTATAAACACATGAAAGGAATTATTCTTGCTGGCGGATCTGGAACACGATTGTATCCATTGACCAAAGCAGTTTCTAAACAATTGCTTCCCATCTACGATAAGCCGATGATTTATTATCCATTGTCGGTGTTGATGTTGGCAAACATTCGCGAGATTCTTATTATCTCGACACCACACGACCTCCCACTCTTTCAACAATTGCTGGGTGATGGATCTTCATTAGGATTAAAATTAGAATACAAAGTGCAACCATCACCCGATGGATTGGCACAAGCATTTTTGTTGGGAGAGTCTTTTTTAGGCGATAGCTCTGCTTGTTTGGTTTTAGGTGATAATATTTTCTACGGCTACAATTTCTCGGCAGAATTAGAACAAGCAAGTAAAATTGAAAAAGGCTCAACGGTTTTTGGTTATTATGTGAATGATCCCAACCGATATGGAGTGGTAGAATTTAATGATGAAAGCAAAGTTTTATCGATTGAAGAAAAGCCAAAAGAGCCAAAGTCAAATTACGCTGTTACAGGTTTGTACTTCTATGACAACACAGTGGTCGAAAAAGCAAAAACCATTAAGCCATCTCCACGTGGTGAGTTGGAAATAACTGACTTAAACAATCTTTATCTGAAAGAAGGAAGCCTGAACGTAAAATTGTTAGGTCGAGGAATGGCTTGGTTAGACACAGGCACACATGAGTCAATGCTGCGTGCTTCTACTTTTGTGGAGTCAATCGAAGAACGACAAGGACTGAAGATTGCATGCCTAGAAGAAATCGCTTTTCGGAAGGGGTATATTTCAAAAGCGCAGTTGGAAGAACTGGCAAAGCCACTATTGAAAAATCAGTACGGGCAATATTTAATGAAAGTGCTGAACGAAAAAGTGGTGATCAAGTAATGAAAAAAGTAAGAGCGTAGCCTATGCGATTGATTGAAACAGGATTTGACGATTTATTTATTATTGAACCTAAAGTGCTTGAAGATGACCGTGGCTACTTTATGGAATCGTATCATTATGGGGCAATCAAATCACAAGGTGTTGACATCCGTTTTATTCAAGATAACCAGTCACGTTCCCGTAAAGGAGTATTGCGTGGCCTGCATTTTCAAAATGCACCATATGCACAAACAAAATTGATTCGAACGTTGAGCGGAACTATACTGGATGTAGCTCTCGATTTACGAAAAGAGAAAAGCACGTTTGGAAAAGTTTTTACATTAGAACTTTCAGCACAAAACAAAAAGCAGGTTTTAGTTCCTAAAGGATTTGCACATGGATTTTTAGTTCTCAGTGACGAGGCTGAAATCCTTTACAAGTGTGATGAAACCTACCATCCCGAAGCGGAAGGCGGCATCATTTGTTCTGATCCTGCATTGAATATTGAGTGGGGAATTTCGTTGGATCAAGTGATTCTATCGAAGCGAGATCAGCAACACCCCACATTGGCAAATGCAAAATTTAATTTTTAGTTGATAGAGAGATAATGATTCGACTATGAAAAATATTTTAGTTACTGGAGGAGCAGGTTTTATCGGCTCTAATTTTATTCCCTACTTTTTAAGTGAGCATACCGATTACCATGTTGTAAACCTGGATGCGTTGACTTATGCCGGAAACACTAAGAATTTGGAAGAAGTAAAAGACAATGGTCGCTATACTTTTGTGAAAGGAGATATTTGCGATCGTAGTCTGGTAGAACAATTATTTGCCACTTATCAATTTGATGGAGTGATGCACTTTGCGGCTGAATCACACGTGGACAATTCTATCTTAGGCCCGGAAGCATTCATTCGCACGAATGTGTTTGGCACTTTTACACTACTCGATGTGGCGAGAAAAAGTTGGATGGAAGCACCTTTTCAATTTAAACAAGGAGCGGAGCCAAAACGATTTTTGCATGTGTCTACTGACGAGGTATTTGGTTCCTTGGGAGAAACAGGATTGTTTACTGAAACAACTCCGTATGCACCCAATAGCCCTTACTCAGCTTCAAAGGCCAGCAGCGATTTGATGGTGCGCAGTTATTTTCATACCTACGGAATGAACTTAGTGACAACCAACTGCTCGAATAATTACGGACCTAAGCAGCACTCGGAAAAACTCATTCCTACGATTATCCGAAAGGCATTGGCTGAGCAGCCCATTCCTATTTATGGCGATGGCAAAAATGTGCGCGACTGGTTGTATGTTTTAGATCATTGTACAGGAATAGATTTAGTTTTTCAAAAAGGAAGAAACGGAGAAACGTATAATATTGGTGGTAATAACGAACGCAACAATAACCAAATCGTAGATCGAATTTGTACAATCTTAGATCAACGAAAGCCCCGCCTCAATGGTGAGTCGTACAAGAAGTTGATCGCATTTGTTCAGGATCGAGCTGGACATGATAAGCGCTATGCTATTGATGCAACTAAAATCAGCAATGAACTTGGCTGGAAACCATCACAAACTTTTGACCGCGGTATTGAAAAAACAATTGATTGGTATTTATCACAAAAATAGCTGAGGAAACAGCGTTTTGTTAGATCAGCATGAACCTAGTAACTTTACTATAAACCTAACCCAACAGTTATCATACGGTTATTCCTCTATACGGCCATCGCATTTCTGATTTCGTTTTTGTTTTTCCCTGTGCTCATCAAAATATTGAAGCAGTGGAAAATATACGATTCACCGGGTCAGCATAAAATACACACTACGTTTACTCCAAGTCTGGGTGGTGTAGCAATTTTTGCCGGTGCTCTTTTTGCTCTCATGATTTCATTGTCATTGAAAAACTGGATGGATAGTAAATATCTCTTCATATCTATTTCCCTTATGTTTTTTATTGGCTTACGCGATGATGTGTTGGCACTCACGCCAAAACAAAAATTGTATAGCCAGTTTTTACCGGTTTTCTTGTTGGTGTTTTTGAATGGCGTCACACTCAACTCTACTTATGGAATTATAGATCTTCCGTTTATTCCTGTTTGGATTGTGTGGATCATTTCTGTACTCACTTTAGTGATACTAACAAATGCGTATAACCTGATTGATGGGCTCGATGGATTGGCCGGAAGCATCGGAATTATTTCACTTACCTTTTTTGGATTGTGGTTTCATTCTATAGGCGAGGAAACATTTGGCCTCATCGCCATGACTTTTGCCGGACCATTACTGGCATTTTTGTTCTTTAACTGGCAACCTTCCAAGATTTTTATGGGTGACACTGGTGCATTGATGATTGGTTTTTTACTGTCATTTATGGCGATACAGTTTATCAACTCCAATTACCATTTGCCGGATGGCCATCCTTTAAAGTTTCAGGCTTCTGTTTCCACCGCAGTGGCGGTGGTTATCATACCGGTATTCGATACGCTGCGTGTAATCATTCTGCGCTTGCGAAAAATGCAGTCACCATTCAAAGCAGATCGCAATCACTTGCATCATCAGTTTTTAAATTTAGGATTCAATCATTCTAAATCGGTATTGACGCTTTCAGCCATCAACCTGTTTTTTATTGGCATGGCTTGGATATTGCGTGATTTTACAGACCATGTAATATTGCCTTTGATTGTGTTAATTTGTCTGGCTATAAATTATATTTTGAAAAGAGCACAAGCGGCTCGAGCGCACTAATATGGAAGAAAGAGTAAGAAAAATTGAAGAAGAGGTAAAGGCCTTTCTGGTAGCCAGCAAAGAGGATCTCGAAAACTTTCGATTGAAATTTATCAGCAAGAAGGGAGAAGTCTCTGCATTGTTTGACGATCTCAAGCAAGCTTCTGTAGACGAAAAGAAAAAGATTGGCAAAGTGCTGAATGAATTGAAACAACTTGCTGAAGGCAAATTCAAGCAGCTTCAGGAAAAAATAGAAAGCAATTCGGATTCGGCTGGTAGCCAAATCGATTTATCGCTGCCCGTTATACCGAACAAAGTGGGCAATCTTCATCCACTGAACTTAACACGGTACCGCATTATCGAAATTTTTGAACGACTTGGCTTCAATGTTTCGGATGGCCCCGAAGTAGAAGACGACTGGCATAATTTTACAGCGCTCAACTTTGCCGAGAACCATCCGGCTCGTGAGATGCAGGACACTTTTTTTGTTGAAAAGAATCCGGATGTACTGCTCCGCACACACACATCCAATGTGCAGGTGCGTTTGATGAAAAATCAAAAGCCACCCATCCGCTCCATTATGCCCGGACGAGTGTATCGCAATGAAGCGATTTCTGCTCGTGCACATTGTTTTTTCCATCAAGTGGAAGGATTGTATGTAGATAAGAATGTCGGCTTTTCCGATTTGAAGCAAACACTCTATCATTTTGCAAAAGAAATGTTTGGACAAGAAACGAAAATTCGTTTGCGCCCTTCATTCTTCCCGTTTACAGAACCAAGTGCGGAAATTGATATTTCGTGTTTGATCTGCCATGGCAAAGGTTGCAATGTGTGTAAGTACAGCGGCTGGGTAGAGATTGCAGGATCGGGCATGGTGCATCCACACGTGTTGAAAAATGGCGGCATCGATCCGGAAGAATATACCGGATTTGCATTTGGTATGGGCATCGAGCGCATCACCATGTTGCGGTATAGTATCAATGATTTGCGTTTGTTTTCCGAAAATGATCTTCGCTTTTTAAGGCAGTTCAAATCGGTGATATGACCCAGCCTATTCAAAACTATTCTGTTTGATATTGATTCTACGCTTTCGCAAAAAGCGCTAGTTGCTATTGGTCAAAATCTGGAGACAGCAGTAGCCAAAGGCAAACTAACTACGGATGCAAAGCAACGAACACTAGAATTGCTCAGTGCATCTAAAAACATTTCCGAGTTGAAAGTGGATTTGGTAATAGAAGCGGTGGTTGAAAGATTGGAAGTAAAACAACAGCTTTTTGCTCAGCTTGAATCAATCAACGATGGCCGAGCCATTTTAGCATCCAATACATCCTCTATCTCGATTACTCAGATTGCTTCTGCATTAAAACATCCGCAGCAGTGTGTAGGATTACATTTTTTTAATCCGGCACACTTGATGAAGTTGGTGGAAGTAGTAAACGGAGCTACAACAGATCCCGCTGTGGTTTTGCAAATGAAGAATTTTGCGCAATCACTTTCAAAAATTACGGTAGAGACAAAAGATTCACCCGGCTTCATCGTTAACCGCGTAGCACGACATTATTATGTGGAGGCATTGAAGTTGTTAGAAGAAGGTGTAGCTGATGTGGCCACGATCGACAAGCTGATGCGATCGGCTGGTTTTAAAATGGGACCATTTGAACTGATGGATTTGATTGGGATTGATATCAACTTTGCGGTGACATCCTCTTTGTATCAATCTTTTTTTCAAGATTCAAAATTCAGACCGAGCCGTATTCAACAGCAAAAAGTTTTGGCGGGCCATTTAGGTAGAAAGACAGGCAAAGGATTTTATGAATATGGAAAGTAAATTGACTTCAAGTTTCAGGTATCAAGCTTCCAGTAGCAGAAACAGCGCCAAGCTGTTGTTCGCTGGCAGTTTCTTGTTTTTAGCCGTGATGATTTTTTCTGCACCTGATACTCAAGCTCAAGCTTCCTTTGCACCGATCAATATCAATTTATCCTATCCACAATACCAGCGACTAAAACTCGATGGTGGCTATCAATATATCGATGATGGAGGGATGAAGGGAATTATTCTTTATCGTCAAGATGAAAATACTTACATCGCTTACGAGCGCCTTTGCTCGTTGGATGATGAGCCTCCCGTGAGCGTGGATGGTTCGGGCTTGTTTATGAAAGGGTGCAACTCCACTTATAGTTTTTCTGACGGTTACCCAACCGGTGGGCCTGCTACGCGCCCGCTCATGAAATATCGTACATCACTAACAGGAACTACGTTGGTGATTACCGATGAGATGGCGTTTTGAGAGATTAACGCAATCCACGTACACAGTGGAGGAATCCTTCATCTAAAATGATTTCATAGAAACTATTCTTCTCAGAAATAGCCATGATAATATCGCAGTATTGATTCCCGTCAGCCACGAGGCAAATTTTAGACTCTTTAAACCTTGGCAATAAAATAGTGGCTGCAATTTGTTTGCTTAGTTTATGCTTATTGCCATTCTCATCTAGCAGATAACTCCCCTCACCAATTTTTCTGTTGGTATAAAAATTCATTTTAATCAGATCACCTGTTCGTAAAGAATCCTTATTGTTCAAACTTGAATCTTTAGCTAAATCATAATAATGAAGATTGTACGTATTTATGACTCTAAGAATATTTTGCCACTTTGTTTTAAAATTTACATCCTCTACGATTGCCTTCGTTTCAGGCAAGTCTCCTACTAGAGAAAGTAAAAGCTCTTTTTGCTTTCGATTTGATATGTTAATGCTTACTAGGCTGTTGGTTCCATACTTGATCGCCTTAAATACATCATCCTTTTCTATATAAGTTGTAACTTCTTTCTGAATGGACATCGAAGGAGCTCCAGCGTTTCCAGAAAAACCTGGTCCATATCCGGCTGTATTTTTTTCATACAGATTAATTCTTCCCTGCCCAATACACGTGACTAACATATAGTTTTCAGCTTCATCTTTTCTCAAGAAACTTATTTCGCCAGAATTCGGATCAAGGATTGCTTCTATTTCTTTGAGCCTTATTTCTGCTTCAGTTCCATCTTTGAGGGTTAACTTTATCCTGTGATTAGGATCAGAATTAAAATCAAAGTTTGGAAGTTTTAATTTATGAAATGCGATAATTGAATCATTCTTTAAAAGCAATGCCTGATCGATTCTTTTGCTCTTCAATAGATTTTTACTTGAATTCAAAAAGAATTGACTAGCCGCATGTTGATGAATAACAATTGATAATAGAAGCAATAATATTTTTTTCATTTTTATTTACTTTAATCACTCCACCTCCTCCACCTGCATTTGTTTTTCATACAATTCTTTGTACACACCGTTGTGCGCCAATAAACTTTCGTGGGTGCCTTCTTCTACCATGTTGCCATCATGCAATACAATGATTTTGTTGGCTAGCTTGGCAGATGAAACGCGGTGAGAAATTATGATTGAAGTTCGACCTTGCATGATTTTCTTCATGCTGTTGAGGATGGTGTTTTCGGTTTTTGTATCCACGGCAGAAAGCGCATCATCTAAAATCAAAATCTTAGGCTCACGTGCAATGGCACGTGCAATAGACACGCGTTGCTTTTGTCCACCGGAAAGTGTGATGCCTCGTTCACCTACTCGCGTAGCAAAAGTTTGCGGAAAGCCCATGATGTTGTCATACACATCGGCATCTTTAGCAGCCTTGATTACTTTCGCTTCGTCCGGTGTCTTTAAACCAAAAGCAATGTTGTTGAAAATCGTATCGCTGAATAAAAACACATCTTGCGGCACAATGCCCAATTGACTGCGCAAGCTTATCAGTTCATATTGCTTAATAGGAATGTCATCAATCCGAATTTCTCCTTCAGTTGCATCATATAATCGGGCAACCAGATTTGACACAGTGCTTTTGCCGGAGCCGGTAGTTCCAATAATTGCGAGTGACTCACCTTTTTCAATCTTGAATGAAATGTTTTTCAACGCCTTGATGCCTGTATCAGGATAAGTGAAAGACACATCCTTGAATTCAATCTTGCCAATCAGTTCTTTCTGAAGATTTTTTTCAGAAACAATGTCCGTTTTAGTGCGAAGGAATTCATTGATTCTTTTTTGCGATGCCTCCGCGCGTTGCACCAAACTGCTCGTCCATCCAAGCGAAGTTACCGGCCAAGTAAGTAGGTTCACATAAATGATAAACTCGGCAATGTTGCCAAATGTAAGTCTACCATTAATCACCTCTACACTTCCGGCATAGACAGTCAGCACGGTGCTAAGTCCTACCAATCCCATAATCAATGGAAAGAAAAGAGCTTGCACGCGTGTGAGTTTCAGCGATTGGCGTTTATACTCATTACTCTCATGTGTGAAATTGGCCACCGACTCTTGTTCGCGTGTAAATGATTTGAGCACGCGTATTCCGGAGAAAGCTTCTTGCACAAACGTGCTCAAACGCGACTGACTTTTTTGAATCATCTCTGAGCGGTGCTCGATGATATTATTCACATAAAAAATACTGATGGACAAAATCGGTAGCGGAATGAGTGCATACCATGTAAGCTTCGCGCTGATGCTGAACATATGCGGGATAAGCATCATGAAAAGAGTAATGAGTGTAATGCCATACATGATCGAAGGCCCGAGATACATACGCACCCTACCTACATCTTCGCTAATGCGGTTCATCAAATCGCCTGTATTGTTTCTTCGATAAAAACTCAGCGGCAGCGTTTCGTAATGTTCAAAGATTTCGTTTTTGAGATCGTACTCGATCAGTCGGCTCATCACAATGAGCGTCTGGCGCACCAGATAAAGAAAGAATCCGCGGAGTAAAGCCATGCCCAAAATCAATAGCGCATAAACAAGAATGCCACGGGCAAACACATCAAAAAATTTGCCTTGTGCTGCCGTATTTTCAAAAGAGCGATAGATACGGATGTTATCGACCACTAAATCAATAGAGTGGCGCACCATTTGCGCAGGCAAAATTTGAAATACGTTGGAGATGATAACCCAAATCAGCCCTAAAATGAGTGGTTTTTTGTACTTGTAGAAATACTTATTGAGATAACTGAGTTCGTGCATGGTGCGATAAAAACGAAAGGTACTAGTTTTGGTTCATTTGAAGGCTTGTGTAATTTTTGATTTTTCAGTTTTATATGTTGCACGGCAAGTAGTAATTTGCGGCTTCATTCAACGTTCTTTACCAAATGCTCAACAGACGCACCATTCGCATCAAGATTATGCAATCCATCTTTGCTTTCGAGCAATGCAAAGAAGCCAACTACCAGCTCGCCCTCGATTTAATTGAAGAAAGATTTAAACCCGATCTGAACAGCATGGAAGTGCAAGACAAAGCACTTTTACGCCAGCGTCATAAAACAGCCAAATCCGTTTTTGAAAGCCGCTTTCAAGGAACTCCAAAAGAAGTTACGGAACCCATCATTACGAAAGTGGTAGATGAAGCTATGGAGTTATACACTAAACAAGTAAAGAAAGACAAGGCTTATTTAGGTAAGAATAGCATTACCGAAATACTGAAACTTACTGAAACCTATCATCACACCTTGGGCCTGATCATCGCTTTCGCGGAAGTAGCCGCCAGTGATAAAAAACCGGTGCACGGCAAGTTGATCAGTCTGCCCATCATCAAAGCATTTTTAGAAAATGAGGAACTGAAGAAGGAATTGCTTCGCACAGCCGGATGGAACAACGAAATGAATCTGGTGCGCGATTGGTTTCGTGAGATTGTAAAAGAAGACAAGGAGTATCAAAAATTTATTGAGCTAAAAGAAGCCGATGCGGAAGCACAACGCGCATTCTTAAAACATTTGCTGCGCAAAATCATTCTGGCCAGCAATGCCATCAACGACTACTTTGATGAGCAGGACATTCGCTGGGCCGAAGACAAAGACATCATTAAAAGTCTGGCAGACAAAACCATTAAATCGTTTGAGGGAGACAAGATCGAATTGCAAAAGGTGTCTCTCGATTGGGAAGACGACAAGCAGTTTATTGACAAACTCTACGAAAACACCATTGAGTTAGATCAGGAATTCAAAGACCTCATTGCTTCCAATACCAAAAATTGGGAAGTAGACCGATTGCCGCTTACCGATCGGGTTATTTTGGAAATGGCGATTGCCGAAATGATCAGCTTCCCAAACATTCCGGTGAAAGTCACCATCAACGAATACATTGAATTAGCCAAAGAATATAGCACGCCTAAAAGCCGCCAGTTTATCAACGGCATTTTAGATGTTCTTTCGAAGAAAATGAAAGATTCCGGTGCGTTGAAAAAGAGTGGAAGAGGCTTGATTGACAATAAATAAACACCAATTCGAAATACTGGAAAGCTATTATCTTTGTAACCTGTAAGACTAAAACCTATGAGTAAAAAAGGAAGTAATGCATTGATGGCTTTTTTGGCCGGAGCAGCGGTGGGGGCAGTTTTAGGTATTCTCTACGCGCCCGATAAGGGCTCGAATACCCGCGAAAAGCTCTCCTATAAGTTAGACAAGTACAAAAAGATGCTGGAAGACTATCTGGCGGATCTGGTTTCCGGCAAAGAAACACCACTCACTACCCAAGCCAAGTCGCAGGGTCAAAAAGTGGTAAACGAAACGCAAGACAAAGCGCAGCAATTGTTGGACGATGTGGACGCATTATTAGAGCAATTGCGTGGCAAGAACAGTTAAAGAATTGTTAAACATGGCTTCGCATACGCGAATATTCCTTTAACAGTTAATTTTGCAATCATAAGTACGAATCAAATCAAAAACGAATATGAAAAACAGTGTAAAAGCAACCTTAATCGCAGCAATTTTTATTGCGTTGGTAAGCTGCCGCGATAAAGCATCTGAAAAAAGAATTGCCGAGTTAGAAAGCCGCCTGGCCCAGATAGAAAGCAATAAACAAACCGCGGCACCTGTGCCTACGGCCACGCCCGAAGCAACACCAGCACCTGAAGAAAAGCCGGAAGGCCCTCTACCTGTGATGGAGTTCAACACCCTCGATCACGACTTCGGAACGATTGATGAAGGAAAGAAAGTGACTGTAACTTATGCTGTAAAAAATGTTGGTCAGGCACCTTTGATCATTCAAAATGCGCAGCCATCATGTGGTTGCACAGATCCTGATTGGACCAAAACACCCATACCTGTTGGTGGTTCTGGCTTTGTAAAGGCTTCGTTTGATTCAAAAGGCAAACCGGGTATCAACAACAAAACAATCACAGTTACAGCCAACACTTGGCCTAAAACAACAGTTTTGAAGTTTAAAGCAATGGTTACTGCCAAGCCGGATGGAGCCAATGGCCCGACCGTAAAATAATTCGCATCAATTAAAGATACTTTGACATCCCAAGCCTGATCGGTTTGGGATGTTTGCTTTATAAGAAATAACTTGCAGCCCTAAATTTTACGTATGAACTCAATTTTATTACAAGCAGCACCCGGTGGTGGTGGAGCTTACATGCAAATCGTTTTAATGGTTGCCATTATTGGTATTTTCTATTTCTTCATGATCCGCCCACAGCAAAAGAAAGCCAAAGAACAAAAGATGTTTACCGAGGCTATCCAAAAGGGAGATTATGTGGTGACCATTGGTGGCGCGCACGGTCGCGTAGCTGAATTGGAAGACGATACTTTCATTTTGGAAGTAGAGCGCGGTGCACGTATCCGGTTTTCAAAATCGGCTATCTCGATGGACTCGACCAAAGCAGCAGCAGCCAAGAAACCAGCAGCCTGATTTTAGTACGGTACGAATCGGCATCGGGAAAATTTTATTCGTAATCGCTTTGCTAATTCGTACCTTTCCTTCCTATGAATTTTTTACGAGCCATCGGTAATCTGTTGCGATTTGATCGCGCCAACTGGAAGGCCGTAATTCTATGCTTCATCGTAGCCATCGTATTCTGGCTTTTCAATGCTTTCAACAAATCCTATTCTACCAATGTGCGGTTTCCGCTGCGCTTTGAGTACGATGGGGAAAAATTTGTTCCGGCTTCCGAATTGCCTCGCTATGTTACCGTAAATGTAATCGGCAATGGATGGGATCTGTTTCGTAGCTATTTCGGAATCAAACATCCGGAATTGACTATTGCCATTGAGCGGCCACTAGAAACCCGAAAAATAGTGGGCGCCACTTTATTGCCACAGCTTCAACCACAACTTGGCAAACTCAAAATCAACTACGTGGTGACAGACACACTCCATCTTAAGCTGGACGAGCGAGATGCACACTTGTTCAAGGTAGTAGTTGATACCCGAAGCCTGCAATTCAAAGAAGGCTATGGACTTATCAGCCCTATCGTAGTTTTGCCTGATTCAGTTTCTTTAGATGGTGCAAAAACGAAATTGCATGAACTTCCGGATAGCATTCAATTGTTCATTACAGAAAGAGAACTCAGTGAAAATTATTCAGAGGAGATGGAGGTAAATTTGCCGGAAGGCATCACACTCAACAGCAATCCGCCCAAAGTGAAGGTTATCTTTGAAGTGGGGCCGATTAAGGTAATTTCTGTGCGCGTAAAGTGGACGAAAAATAAGAATGCGCTTGTAACGGATAGCATTCAACTTAAAGTGGCTGTGCCAATCCGGCAAGAGGATGACTTTTTAGGAAAGCGAAGTCAGTTGGTAGCCACAGGTAATCGAATCAAGAATAAAAAGGCGATTCCAGCTCATCTCAATTTGCCTGCCTATGCGCGCGTGGTTGAAATCGATTCAGTAGCGAATGAATAAGCCCTTACAAGTTGGCATTACTGGAGGCATCGGCTCCGGGAAAAGTTTGGTTTGCAAAGTTTTTGCTGCCTTGGGCGTACCTGTTTATGATGCTGACAGCCGAGCGAAAGCTATAATGACCACTGACGGAATATTGGTCAATCAAATCAAGGAGGAATTCGGAAATTTGGCTTATGCTGAAGATGGAAGTTTAAACAGAAGTTATCTGAGTGAACAGATTTTTCAGCATCCGCACAAGCGGGATAAACTCAATGCGCTGGTTCATCCTCGTGTTGCTGTGGATACAGATCGATGGGTAGATGAGCAAAGTGGAAAAGTGTATGTTATTCGAGAGGCCGCACTAATGTTTGAATCAGGATCATATAAAAAACTGGATGCAAGCATTGTAGTAACTGCGCCTGAGTGGCTGCGCATCAAACGAGTGCTACAGCGAGATCCGCAGCGATCCGAAGAGGCGGTGCGCAGAATTATGAAAGCCCAAATCCCCGAAGAAGAGAGTAGAAAGAGAGCCAACTTTATAATTGAAAATGATGAAACGCAATTGATTCTTCCCCAAATCATAAAGCTGCATCATCACTTTAGCACACATTAATCGATTTTTTTGAACTAGCGCGAAATGAAAAAACCACTTCTCACGACCGGAATTATTTTAGTGATTTTATTTTTGATTGCTTTACCCAAACTGGGTTTGCTCAAATCCAGTAAGAGTGCGCCTGCAGCTACTCCACCCGGTGGAAAGCAAAAGTTGATGGTGGAGGCTGTCGTGTTGAAAGAATCCAAGTTGGATAACAAGTTGGTGGTGACCGGCTCGGTTTTACCCAATGAATCGCTCGAATTGAAAAGTGAAGCTTCAGGAAAAGTGGTGAGCATTTCTTTTCAAGAAGGTAAGCCCGTAACAAAAGGAAGCTTGCTGCTCGAAATCAACAACGATGATTTGAAAGCGCAACTCGAAAAACAAAAGTATAATCAAAAGCTCAATCAGGATAATGAATTCCGTCAGCGTAAGCTGTTAGAGAAGGACGCCATCAGCCAGGAAGAATACGACAACGCATTAAATCGATTGAACACCACGGTTGCCGATATCCGGATTTTGGAAGCACAAATCGAAAAAACAAAAATCAAAGCACCATTTGATGGTGTGATCGGTTTGCGCTATGTGAGTTTGGGTGCTTACATTTCTCCGGCCACTGTTGTTGCAACACTTTATAATATTTCTCCGGCTAAAATTGAATTT
This sequence comes from Cyclobacteriaceae bacterium, assembly GCA_044228465.1. Taxonomy (GTDB): domain Bacteria; phylum Bacteroidota; class Bacteroidia; order Cytophagales; family Cyclobacteriaceae; genus ELB16-189. Next base: position 15,362 of record JBGAUU010000088.1, read on the forward strand.
GCTATTCCGGCACGCTACAGTTCGCAAGTGAAAGCCGGTGAGCGAATTTTTTGTCGCGTAGAAAATAACCTCACCGTTTACGAAGGTGTTGTGTATGCAGTGGAACCACGTATCGATCCCGAAACCCGCACACTGAAAATTCGTGCGCAAGCAGATAACAAAGGGGGTAGCCTATTGCCCGGTCAGTTTGTAAAAGTTGAATTGATTTTAGAATCATTACCCAATGCCTTATTGGTGCCCACCGAGGCAGTTATTCCCGATCAGGGAGGAAAAAAAGTCTTCATTGCGAAAGCAGGAAAAGCACAAGAAGTGAAAATAGAAACCGGCATTCGTACCGAAAATTCTTTGGAGGTTTTATCTGGCTTAAGAGCAGGGGATACCTTATTGACTACGGGCATACTTCAATTGCGACAAGGCTTGGATATAGTTATTATCAAATCCAATGATGATCAAAAATAATGTTGTTGGAAACCAATAAATAAAGAAGCAGATGGCAAGTCTTTCTATCACCAGCATAAACCGTCCGGTACTGGCGATTGTAATGTCGTTGGTGATCATTCTTTTCGGAGTGATCGGTTTTTCATTTTTGGGTGTGCGTGAGTTTCCCAGTGTCGATCCTCCTGTAGTCACAGTTTCAACCAATTATGTGGGCGCCAATGCCGATGTAATGGAATCGCAAATTACAGAGCCATTGGAAGATGCCATCAATGGCGTGCCCGGCATTCGCACGTTAACCTCCGTTAGCCGCGAGGGCCGAAGCAATATCACCATCGAATTTGAATTAGGTGTAAATATTGAAGCGGCTGCAAACGATGTGCGCGATAAAGTTTCGGGGGCACTCAATCGTTTGCCACAAGATGTAGATCCTCCGGTGGTTGAGAAAGCCGATGCCGATTCAAGCCCAATCATTTTCTTAACCGTTCGCAGCGACAAGCGCAACCTTCTGGAAATTTCTCGAATAGCAGAAGTAATGTTCAAGGAACGCATTCAAACCATTCCCGGAGTGAGTGCCGTGCAAATCTGGGGACAACAACGCTACTCCATGCGCTTGTGGATGGATCCAATCAAACTTGCTTCTCTTAAACTTGCACCGTCCGATGTATTGCAAGCATTGAATCGCGAAAATGTTGAGTTGCCATCCGGACGAGTGGAAGGACAAAACACCGAGCTTACCGTGCGCACGATGGGTCGCCTTACCAATGAAGAAGATTTTAATAACCTGATCATCAAAGAAGATGGCGACAATGTAGTTCGCTTCAGCGATGTAGGGTATGCTAAGCTGGGTCCTGAAAATGAACGAACCATTTTGCGCAGAGATGGAATACCCGGCTGTGCACTCGCGATTGTGGCGCAACCCGGTGCCAATAACATTGACATTGCTAATCGCTTATATAAAAAGTTAGATCAGATTCAGCGCGACTTGCCAAAGGACGTGAGCTATCAAATGAGCTACGATTCCACCAAATACATTCGTGCTTCCATTGCTGAGGTAGGTGAAACGATCATTATCGCATTTTGCCTTGTGCTCTCCATCATATTTATTTTCTTACGCGATTGGCGCACCACCATTATTCCGGTGGCCACCATTCCCATTTCGTTGATTGGTTCTTTCTTTGTGATGTACATGTTGGGCTTCACCATCAATGTGCTTACATTATTAGGAATTGTATTAGCAATTGGTATTGTTGTAGACGATGCCATTGTGGTATTGGAAAATATTTATGTGAAAGTAGAAGAGGGAGAAGATCCCGATACGGCTGCGCGCAAAGGATCTACCGAAATTTATTTCGCAGTCATTTCTACCACTGTTTCGGTAGTGGCCGTTTTCCTTCCGGTGATTTTCTTACAGGGATTAACCGGCCGATTGTTCAGAGAGTTTGGTTTGGTGGTAGCAAGTGCCGTAGCCATTTCCGCATTTGTGTCGCTTACACTCACACCGATGATGAGTTCAAAAATTTTGAGACGCAGAGAAGTGCAACCTTGGCTTTATCGTAAAACAGAGCCTTTCTTTAATGCATTGACTCAAGGGTACTCATCATTATTAGAAAGTTTTATGAGTCGCAGGTGGTTAGGTTTTGTCGTGATTTTGGTCGCGTTCGGACTTATCCGTCTGTTAGGAAAAGCAACTCCTTCTGAGCTTGCACCTTTAGAAGATCGCAGCGAATTTCGTTTGCAGGCCCAAGCTCAAGAAGGAGCCACATTTGAATACATGGATCGCTATGTAAAAGAGTTGACCCAGTTCATCAACGATGAAGTGCCCGAGCGAAATGGTATGGTGAGCGTCACCGCCCCTGGCTTTGGAGGCAATGGAGTAAACTCGGGATTTGTTCGCGTGATTTTGAACGATCCTAAAGATCGGGATCGCACCCAACAGCAAATTGTAGATGATATCACCGGTAAGGTAAGGAAGTATACAGGTGTTCGCACGTTCACCACACAAGCTCAAACGATTGGCGATCGCAGAGGAGGCTTCCCGGTTCAATTCGTAATTCAGGCCGCAGATATCGAAAAGTTAAAGAAAGTGTTGCCTGAGTTTATGGTTAAGGCATCGGCCAGCCCGAAGTTTGCTTTCGTGGATTTGGACTTGAAGTTTAATAAGCCGGAGATTAACATCACCATTGATCGTGATAAAGCGAGAAACTTAGGTGTGAATGTGCTGGATATTTCACAAACGCTTCAATTAGGTTTAAGCGGTTCACGCTTTGGTAATTTTATCATGGATGGAAAACAATATCAGATCATTGGGCAGGTAGAACGCGGAAACCGGAATGAGCCGTTGGATTTAAAAACCTTGTACGTTAAAAACAAAAGAGGCGAATTAATTCAGTTGGATAATTTGGTAACTTTTGAAGAGCGTAGCAGTCCACCGCAATTGTATCGTTTCAATCGCTACTCATCGGCAAAAGTGCAGGCACAATTAGCAAAAGGAGTTGCCTTGGGTGATGGTATTGAAGAGATGCAGCGCATAGCATCAGAGGTGCTGGATGAAAGTTACACAACTAGTTTGGATGGAGCTTCTCGCGAATTTGCTGAAAGCTCTTCTAGTATCATTCTGGCATTTTTGATTGCCTTGGCGATTATCTATTTGATCTTGGCAGGACAATTTGAAAGTTTTAAAGATCCATTTGTAATTATGTTCACCGTTCCTTTGGCGTTGGCCGGAGCGTTGATTTCACTTTGGTATTTCAACCAAACGCTCAACGTGTTTAGCCAAATTGGAATCATCATGTTGATTGGACTCGTCACGAAAAACGGAATTTTGATTGTAGAATTTGCGAACCAACGAAAGGAGCAGGGACTTTCTGTTCTTGACGCAGTGAAGGAAGCAGCCGTTTCGCGCTTCCGTCCGATTATTATGACAAGCCTTTCTACCATCTTAGGTATTTTACCAATTGCCTTGGCACTTGGCGCAGGTTCTGAAAGCCGCGTGTCCATGGGTATTGCCGTAATCGGTGGAATGTTGTTCGCTACCGTTCTCACCTTGTTTGTTATTCCAGCTATTTATTCATACATCAGCAGTAAGCATGTTAGCGTTAAGTAAAACCAAGGCCGCAGGCTACCAGCCACAGGCATCCGTAGAAATATTTAGCCATTTGAAATTTTACGTAAGCTCAGTTTTAGCGCTTTTGTATTTGGTCATTCCAATGTTATCCTCCGCGCAGGAAAAACTTAGTCTTGCAGATGCAGTTCAAATAGGTTTAAAAAATAATTTTGGTGTACAAATTCAACAGCTCAATGTTGAATCTGCAAAACTGAATAATAACTGGGGACAGGCTGGTTTGTTGCCGTCTGTTAACTTGATTGCCAGCCAGAATAACAACATTGTTGAGCGTAAGCCTGCTAACCCGTTTGCAGTAGCCGGTACAAACATTACCAACAACGTATTGGGTCAGTTGGACGTGCAATTCACTTTATTTGATGGCTTTGCTGTAAAAATTGCCAAGCAGCGATTGGAGCAACTTGAATCGCTCAGCAAAGGAAATGCAGCATTTGTTATGGAGAATACAGTGCAGTCGATTATTCTTAGCTACTATCAGGCTGCTTTGGAAAAGGAAAGATTGCAAGTACTTATCAAGAATAGAGGGTTTTCTAAAGAGCGCTATGACTACGTAAAGTTGAAAAAGAGTTTAGGCTCGGCCATTTCATTTGATGTGTTGCAAGAGCAAAACAATTACCTCACCGATTCATCCAATGTGTTGCGCCAGGAGATTATTGTAAAGAATGCTACCCGCACGCTAAATGTGTTGTTGAATGAGAACATCACGAAGACATATGAATTTACCAATCCTTTAGAGTTCACGGATGAGGCTTATCTATACGAAGACTTGCACAGTAAAATGGTAAGTTCAAATACCAATTTAAAAAATCAATTTATTAGTCAGGAATTATTTCATAATGCTACCCGCAACGCACAAGCCAATTTGTCACCTGCTATTTTATTAAATATTGGAGCCACGGGTAGTTTGGATCAGTTGAATGCAAACTTCCGAACGAACACAGGAAACCAAATTGAAAATACAGTGGGCTATTTAAACCGAGATTTAAGTCAGCCTGTATACTTAAAAGTAAATGAAACCGCATTAGTTCCACAGACTCAAACGGGTAATTCGTATGGTGCTTATGGAAACCTTTCCCTGCGCTACACTCTGTTTAATGGAGGGCAATTGAGAAGAACCATTGACAATGCGCAAATACAAGAGAAAATAGCCAAGCTCACTACGGATCAGTTAAAGGCTTCTTTAGAGAATAGTTTGCTCGCCACCTATGATTTGTACAATCTGCGCAAGCAATTGGTGTTAATCGCACAAACAAAACTTCAAGCTGCTGAGTTAAATCTTTCCTTGGCCAATGAACGATACAAAAATGGTGCACTCAGTGCTATTGATCTTCGTATCGTGCAAGA
>JBGAUU010000004.1:0-98934 GCA_044228465.1 Cyclobacteriaceae bacterium
CCATCCATTTTATAAGCAGTTTGATAATGCAAAGGAATCGGATAGTAGATCATGGTTGGAATTCCCTTTTCTTCCAAATACTTTTTAAAATGATCGCGATTTCCGGAGTTAACCTTGATCGTGTATTGGTGAAACACGTGGGTTGAGTTTTTAGCCCTTACGGGGATGGAGACGACATCAACTGAATTTAACTGTTGATCATAGAATGCAGCCGCCTCATTTCTCTTACTGGTGTACTCATCCAAGTATTTAATTTTCACCAAAAGTATTGCAGCCTGCAGTGTATCCAGCCGACTGTTCACACCAATCACATCGTGTTGATATTTTACTTTCTGACCGTGATTGGTCATCATCTTGACACGCTCTGTCAATTTTGCATCACCACAAAAAATGGCACCGCCATCGCCAAAGCATCCTAAATTTTTAGAAGGGAAAAACGAAGTAGTGCCAAGGGCACCCATGGTTCCGGCCTTCATCATCTTTCCATCTGCAAAAGTAAACTCTGCACCCAATGCTTGCGCAGCATCTTCGATCACATGAATATTTCTCTTCGCTGCAATTTTCAAAATCGCTTCCATGTTGGCACATTGACCGTACAAATGCACGGGTACAATCGCCACTGTTTTAGAAGTGATTTTCTCTTCAATTTGATTTACATCAATCGTAAACGTATCAGCATCGACATCAATGAAAACGGGTTTGAGTCCGAGTAGGGCAATCACTTCGGCCGTGGCAACGTAGGTATGAACCGGCAATATAATTTCATCTCCCGGTTTAAAGTCAAGTGCCATCATCGCTATTTGCAAGGCATCCGTACCATTTGCACAAGTCACCACTGAACAGTTTTGATTATGCTTTGACAAAGCTTCAGCAAACTGCGCCACCTGTGGTCCTTGAATAAAGGCCGTAGAATTCAACACCTCTTGTATCGCAGCATCAATCTCTGATTTTATTCTCAGGTATTGCGTCTGCAAATCCACCATTTTTATTGATTGGCTCATTTCAATCCTCTTAATTTTTTTTCCCAATTCCAGGCATGCAATAACGAGTCCTCCAATGTTTGCTCTGCCTTCCATTTTAAAATTTCCCTGGCCTTTCCCGGCTCTGCGAATATTTTTTCTACATCTCCGGGTCTGCGCGCCCCAATGGTATAGTTTAACTTTACTCCCGTCACACTTATAAATTTCTTTATCAATTCAAGCACCGTCTCACCTTTTCCGGTACCTATATTAAAAGTTTCATAGGGTGTAGTAACCGAATCAATTGCTTGCACAGCTTTCACATGTGCTTTTGCTAGATCCACCACATGAATAAAATCGCGCACGCAACTGCCATCGGGGGTATTGTAATCATTTCCGAAGACAGTTAACTGTGGGCGAATACCGGCTGCTGTTTGCGTGATAAAAGGCACTAGGTTAGAAGGTGTACCAATCGGTAATTCACCAATCAAAGCGCTGGGGTGTGCTCCTACCGGATTAAAATATCGTAACGAAATAACCTTCAGATTTTTATTAGCTAGGGTTGCATCTTCCAAAATGCGCTCACACATTTGCTTGGTGGCGCCATAAGGAGATTCTGCTTTTTTGAACGGAGCCGATTCATCTACCGGAATATGTTCCGGCTGGCCGTACACCGTGCACGAAGATGAAAAGATAATCTTACTCACACCTGCTCTTTTCATTTCACTCAACAGAGTCACCATTGAAAGCAAATTGTTGCGATAGTACAACAGTGGATTTTCTACGGATTCACCAACTGATTTGTAAGCCGCAAAGTGAATCACGCTGCTAATTTTTTCTTTCTCAAACACAGATTGAAGGAAGGAAGCATCGGTACAATCGCCCTTGTAAAAAATGATCGGCTTACCGGTAATTTTTTCAATGCCTTCAATCATCTGATATTCACTCCGCGAAAGATCATCTACCAGTACTACCTCAAAGCCTTGATTAATCAACTCTACGGCAGTATGCGATCCGATGTAGCCGGCTCCTCCGGTCAATAATACTTTGGCGGTGCTCATTTACAATCGCGCTGTTACAGATGACTTTGGTAAAAAACCTTTGATGTCGTACACGATGGCGTTCTTCTCTTTCAGTTTTTCCAATTCAATGGCAGCAAACTCTTTGTGGCTTACTGCCAACACCACCGCATGATACTTCTGTGATAAATCTGTCGTGAGCGTGAGGTTGTATTCGTGTTTTACTTCGGCCGCATCGGCATGCGGATCGTACACATCTACATTCGCGCCAAACGTGAGCAACTCATTGATTACATCTACCACTTTGCTGTTGCGGATATCCGGACAGTTTTCTTTGAAGGTTAAGCCCAACACCAAAATTTTTCCACCTGAAATGGGCATGTTTGCTTTCGCCATCAACTTGATCACTTCGTTGGCGATAAAGATGCCCATGTTGTCATTGATTCTTCTTCCAGAAAGAATTACTTCCGGATGATAGCCCAAGCTCTGCGCTTTATAAGTGAGGTAATAGGGATCTACGCCAATGCAATGTCCTCCAACCAAACCCGGCTTGAAAGGAAGAAAATTCCATTTTGTTGCTGCGGCTTCCAACACTTCATGCGTATCAATGCCCATGCGTTGAAAGATCAAAGCCAACTCATTGACGAAAGCAATGTTTACATCGCGTTGTGAATTTTCAATCACTTTGGCAGCTTCCGCTACTTTTAGCGAAGATGCTTTGTACGTGCCTGCACGAATTACTTTTTTATAAAGCTGATCTACTTTCTCTGCAATTTCGGGTGTACTGCCGCTAGTTACTTTTTTGATGTCTGCCACGCGGTGCTGTTTGTCGCCCGGGTTAATACGTTCCGGTGAATAGCCCGCAAAAAAATCTACGTTAAATTTTAATCCACTTACTTTCTCTAAAATAGGCACACACACTTCTTCGGTGCAGCCCGGATATACTGTAGATTCGTAAATAACAATGTCATTCTTTTTCAACACGGAGCCAACGGTGCGGCTGGCACTTTGTAAAGGAGTCAAATCTGGGTTGCGGTATTCATCTACCGGAGTAGGTACCGTCACAATAAAATAATTGGCAGTTGCCAACTCTTCCAGCTTGGTTGAAAAGGTAAGTTTAGTCGAACTCTTGAGTTCCGCTTCGTCTACTTCCAGCGTGCGGTCATAGCCTTTTTTCAATTCGTCAATTCGAGATTGATTGATGTCAAAGCCGATTACATCCATCGACTTACCAAACTCTACAGCCAGCGGCAACCCTACGTAGCCCAGGCCAATGATTCCGATTTTTTCCACTTATATTTTTACTTTATAATATTCTAAATACCAATCCACAAATTTACCGATGCCTTCTTCGATCGAAGTAGCCGGTTTAAAACCAACATCGTTCATCAAATCATCTACATCGGCAAATGTTTCGGGCACATCGCCTGCTTGCAACGGAAGAAAATTCTTCACTGCTTTTTTGCCGAGTTTGTTTTCCAATACTTCAATAAAGTGAAGCAATTCCACCGGCTTATTGTTACCAATATTATACACCCGATACGGAGCGAAGCTGGATGAAGGATCTGGCTTCATGGCATCCCACGCAGGATTGCCTTTGGGCACATTGGTTAGCAAGCGCACAATTCCTTCAACAATATCATCCACGAAAGTAAAATCGCGTTTCATCTTTCCATGGTTGTACACATCAATTGGTTTGCCTTCCAAAATGGCTTTTGTAAAAATGAACAAAGCCATGTCCGGTCTTCCATACGGGCCATAAACTGTAAAAAACCGCAAGCCCGTAGTTGGTATGTGATAGAGATTAGAATACGTATGGGCCATTAATTCATTGGCCTTTTTGCTTGCCGCATAAAGCGCCAGCGGATGATCTACGTTGTCTTTGGCCGAGAAGGGAATTTTTTTATTGGCTCCGTACACCGAGCTAGATGACGCATATACCAAATGCTTGATGGCGTTGTTTCTGCATGCTTCGAGAATATTTAGAAACCCGTGAATGTTGCTATCCAAATAAGCATATGGGTTTTGGATAGAATAACGCACTCCCGCTTGGGCTGCCAGATTGACCACATAGTCAAATTTGGATTCAGCAAACAAAGTATCCAGAGTTTTCTTATCCTGCAGGTCAATTGGTTGAAATTGAAATTGGGGCAAAGTTTTTAAATCATTCAGTCTGGATTCTTTTAAGGTAACTTCATAATAGGCATTCATGTTGTCGATGCCTGTTACCGAATGCCCAGCTTTGATCAACCTTTTGGTCAGGTGATACCCTATAAAACCGGCCGATCCCGTCACTAAAACCTTGCTCATCTATTTCTATTTAAAAGGACTGCAAAATTAACAAATTGCATAGCTTAACCGACTTTATGCGCTTTCTTTGCACAATAAAGAGGGGCAAATATTCCCCAATTTTTATGGCGCCAATTTTAGCTTTACTGATTAAAGAATCGCGGCTGGAAATCAGGCGAAAATCCGTCATTTCGGGGCTGGCTTTATACCTATTTAGCACTGTTTTTATCTATTATATCACCTTTAACCTTCGTCAAAACCTCATAACTCCTCTAGTTTGGAGCGCCTTGTTTTGGGTAACCATTCTTTTTTCATCGATTAATACCATTGCCAAAAGCTTTATTGGTGAAAAACGCGGGCTTGACATCTACTTTTATTCGTTGGTTAGTCCCGATGTAATCATTCTAGCCAAATTACTTTACAATTTTTTACTGTGCGTTTTGCTGGCGCTTACCGGGTTTGGCTTATTTGTACTTTTCATTGCAAACCCGATAGGAGATCATCTGATTTTTTTAGCAACCATCATTCTAGTTTGCTGGGGCTTCTCCGCATCGCTTACCCTGCTTTCAGGTATTGCCGCCAAAGCAAACAATAGCAATGTGTTAATGACCGTACTCAGTTTTCCGGTGGTGATTTCGGTGCTCTTATTAGCAATCAAAGTCACTAAAAACTGTATCGACCAATTAGATCGAAGCATTAGTTACGATGAACTGATCACCCTTCTGGCAATAAATTGTCTGGTGACAGCCGTGTCTTATTTGTTGTTCCCGTATATTTGGCGCAGCTAAGAAAAGTGAGAAAAAACCATTTGCGAACTGTGCGTTTATGAGAAGAAGTTGGTGGAAAATTTTGTCGGTCGTTCTGCTGGTTTACACCGTAGTGGGAGGGTTTCTGATACCTGTTCCGCGCCTTGCTATTGTTAACGAAACTATTCGGGCGCTGTATTTCCATGTTCCGATGTGGTTTGGGATGGTTTTCATGTTTATGGCATCTACCTATTTCGCAGTACAGTACCTCCAAAAGGCCGATAACTTGAGCGACATTTACTCCAATGCATTTGCTACTATTGGAATTGTACTCGGCATTTTGGGTATCGTTACCGGAATGATTTGGGCCAACTATACTTGGGGTTCTCCGTGGCATGGCGATCCAAAACAAAACGGAGCTGCTATCGCGCTTCTGGTGTACTTCGCTTATTTCATTTTGCGAGGTTCCGTTACCAATCAAGAACAGCGCGCGCGCCTCTCTGCTGCTTACAATGTGTTTGCCTTTGCAGCCATGATTCCTCTGATTTTTATTATCCCACGCATGCAAGACTCGATGCATCCGGGTAATGGCGGCAATCCGGGTTTTAACACCTATGATTTGGATAGCAAAATGCGTTTGGTGTTTTATCCTGCAGTGATAGGATGGTCCTTGTTAGGTACGTGGATCGCTACCTTGTTAATTCGAATTGAACTTATCAAAGAAAAAATAGAATTCATTGAAGATGAAAATGCTCAATAAAGCTGTGCCCCTGCTAATCGTTTTTTGTTTCCCCTTGTTAGCAGCCGCACAAGATGTGGAAATGGCGGATACCATGCGCAGCAATGGAAAAATCTACGTAGTGGTAGCCATTGCCCTAGTGATTCTGATCGGGCTGATTGGCTACCTGATCTTCATTGACAAAAAAGTTTCGGGTTTAGAGAAACGAATCACGAAAAGAGGTTAAACAATCGTTCTATGAAAAAGTCATACCTATTAGCTATTGCCGTCATCGCTGTAGCCATTGTCATTATCATTTCGACTGCGGGAGATGCGAGTACGTACGTAAATTTTGATGAGGCCTATCAGCTTGCTTCAACGGGCAGTTCAACACAAGTCCATGTTGTAGGTCAATTGCCTAAAGATGCTGCCGGTCATCCTACCGGTATTGAAAAGAGCGCAGACAATCTTTCCTTTTCGTTTATACTAATTGATGACAATAACAAAGAACAGAAGGTATTTTACAATGAACCCATGCCTCCTGATTTTACCCGTTCTGAAAAAGTGGTAGTCATTGGCAGTTATCAAAATGACACCTTCATAGCTAAGAAAATTTTACTCAAGTGCCCTTCCAAATACCAAGAACAAAAATTAAACGCAGGGGTTTAAATATTACCGATTTTTCTATTCCACCGAAGCAATGCATTATACCATAGGTAATCTTGGCCACCTGTCAGTCATTACGGCCTTTGTCACTTCTCTTCTTAGTTCATTTGCTTATTGGAAGGCCACTTTGCACAAAGATGTTGCACAAAAGAACGCGTGGTTACTCAATGGCCGTTTTTCATTTTACATTCATGTGGTCTCTACACTTTCTGTAGTGGTTTGTCTATTTACCATCATACAGAATCATTATTTCGAATATCATTATGCCTACAGCCATTCTGACTTACGCCTACCGCTTCACTATCTGATCTCCACATTTTGGAATGGACAAGAAGGAAGTTTTTTGCTTTGGATGTTTTGGCATGTTGTCATTGGAATTCTTTTGATTCAATTTCATAAATCATGGGAAGCACCAACCATGGTGGTCTTCACGCTCGTTCAGGCATTTCTTGCATCCATGGTATTAGGGATCGTAATTCCTGGAGTTGACCTAAAATTGGGAAGTTCACCTTTTATTCTATTGCGTGATGCCATCAGCGATCCGATTTTCAAACTCCAGCCTGATTTTATTCCGAAAGATGGTAATGGCTTAAACGCTTTACTTCAAAACTATTGGATGGTTATTCATCCGCCCACCTTGTTTTTAGGGTTCGCCTTAGCGCTGCCACCTTTTGCATTTTGTATGGCAGGTTTATGGCAAAAGAAATATACCGAATGGGTTAAACCTGCTCTTCCCTGGACATTACTCGGGGGCGGTATTTTAGGTTTAGGAATTTTAATGGGAGGTTATTGGGCCTATGAAACGCTCAACTTCGGAGGCTATTGGAATTGGGATCCAGTTGAAAACGCAGTATATGTTCCTTGGCTTATTTTAGTAGCTTCCATTCACACGATGATTACCTACAAGAATAGTGGAACAGCGCTTAAGGTGTCCATCGTATTGGTAATTGCTGTATTTATTTTACTGCTTTACTCTACTTTTCTAACTCGTAGCGGAATTCTTGGGGACGCTTCTGTACACTCATTCACCGATCTCGGTTTATCCGGACAATTATTAGTTTATCTGTTATTCTTTGCTGTGGCTGCTACCGTCCTTTCTATTCTACGTTGGAAAGAAATCCCTTCCACAGAGAAGGAGGTTTCTACATACTCTCGTGAGTTTTGGATTTTTTTAGGAGCTACTACTTTATGCATGATGGGTTTTCAGGTACTATTACCCACCTCAATTCCTGTTTACAATAAAATTATCACTCTTTTTGGAGGAAGTTCTAATCTGGCACCACCTGCTAATCAAATTGAATTTTATTCGAAGTTTCAATTGTGGTTTGGTGTAGCTATTGCACTCATTTCAGGAACAGGCCAATTTTTTTGGTGGAAAAAAATAGATAAAGAAAAATTAAAGTCAGAGTTGCTGACTCCTGTTTTAATCACACTCTTAGTTTTCGCAGTGGTTATTGCCATCGCGAAAATCTACTCTATTCCATATCTCATCCTCACATTGGCGGGAATCTATCTCATCGTTTCCAATGTGAAAGTGATGCTGAGTCTTCTCAAAATCAACCCACGTTTGTCGGGTGGAGCCATTGCTCATATCGGAGTAGGATTAATGCTAATAGGTGTTCTTTTCTCAGCCGGATATTCCAAGGTTGTTTCGTTGAATAATACCGGCATGTTGATTTCAAAAGACCTGCCCACGGATTTCAACCGTGATAATCTGTTGCTCTTTATTAATGAGCCACGGTCCATGGCCGGATATGACATTGAATATAAAGGAGAGCGCATCGAACCCCGTCATAAGAGTGGATATGTAAACAAAAATGATATTGAGCTTACCCTTGATCCATTCAAAGTAGTGGCCAAAAAAGATATTGTTTTCAATGGCGAAAAGCTATTTCAAGCTAAAGACACATTTGAAATTTACCCCGAAAACACATTTTATGAAATCGAGTTAAGGAAAGAAGGAAAATTAGCTGCCTCCTTATTTCCTCGTGTTCAAATCAATCCGGCTATGGGCGGATTTCTGGCTTCCCCCGATATAAAGCGGAAATTCTCGAGAGATCTATATACGCACGTATCTCTTCCTATGAACCGTGAAGAAGAACCGGAATGGAGCGCTTTGGAAGAGCGCAAAGTAAAACAGAATGAGGATTTTTACATCAGTGCTAAATATGTCGCCTCTTTCGAAAGTATTCAACGAATCAATGAAATTGAAGGCATACGGCTAGAAGCACAAGATGTAGCCGTGCAAGCGAAAATTAAAGTACAAGGTGAGCATGAAGTTTATTTTGCCGAACCAATATTCTTGATAAAAGACAAAACACAGGTCGGTCGCCTACCTTCTGAGATTAATGACCTAGGGATTAAGATAACTCTTCTTAATATTCATCCGGAGAGTAATGAATTCTCGCTGGGAATTAGCACGCGTCAAAAAGATTGGGTTGTAATTAAAGCATTGGAAAAACCATTAATCAACGTCCTTTGGATTGGTACGCTTGTTCTGATGGTCGGGTTCACCATTGCCATGATGCGCAGGTTCAAAGACTACACAAACGAGTAAATCAACTTTTAGCCGAAAGAAATTCTTTGATTTGCTCTGCTTCCAAATGGCAGTTGATCCACTCGATGTCTAGGCGAGCTTGATACTTCTTATAAAAATTGATAGCCGGCTCGTTCCAATTCAACACTTGCCACTGCATTCCGGTACAATCCCTTTCCAGCGCATAACGCATAGTTTCCTCAAAGAGCAAGTGACCAATTCCCTTTCCACGCTGACTCTGAGTAACTACAATATCCTCTAAATAAAGTCGCTTGCCCTTCCAGGTAGAATACCGGTAATAATAGAGTGAAATGCCAAGAATCGTTCGCTCTTCTTCTGCAACAAAAAAACCAAACAAGGGATTCTCACCAAATCCATCTCGTTCCATAAGAGTCACTGTATTCGTAACTTCATGCAACGCCTTCTCATACGTTGCCAACTCCTTTACTAGAGTGAGTACCTGTGCCAAATCCTCCTTGCGTCCAGCTCTTATTTTTATCATATATTGAAGTCAATAAAAAAGGCTTCCAATTGGAAGCCTCTTGAGTTTGTTGACAATAAAGATTAATACTCCCAGAGGTTGTGTTCCTTCTCCATCATCTTCATTTCTTCTTCCCAGCGAGCGAATACTGACTCACCAATCGTGCGACCATTCATCTCATATACTTGTTGTATTGTACGATCGTCTGGGTTTTCCACCTTTTCAATCACCCCATGGAACAATCTTAGCTTAAATGCATCAACGAAAGTCTTGTTCTCAGAAGGATTATAGCGGTTTCTCCACTGAACTTTATCCCTCTCATCCAAGTCTTTACTATGGGCTGCTTTCTCAATTAACTTAACGAGGTCCTTGTAATAAACATATCCCTTCGGATTGTAGTTACCATCTTTTTCAACGATGATACCTACGTACAGGATGTCATAATAAAGACGAGATCTTCTCTTGTCAAAAATAACATCTTCTACTATTTGCAATTCCTTTATTTGAGAAGGTTGAAGAATTTCTGTTTGATTTCCAGAGAGTTCCCACCATTGTGTATCTGTGGGGGGGTGGCCAAGGTTATCGTTTCTTGAGGAAACATAGTTCTGACCTTGGTAAGAAGCTTCTTCACTAGCTACGTAGTTCTTTTTAGGGTCGAAAGCAGGTGAAGCCACTGCCGCATTTAGCACTAATACTTCATCAGGAGTCTTAGCTGCCTTTACAGAGTCACCATCATAAGCAATCAAACTACCATTTCTAATGGCTTTAATTAGAAATGCTCCGATGTCAGATTTAGCTGATTTAAAGCCAGCATTTTGTTTCTCCAACAAGTTCACATTTCTCCATACCCTGAAACGATACAATTGCTCGTAAAAAGGTATCTTCTCAACCGAGTTAGGGTTGATAATGGTATCTCTTTGAGAATACCCATTAATAATAAAGCCAAGACACAAAAGAACTACACTAATTATCCTCATTTTCATGCATTAAATCTATTTTATAAGGTCCTATAAAATCACAAGAGTGATTTTATTAATCTTATCTACCCATTATATAGGAACCCTCCAATTTTGCATTAACCGGTTTGTTATCTGCATCACCTGGATCCCATGTTGAACGTACTACCTGAACATTAAAGATTGAAAAACTATCTCCTGGACGTAAACCATATTTAGTTAACTCAATAGTTCCAGAATTTAACGTGATTGGGGTTTTTCCTGTGATCTGCAAAGTCATGCTTACGATTCTATAGCTAGCATCCTTCGCATTTTGCCTTTTGAAGTTATCGTCTGTAATATCAGGAACAAACTTCACAATCGATGTTCCGGGGGGGATACCTTTCTTAACATCATAATCACCGTTACCAACCATTAATTTAGCTGTAGGCTTTGGTACTTCTTTAGCTTTGAATTGCTTGGTGTCGATTTTAATTCCACCCACACTTACACTTACATTCATTTGAGGTCTTGTAGGAATCAGAACAAATTTACCTGGACCTTGCTGAATAACTTTACCTTGATCTGCTGGAACTGCCAAACCAATTCCAGATGATTCAGTCATTCCCTGAACACTTACAGTAACTTCGTTACCGCAGTCCAAATACAATGTGCTTGCACCTTCAGATTCGAACTTAGCTACCGGGCGGATTACATTATACTCAATTTTTTGCTCGATTGGAGGACGATTAGGGATGATAATCTTCACAGGAAAGCTCATTTTCGCAATACCACTGTTGTCATAAGTAGTTGCACTGGCTGTGAACTTGATTTTTCCCATTTTAATTTTAACACCGGGAGAAATCTCAACTTCTTCTACTTTTACTTTTTCCCCGCCTTTAAACATCTCAGGATCAACACCAGAAGCTGCACCGGCTACAAATAAATCACCTTCATACGAGGTTCCTGCAACAACACTGTTAGATTGAGCCTTAACCATTGGAACTAATAAATCGACTTTGAAAACTTTTCCTTCAGTTAATTGAAATAATTGGGTCAATGCTGCTCTTTCATACTCCAATATCTCTGTTTGCATCTGCGTAACGTAAGCAATTGCACCCATGGTTGGAGTACCATGGAATGCGAAAATGGGATATTGCTGTGCTTTTAACTCCTCTTTCGCATCCTTAAAACTCTCGTATTGACCCGCAGTCTTCGTTATATTACCGAAAGGCTCCTTTAACTTTAGAATATCATTGAGCTGAGTAACATGATCATTCAATTTCTTTTCAAATTGAACTGCCAAGCTTGGACCATCCTTATCATTAAGCATCAACTCATCAGCATGGTGAGTATCCTGAACTTTGTCTTTCAAAGGCTGACCATCCTTATCAGTAGCCATTTTCTTTTTAATCTCATCCATGTAAGCCAAAGTAGCTTTTGTCAGTTCTCTAACTTTCTTAGCCTTTTCTTTAGCGGCATTAACCTCAGCACTATTAACAGTCGATCCATCAATGCTCTTTAATAGCTCGTCATTGGATTTATCACTATCCTTTACGAGCTCTACCAGAGTCTCGTCAATAATGGCAAATTTCTCGAGTACTGCACTACTAACGTTAAGAGCCAAAAGGGCTGTTAACACCATGTACATCATACCGATCATTTTCTGCCTGGGCGTTTCCTTACCACCTGCCATGTTGAATTAGTTTAAATTGTTATAAACAAAACCTAATCAATATCTTAATTATTAGTTGCTGCCTTTCATTGCAGTCAACATGCTACCATACACTTTATTCAAAGCTGTAAGGTTGTTAGTCAAGCTACCCAACTCAGAAGTGAATTTAGCTGTGTTATCTCCAACTTTAGATAATCCTTGCATAGCACCTGTTAAGCTTTCGTAGAACTTGTTCATGTTTTTAACGTGAGAATCTGCGTCCTTCAATTCCATTTCATAAATAGTATTCAAAGAAGCTAGATTCTTAGTAACCGCCTGAACTTGTTTGTGGTATTCGCTGGTATCTTTAGAAGCGTCAGCCATTGCGCCTACAGCCTTCATAGCTGTGCCGTATGACTTGTTCATTTCAGTTAATGATGCAGACGCAGCTTGAACGTTCTTAGCATAATCGTTCGTAGCAACCGCTGCATTTGAAAGGTTGCTCATTTGAGAAGCTGAAGTGGCTAAGTTAGTTAAGCCCTTACCAAGGTTATCCAATAAGTTTTGGTCAACTTTAGCAGTCTTCAACATTTCGTCAATTTTCAATAGAGGTGACTCGCCAGCGGCAGGTCTGTTGCTGATTCTTGAAGCTGTCTGGTTAACAGGGCCTTCATAGTCTTCAGCCAATTCAGGATAAACTTTAGACCAATCTGCCTCCGCATGCTTCGGCTCGAAAGAACTAAGGAAGAATATGATGGCTTCAGTGCCAAGTCCTAAAATCAACATCTCATTTGCTCCTTCCCAGTGTTGAATTTTGAAAAGTGCACCAACAATTACAACCGCTGCACCAATGCCATATACTTTGGGCATAATGGTTGTGAAAAGTAAATCTACAAATCCGCCTTTTTTCTTTGCCATGGTTCTTTAAGATTTAGGTTATTCTGAGTTTTTTATAAATATAAGGGGTAGTTTTTAATTATTGAAATTCTGTTCCTGCTGAACGACCCAAGTTGGTCATTGCACAACGGAAGCCAATATATGCTCTTGTTGAGTCTTTATACTCGTATGTTCTGGTACCTGTTTCCAAATAATATGCAACGTCTTTCCACGAACCACCACGAATAACCTTGCGGGCATTGTACTTTTCTTTGGAGTTACCTTCTTTATCGTAGGCATTTTTATCGATAAACTGAGGGTTCAAGTCCCAAACGGTTGGAACAGAAGCAGGATTGAAGTCATCTAAACACCACTCAGCTACGTTTCCTGACATGTCTACCAAACCATAATCATTAGGGAAGTAAATACCAACAGGTGAAGTGTAAGCGAAACCATCATCAAAGTAATTACCACGTCCTGGTTTGAAGTTTGCCAACATACACCCCTTTGAGTTACGGATGTAGGGGTTACCCCAAGGATACTTATTCATATCGCGACCACCACGTGCTGCATACTCCCATTCTGCTTCAGAAGGTAGGCGGAATGATGGCATTGGAGGCTGGCCGCCATTTACTTGGCGCCACTCATTTAGGAATGCTGATCTCCATTTTCCGAAGAAAGAAGCTGCTTCCCAGCTGACTCCCACAACCGGATAATCTTTGTAACCGGGGTGTTGCCAGTAATAATCTACCAATGGATCGCCCATGTGGTGCGTAAAGTCTTTCATCCAAACGGTAGTATCAGGGTAATACTTAGCCATGAACTCTTGTTGACTTACTTGAGGGAAGTTGGTCAATTGAGCACCACCCTCAGCTCCCATAAAGAAGGCCGTAAACTGTAGATATTCATCATTTGTTATTTCGGTCTCATCCATGAAAAGAGGGCCGATAGTGATTTGCTTGTTGAAGTTGATCTGTGTTGAGGCAGGATCTTCGTCTGCTTGACCCATGTGGAAAGTTCCGGCAGGAATTGGCACCATTCCGTAAGGAATGACCATCGACCAACCTTCTTTGCGCTCAATAGTAGATTGACCTACTACCTCGCCTTGGGCATCGCCACCGCCTTTTTTGCCTCCTATGCCAAGGAGACCACAACTTCCTACGACAGCGGAGGTTGTTAAGATTAATGCATAGTACAGAACTTTCTGAGAAACGCTTTTCTTCATAGGTTTTACGTTAGTACACTCTTTTATCCGGTTCGCTTTGTAACGAACAGACTCGAAAGTTATTCTTTTTTCGTCTTTTAATTAAACACTAGACCACCAAATTCAGTAAAATCTTAAAAAAACCAAAATTATTTGCCGATTTACTTCCTATATCTCGGTGTTCGAACCACCTTTTTGCCAGTTCCGGCATTTACTGGTAGTTCATAACTTAGCATCAATTCATGGGAAGTAGCCGATTTTGCTGACTGATCCGATATTACATAGTCTAAACTGTAACCAAGTTTCAGCGATTTATCCTTTAATAAAGTGTAGCCTAATAACAAGGTAGCAGATTCAGAAGATCGGAAAGATAAGCCTCCCCACATGATATCTTTAAAATATGCTAATCCCCCAATATTTACTGTTGTTTTTGTAAAATCAGACTGAATTATGGTTGAGAAATGGAATTTGAGATCAAAGTTGACCTCATAAAAATATCCTCCAGTAAGATATGCATGTGTTACAAGTGCATTTCGTTGACTCACTCCGAAATCAAATGTCGATTTGATTAAGTGATTAAAGCTTAGTCCGACATAATACTTTTCCTTTCTCCAAAAAGCTCCTACAGATAAATCAGGGCGAATTTGGGATTGCGCACCCTTTTTTCCGAGTAATGGGTCATTTGGTTCAACGGCTCTGTATTGATCAAAATCGTAAGTTTGTGATACAATACCTGTTCTGAGGCCAAAACTCAATTTACTGTTCTTGATTCCCAAATGGTAGGCGTATGTAGCTTGTGCGTCTAGATTATTTTGAGGTCCTTGCTTATCATTAACAATTTGTGCGCCAAAGCCACTATTTAATTTAAAGATGGGAGCTGAGAATGTAATTACCTGAGTCGTTGGCGCTCCGCCTCCGCCACCTGTTGGTGAATAACCCAACCATTGACTGCGATGAATGGCTGTGAGTTTGGTGATACCCTCTACTCCGGCAAAGCCCGGGTTATAATAGAGTGTATTGAACATATACTGTGAAAATTGCGGATCCTGCTGAGCCTCAGTTTTTGCTGAAGCCAACAATAAAATGATCGCGGAGAGTAGTACGATTCTTTTCACAGATAATAAAACAGACTTAAAGATAATGCAAAAAAATAGACATGGGCAACTCCTTATTATTAAAGTGCAAAAAAATGTCAACCTTCTTAAAAACGTAAGAATGAAGGCTTTATTTAATTCCGTTCGCTTTTTTTATGTATAGTTCGATTGCCCCGGTCATCGAAGGTGCGTTGGGTAATGGAGCCTCAATATCTAAAATAAGTCCAGCCTCTCTTACCGCCTTTGCGGTTGTAGGTCCGAAAGCTGCCAGCCGGGTGTTGTTTTGCTTGAAATCAGGGAAATTGACAAACAATGAGTTGATTCCGGAAGGGCTAAAAAAGGCTAGGATATCATAATAAACGTTCTTCAAGTCACTCAAATTGGCTGCTACTGTATGATTGATAACAGCTTCTGTAAACGTGAACCCGTTTTCTTTCAGAAAGTCCGGAATGTCATTTTTACGGATATCAGAGCATGGAAATAGAAACTTTTCGTTTTTATGCTTTTTGATGATTTCAAGTAAGTCTTTAGTATCCTTTAGGCCCGAGAAGATTTTACGTTTTCTAATGACGATGTATTTCTGAAGGTAATTAGAGGTTTGATCGGAGATGCAGAAGTACTTCATGTCGGGGGGCATCTCTAACTTTAATTCCAAACAAAGTGCAAAAAAATGATCTACTGCGTTGCGACTTGTAAAGATGATGGCCGTGTGTTGAAGAATTTCAACTTTCTGCTTGCGAAATTCTTTAGCCGGCACAGGCTCTACCTGAATAAATGGACGAAAATCTATTTTGAGATTATACTTTTCGGCCAACTTGAGATAAGGAGAGTTTACATCTGTTGGAGCTTCCTGTGTGACTAAGATGCTCTTTACTTTTCGCATCCTGTCCGTAGCAGTTTCGGTCATATCAGCACTAATCGGTTGGCTTAGTAGAAAAATACCTTCATCAAAACCAATAAAGGAATGATTTCGGATGCGCAAAGGTAGGAAAATAAATGAAAGAAATGGAAAGGCATTCGGCTCAATAATTTGAAATAGGTGATCAATGTGCCCGCTACAAATATTCCAGAAAGAATATAGATCAACATTTCAAAGTAGCTGCTCTGCTGTACTTGAAAAATATAAAAGGTAACGCATAAAAAAGCAATTGTTGAAACCGCCAGCAGCATCATTCTGATAAAGTTGAAAAACTGAAAGTTGACCGTATCGCGAAAGCCAAAGAGAGATGTTAAAAGCGCAAGCCAAAGCAATTTCAAGATGAAAAGAAGAAAAATAATGGATGACAGCCATAACCACTGGCCAAACGCTTGTGCGGTGGAGTGCAACTGAAAACGTTGCGAAAGCCAAAATTGATTCCCAGCCAATCGAAATGCAATTAACAAAGTCAGTGCTAAGAAGAAACTGCCAAACAAATAGATGAGCAGATTGACGCTGGACGCTATACGAAGTGTGAACTTACTTTCATCTTTATCCTGAAAAGAAAACAATTTATTCACACTCAAATAATCTAGAGTAAGAGCAGGATTGGTTCGCCAAAAAATGGCAAAGCATGCCACTAAAATAATCGTGGCCATTATTGTGAAATCTAAAAAATAACTATCCTTTCTTTTCCACAACCCTAGATCCCGTTCGGGCAAATGATCAGTTATCAATGTTTGGAGATGATGCAACCCAGCATCGGAATTGACGCTGCATAGTAAAGGAGTCTGAAAGGCATGTATTAAGCTATCTATAGATACTTGAACATCACCTTTCCTTTGAAGTACTAGTTGATGATTGACATACAAACTAAAGAAATGGCGAGAGTGAATATGCAAAACACTCTGTCGATGCTTCGTTGGCTGAATCCAAAAATAAATAGAATTGACAGATTGGTTGTGGTAAGCTTCATACTTCCCATCCTGATAAACCATCCATTCCGGTTGAAGGTTCTTGAGCACGGGCACTTGGTTTTCAGGTTGTGCCTGACACCAAGTATTAAATGCGACTAGTAGGTAAAAAGCTAAAATGTTCTTCACGGTAAGGATTACACGTTCAAAAATATCAGAATAGTATGGTATAACCGAAATCAAATGTCTTGTTTTACAACTTTCATGGATAATTAAATTAGTGCGTGGCCGGCATTTACATTCATATTCCTTTTTGTAAGCAAGCATGTCATTATTGTGATTTCCATTTTTCAACCAATCAATCGCATCGAACGGCCATGTGTGTTGCGATTGCGAAAGAGTTGACACTTCAGTCAAAATACCTTCACGGAAAACGCCTCTCTACTTTATACTGGGGTGGTGGCACACCTTCAATGCTGACAGATGCAGAGTTGCAAATCATTTTGGATTCGGTTTACAAGCACTTTTCTGTTGAGGAAAATTTGGAACAAACCCTAGAGGCCAATCCGGACGATTTGACGAAAGAAAAGCTTGTACTGCTCAGGAGCCTCGGTTTTAACCGGCTCAGTATTGGCATTCAATCCTTTGATGATGAAGTACTGCGGTTTTTTAATAGAGCACACTCTGCTAATGAGGCTTTGAAATGCGTGGAGTTGGCCCGAGAATCTGGTTTCGATAATATCAGCATCGATTTGATCTATGCCATTCCCGGGCAATCGGCAGGCAATTGGAAGAAAACCATTCAAACTGCTTTGGCACTCGAGCCTGAGCATATCTCAGCTTATTCTTTAACTATTGAAGAAAAAACTGTTTTCGGCAATTGGAATAAGAAAGGAAAGCTGAAACCTGCTGACGAAAACGATGCTGCAATTCATTTTACCACATTGATGGACATGTTGGAACAGCATGGCTACGAGCACTATGAAATCTCGAACTTCTGCAAACCGGGATTTTACTCTCGCCACAATAGCAGTTACTGGAAGCAGACGCACTACCTCGGTGTGGGACCCAGCGCTCACTCCTATAATAGTGCGAGTCGCCAAGCGAATGTGAGTAACAACGGCCTTTATCAAAAATCGATTGAAGCCGGGACAATACCGGCAGAAATTGAAGTGCTGACTCGTGAAAACAAAATCAACGAATACATTTTTACTACACTGCGCACTTCATGGGGCTGTGATCTTTCTTACTTAGAAGAGAAATTTGGTTACGATCTGGCTTCAAACGGAATAGTTCAAAAAATGAAAGATCAGGATTGGTTGATTCAGCATGGCTCCATTCTCTATCTCACTCGAAAAGGGAAACTGTTGGCTGATCAAATTGCTTCTGATCTGTTTATTTCTGATTAGGTGATTCGTCTCAATCAAATAGAAATTGCTATTTTTCAGCCATGACGGAAGAAGAAAAAAGGGTTTATATGCTCCTAAAGGCCGTGATCTATCATTACCACGGCCTTGATGAGTTGGAGAAAGTAGATTTGGAAGAGACCGCTAACCAATTCGATGCACATGATCAATTGAAATGGGCACTCGATTTTATTGCAAAAGATTACCTCACTTCTTTCGACCGGGCGCGCACTTATTTAAATGAGATTATTGGAGATTACACCAAAGCGAAGCGCATTGAACTTATTAATATGGTGTGGCAGGCCAATAACCTGAAAGGATATGTAACTGAAATGGAAGCTACCGCCATGCTCAAGCTAGCGAAAGACTGGAGCGTAGAAAAAGAATTAATTGAAATGGTGCTACGGTAGCCCGTTACAACGACATCATATCTTTAAACTTTGCCGCTTGTCTGCGGCTTACTTCTACTTTATCGCCCCCACGCAAGCGCACCATCAAGCCACCATTGAACCAAGGCTCAATTCCTTCCACCCAGCTTAAATTAACAATGTGTTTGCGACTGGCTCTGAAGAAAGCGCGTTCATCCAACTTTTCATCCAATGCATTCAACGACTTGTGAATCATGGGGCGATTATTATCAAAGTATACTTTGATATAGTTTCCGTCTGATTCAAACATGCGCACATTAGCGAGGCTAACAAACCAACAGCGCTCACCGTCTTTTACAAACACCTGATCTTCCAAACCTAATTTCTTCTCGCCTGAGCGGCCTTCTTTCATGCGCTCTTTATCCATTACCTTGTGTACCGCTTCGCTTAAGCGCTCGGCAACGATTGGCTTCAGTAAATAATCCAACGCATTTACCTCAAATGCTTTGAGTGCGTGCTGATCGTAAGCGGTGGTGAACACCACCATCGGAGCGGAGTCAAGCGATTCCAGCAACTGAAAACCCGTGCGGCCCGGCATTTGAATATCTAAAAACAGTAAATCCGGATTGAGTTCTTCAATCATCTTTTCTGCTTCATCGGCATTCATGGCTTCGCCTACCACTTCAATGGAAGGATGCGCTTCCAACAACGTGAGCAATTCTTTTCGTGCCAAGCGTTCATCATCAATAACCAGTGCTTTCATATAGGAAGGTAGAAAAATTTAAGACGACTTTGATTTAGTATAAGGGATTTGAATTTCGGTAAGCACAAAATTATTCTTTTCGTTGGTGATTCTAAAGCTTGCGACATCGCCATATAATAATTTCAATCGCTGAATGGTGTTGTTTAAACCAAGTCCTTCTCCCTTCGCATGTCCGTTTACGTATTGCCCACTGTTTTGGATACGAATGGTGAGGCCCACTTCATCAACCCAAGTTGAAACACGTATCAGACCACCTTCTTTCAGTTTTGAAATTCCGTGTTTTACTCCATTCTCCACAAGGGTTTGAATCATCAGAGGAGGCACCATAAAATCATGCGAATCGGGATGAATGTCAAACTCCGTATGTAATCGTTCCTCAAATCGAATTCCTTCCAAGCCGAGATAATCCCTAACCATTCTCATCTCTTCATCAAATCGGGTGAGGCCACGTTTTTCCATGGTGAGAGAACTACGCAGAATACTGGACAATTGATTGATAGCCAACTTGGACTTTTGCGGATTCTCGTCTACTAACGCGCGAATGCTATTCAACGCATTGAAAATAAAATGAGGGTTCAGTTGCGACTTGAGGTTTTGCAGTTCGATCTCTTTGACGGAAGCTTCGTATTTCAATGACTTATTGTAGCGTTCGAAGTAATTGTAAATAAAATAGAGCACGGCCCATAAAAAAAAGATAAACGCATAATAAACAGATAGGCCAAAAAAGACATTAACATCCAGTGCCACCTCTTTCTTAAACAAACCCAATGGAATAGAGATGGGTATTCTCACCAGGTAAATAACCGCGCCCAATAAAAACACACCTGCAATAACGCGTGGTATCAATCGAGGGAAACCAAGATCAAGCCAACGCCATTTGAGAATGTAGCTGCGAAACAGATGCGTAGCCAGCAAACACAACAATGCTTCATACAGAAAGAACAAAATGCGTTGTGTACTTACTTCAGCTGAAGAAGAGTTGAGAATAGAGGCAATGATCTGAACGATGGCATAAAATGACCAACCTCCTATTTGCAGGCTCCAATACAATCGGTTTTTGTTGTTGATCATACCTGCAAAAGTAGAAATATAGCCAAGCGAAACGAAGGGAAGTTATTTTAGCGGTAATGATTAATTAAATTTACAACTGACCGTATTACTGTTTTTTCTATCTTTATTTTGAAATAATGACCTATGAAACTTGAAGAAAAAGTAAATCAATTGACCGAGTTGCTTGCTGATTTAATTCCAACTGTTGATCGTTTGGCTCAAGTTGCTGATCGAAATCAAAAATCACAAGAAAAATCAACTCTGGAATTCCAGGAAATGCGCCTCTCCAACATGAAATTAGCTGATGCTATTGATACACTTTCATCTAAAATTGATCGATTTAACTGATCTAGAAAGACGACTTGAGAAGATTGAAAAGATTGTTTTCAAGTAATCTTATATTCTACTCCAACTCCGGTCTCAAAAACTTACCCGTAAAGCTAGCCGGGTTGTTGGCTACTTGCTCAGGTGTTCCTTTCGCTACAATTCTTCCTCCACCTTGTCCGCCTTCGGGACCCAAATCAATTATGTAGTCGGATGATTTGATGACATCCATATTGTGTTCAATCACCAAAACCGTATTGCCTTTATCAACTAACTTTTGCAATACATCCAGCAAATGACTGATATCCTGAAAATGTAAACCGGTCGTTGGCTCATCTAAAATATATAATGTCTTACCCGTGTCGCGCTTGCTCAATTCGGTTGCCAGTTTTACGCGTTGTGCTTCCCCACCGGAAAGTGTAGTAGCGTGCTGGCCTAAGGAAATGTATCCTAAACCAACTTCACCCAGCGTTTGAATTTTGCGCAAGATGCGCGGCTGATTTTCAAAAAACTGAATAGCCTCCTCCACGGTCATATCCAATACATCGGAAATGGATTTGCCTTTGAAGCGTACCTCCAGCGTTTCGCGATTGTAGCGCTTGCCCTTACATGTTTCACAAGGCACATATACATCGGGTAAAAATTCCATTTCAATCAGGCGCAAGCCGGCACCTTCACAGGTTTCGCAGCGACCACCTTTTACATTAAAAGAAAAGCGCCCGGTTTTATATCCTCTAATTTTCGCTTCTGGCATTTGCGCAAATAAATCGCGAATATCGGTGAAGACCCCAGTGTAGGTAGCCGGATTTGAGCGTGGTGTACGCCCAATTGGAGATTGGTCAACTTCAATCACTTTATCAATCAACTTCAGTCCTTCTATTTTTTTATAGGGCAAAGGCTCCTGACGTGAGTTGAAGAAATGCTGATTTAAAATCGGAAAGAGTGTTTCATGAATCAACGTTGATTTTCCGCTACCGGAAACTCCTGTGATGCATGTAAATGTGCCTAGTGTTATTTCGAGATCAACATTCTTTAAATTGTTTCCCGTAGCTCCCGTCAGCGAAAGCTTCTCACCACTTCCCTTTCTTCGTTGCTTGGAATAATTGATTCCGATTTTCCCGCTCAGGTATTTCGCGGTGGTGCTATCGATTTTCAAAAATGTTTTCGGATCGCCCTCTGCAACTATATTTCCGCCATGACGGCCGGCACCGGGACCTACATCAATAATGTAATCGGCTTCGAGCATCATTTCTTTGTCGTGTTCTACCACAATCACCGAGTTGCCTAAATCGCGCAAGTCTTTCAATGCTTTGATCAATTTTGAATTATCGCGGGCATGTAAGCCAATGCTGGGCTCATCGAGAATATATAATACACCTACTAACTGCGTTCCGATTTGTGTAGCTAAGCGAATGCGCTGGGCTTCACCTCCACTCAATGTGCGCAGCGGGCGATTGAGATGCAAATAGTCTAAACCTACATCCAGTAAAAAGCCAATGCGCTTACGAATTTCCTTTAGCACCTCAGCGGCAATTACTTTCTGTTTTTCGTTAAGGCGGCTTTCAAGACCATCAAACCATTTTTTCAATGCATCGATGTTGAGGTCGGCCAACTCAGCAATATTCTTTTTGTCGATTTTGAAATGCAGCGACTCTTTTTTCAAGCGTGCTCCGTGGCACTCGGGACACACTTTTGTGATTGTAAAATCATCAACCCATTTTTTGATGGCTTCTGAGCCTTCGTCTTTTTGCTTTTGCAAGAAGTTGACAATGCCTTCAAACTTTGTGTTCCACTCGGTGCCGGGATATTTCACGGAAGCAACAGCTACCGGTTCGTCATCGCCATAGAGCAACACTTTTAAAGCTTCTTTTGGAATATCTTTAATAGGAGTGGTGAGTGTAAGTTTGTAGCGCTTGAGGATGGCTTCAATCTTTTTGAAAATCCAGATATCGCGATATTCGCCCAAAGGCAAAATGCCACCGCGACTGATGCTTAGTTTTTTATCGGGAATGACGGACTCTTCCGTAATCTCTTCAATCTGGCCCAAGCCCGTGCAGGTAGGACAAGCACCGTAGGGCGAATTGAAAGAAAAATTATTGGGTGCGGGTTCATCGTATGACAGACCGGTTTTCGGATCCATCAAAAACTTGGAGAAGTGATGCACTTTGCCATTCTCCTCTTGCACCATGATGACACCTTTGCCTTCTTTCAAAGCGGTGTTGACTGACTGACTGATTCGGTAACGATCGGCAGAAGTCGGCACAATGCGGTCGATGACAATTTCAATATCGTGAATTTTGAAGCGGTCGACTTGCATTTTGGCTGTGATGTCCAGCACTTCACCATCTACGCGCACTTTGGTATAGCCTTGTTTTCGAATTTGCACGAAAAGCTCACGATAATGCCCTTTCCTGCCTTTGATGACAGGTGCCAGCACGAGCAGCTTTTTGCCGGTGTAGTTGTGAATGATGGCATCTAAAATTTGCTCTTCGCTCTGGCGCACCATCTTATCGCCATTGATGTACGAAAAGGCTTCGCCAGCGCGGGCGAAAAGCAGACGCATGAAATCGTAAATCTCCGTGACAGTGCCTACGGTAGACCGTGGGTTGCGTGAAGTAGTTTTTTGTTCGATGGAAATAACCGGGCTCAGCCCGTTGATTTTGTCGACATCGGGTCGCTCGAGATTGCCAATAAAGCTGCGGGCATAGGCCGAGAAGCTTTCCATGTATCTGCGTTGACCTTCGGCATAAATGGTATCGAACGCGAGTGATGATTTGCCGCTTCCGCTAATGCCGGTGAGGACTACGAGCTTGTTGCGCGGAAAGGAAACGCTGATGTTTTTCAGGTTGTGCTCACGGGCACCAATGATTTCAATATAATCGTGACCGGAAAGGTCTTTACTTTTTTTAGCTGCAGCAGTGTTGGACATGAATCGGGTTTGAGACTAGCCTAACTACAAAAGTGAGGCTAAGAATGTTGCGGTGCAAAGATATTTTTTTGCGTTGGCTGTATTTTACTAAAATAGAAATTGAGCTTGCAAAAGTGGTGATTGGATTTTACCTATGTCTTCACCAATTCGTTGGTAAACAACTTCTTTCAGTGCGTAACCAAGGGCTAATTTGGTTTCGGGGTCTACAATCCAATATTCTTGCACACCAAATTTTTCATAGAGGTCTTTCTTGGTAACTAGATCGTGTTCTTTGTTTCCGGGAGACAAAATCTCTACTACTAAATCCGGGGTACCTACATACCTACCATCTATGATTTGGCGGGGGTTTAACTTCAGAATAACAGTTATATCTGGCTGTACCGCATTTCGTGTTGCGTCTAACTTTACGTCAAAAGGCGCAATAATCACCTCTCCCAGATTTACATTTTCAACAATCTCAACCAACTTATTCGCCAGTTTGAGTAATAACTTTTGGTGTGAAGAAAAAGGTGCAGGTGACATATAGATTTGATTATCGATCAATTCTGCCAAGGTTCCTTCGGGAAGCATTTCGTATACTTCCATGATGGTACGGGGAGGATTTTCGATTACTATATTCATAACTTTTTGATGACTAGCCGTTGGCATTCACCCAACTAAATTACAAAAAATCAGCATGTAAATTCTACGATTTCATCCATTCATACGCTTGGTAATGATCGCCATTCATACCTAATCGCGTGTACACTTCTTTCGCAGCCAGGTTGGTTTTATCAACATACAATCGGATACCCCGCAAATCAGGGTCGGCTTCTACCATTTGTTGAATGTGCTCATACAATTTTTTATATACACCCTTGCCTCGGTGTAAACCATTAATATAAACGGATTGAATCCAAATGACCGTGCCGCAACGCCAATCGCTCCATTCATAAGTCGTCATGAGGCAACCGATTACTTCTTCATTTTCTTCGGCCACATAATAGCGTCCTTTGGTGGAATCTTTGAACAATCGTTTCACGCCTTGTGTGAGGGTCGCGATATCGAGTGTCAGGTTTTCTGTTTCCAAGGCCATCTTCAACTGAAAATCAATGATGGAAGTAATGTCTTTCTCGGTGGCTTCGCGGATCGTCATTGGCATTCTATTTCAAATAAAAGTTTAAAAAATTTTATAGTGCTTGTTGAATATCGTGAATTAAATCTTCCGAGTCTTCGATTCCTACCGACAGACGCAACAACTTATCTGAAATGCCAACTTTAGCCCGCTCGGCCGCACTTAATTTGGCATGCGATGTTTTTACAGGAGAAGTAATAGTAGACTCTACCCCTCCCAAGCTAATGGCTTTCTTGATTAATTTTAGACGTTTCAAAAAACGATCCGGATCACCTTTCACTTCAAAAGAAAGCATGCCGCCAAAACCACCCGGCATTTGCTTCTTGGCAATTTTGTGTAATGGATGATCTTTCAGTCCGGGATAAAACACACGTCCTATTTTTGTTTCGGACTGAAGGAAACTAGCCAAGGCCATCGCATTTTTATTTTGTTGCTTCACGCGAAGCACAATTGTTTTGAGGCTACGCTCCACTAAGTAGCTGGCCTGTGCATCCAGGCTTCCGCCAAAGTGCATGGCACTGGCCCTGATCTTTTCTATTAACTTTTTGGAAGATACTACAGCTCCACAACACAAATCGCTATGGCCACCAATGTATTTGGTACCACTGTGTGTAACGATGTCGATTCCAAAATCAATTGGATTTTGATTGACGGGTGATGCAAAGGTGTTGTCGATAATGGTTGTGATCGAATATTTACGAGCCAGCTTTGACACCGCGGCAATGTCTGTAATTTTTAACAATGGATTTGATGGTGTTTCAATGTAAATGACTTTCGTATTTTTTTGAATCGCTTTTTCAAATGCAGCTAAGTCATCAGTATCTACCATGGAGTAGCTGATGCCATATCGATTGAGTTCATTCAAAGCCGCGTGGTGCGTGCCTCCATATAAGTCATTTTGAAACAATATATGATCGCCTTGCTTCAACATGGCAAACATGGAAGTCATAATGGCGGCCATGCCCGAGCTGAACAATAGACCATCCTGACCGTTTTCCAGTGCAACCAATTTTTGAACCACCGCTTTTTGATTTGGCGTATTGAAATAGCGCGGGTAGCGTACTTCAGTTTCATAATCGTATGCTGCCGAAGTATAGATGGGATTGACCACTCCTCCATAAAGCGGATCTCCTACAGAACCAACATGCACACTTTGCGTTAATTTTGATTTGCTCATTTATTTATTTGTTTCAACTTGTTCAAAGGTAATAAGACAATGGTGTAATCGTGTATGAATCTTCCGTAAATCAGTGGTAGACTTATGCAAAGGGTTGCAGTTAGCAAGTCGTTATTTCAGATAGAACCCATTACTTTGTTGAAAAAGTTTTACAATCCCCTAAGGAGTATACCGTTATTAAAAATATTTTCATTTTATTGTAGTTTCAGATACGCATGCGCTCGATAAGTCTTTCAACATCATTAAGAACCTCGCAATACTGGTCGCGCCTGATTGGCATCCGATGGCAGTTTATCATTTCGATCCTCGTTTTTTGGGCTGCTAGTTTGTGGCTCAAAAATGAATATGGTAAGGACGATTCAAATCTTTGGCTGGTGATGGAGCTTTTTCTGCAACTTGTAAAATGGACATTGATCGGCATTGTGATTCTCAGTCTTTTATCCGTATTGGCGACCTGGGCTCATTTTATATGGGTGGTAAAAAATAAAAGCATTTCGCTTCATGTTAAATTTGGTGATGGCCTAAAAGCCGAGGCAGGCTTAGTGCCATTGCATGTACAGATTATGGGTTTTGTCCTTCGCCCTTTGCTGGGCACTATTCGGGCACAACTACTTTTTGCAGGCAACCGCCTTTCAGAGGTAGTTGTGCTGGACGGAAGCGTTCGGCATTCGAGGCAGTTGTTGCGGGCTGGCATACGAGGCGGTGGCACATCGTTGCTACACGATCGCGGAATTTATGATGTAGAAAAAGTGCTGTTTTCATTTTGCGATATGCTCGGCTTGGTGGCATTGCCTTATCAGGTAAACTATACGCAACAATTATACACCTTACCTCTTCCGCAAAAAGAGCAGCGCATTCGTTCAAACCCCAATGCCACTGAAGAGCAAAAGCAGCGCATCGAAATTCCAAAACGAGTAGAGGGTGAACATGTCAATTATAAGGAGTTTGAAACGGGCGATAACATTCAGCGTATTGTTTGGAAAATTTATGCCAAGAGTGGCCAGTTGGTGGTGCGTATTCCAGAAATAAAAGACCCGTATGCTTCGCATCTGTATTTCTATGCCAGTTTTTATAATGGTCTTTCGAGTGAGATGGGCGCCTTCGAGCGTGAATTACTCAATGTTTATAAAGATCAACTGAGAAACCTGTTGGAGTCATTGAAGAAAAATGAGTATGAAATTCGCATGCCATTGGATCAGGAGATACCTCGACTCAATGGTGTGAATGAAAAGAAAAACGAGCTGTTTCAGATCACCGCATCGAATTGGCAGCAACAATTGGAGCCATCGAAGTTCATTGTGTTTAACAAAGCTGCTTTTGTTTGCTTTTCTTCTTTAACACCGGTTGCGGAAATTGAAAGCTGCATCAAAAAACTACCGGATTGGCTTCCGGTGGTGGTGGTAAAACTCTCAGAGGCTATTCCCTCACCTTTTCAATTTTCTGTTAAAGATGTTTTCTTTAAGCCGGAAGAAACACCTGCTGACAAGCTTAAGCAGCCGTGGCTGTTTTCATCGTTGCGAAAAGAATTGGTGAAGAACGAAAAAGAAATTGGCAACTTACTCAAGCGCAGAGGAAACAGTTGGCTTACCACTAGAATTGAATTTGAAAAATGAAGTATACGTCTCCGCAAGATCGCATTCAACAATTACTCATTCGGTGGGTATTGGTTTTGGTGCCTACTTTATTGATTGGCTATATCACACTGCGTTTTCTTAATTTTTCATACACTTCGCTGAGCACCAGCATCAGTTTACAAACTTTGTATTTTGGATTAGGGCTGGTGGTGGCCTACAGTCTTTATTTCTACGGAGCACGCTGGCTCGTAACAATCATTATACTTTGGCTAATGTATTGGCTATTTGAAAAAATAATCAACCGATTGCCTGGTGAGTTTGATGTTTTCTACACCACCGCTAAGTTTCAACTTTACTCTACGTTATTTATTTTCGGTTGGGCATTTGGCTTTTTGCTGGCACGCGTTCGTTGGGCTTATGCGATCCTTTTCGGTTTGCTTTCGGTCGTTACGCTGGTAAGTATTTCTGACACCATTGATATTAGTCTCTCTTACATTCTTTCGCGCATTGCCCCAGTTGTAGTATATGGATTGTACATGCTATTCCTCACACCACAGTTGGTAAATCGTATTGAGTTAAACCCAAAGAAATCAGCTTGGCTGGTAGCGCGTGTGGCGCTTTTTGCTCTACTGATTTTATTGGCATTTGCCATTACTGAAAGTTTGATGAAAGGAAACTTGAAAGCAGTTGAAAAAGAACTAGCTGCGCGTGGTGCCAAAGGAGATAAAGACGGAGGCTCGAAAAAAGGTGATGACTACGATGATCGAAATGGGTTGATGGATAAAACCGATGACGGCTATCGGTTGAAAGACACCATGCGTGTGAATTCAAAAATGAGTCAGTCGGATAAGTTGATGTTTTGCAGTAAGCTTGACAATTATTTTCCCGATGGCTCTCCGGCACCTTTGTACTTTGTCTATCACTACCTTACCCGTTACGATCCGGTAAAAGAAACTTTCACTCGCGACATCAACGTGCCTTCGTTTGATGAAATTGATGTAGACCCCACCAAAATTCCGATGTACTACTCATACACGGATACTTCCATCATTCGAAAATCAAAAGGAATGAAATTTCGAAAGATTGTAGAGGCACAAGTGTATTTGTCAGAGAACACCTGGAAGCACTCCGTTCTGGGTCCGGCAAGTGTGTTCTCGATCCAAACCATTCCGGTAGAAAAAGATTTTCAAAAGACTTTTATCTCAGGATATAAGATTACCTCGTTCGCATCTGAGTTAAACAATGCCTATTTCGTCTACAACATTTCTGCCAGCCCTAAACTAGAACCCTTGCAGGAGCAGCGTCATGATGAGTTGCGTGATGTGAATGGCTACCAAAAGACAGATCCGCGCTTTCTCGAATATTACACGACAATGCCAACCGGAGGAATCTATGACTCCATTTCCAAATTAGCGAGCAGCTTAGTTTCGAAAGACGCCAAGCCGGTTGATAAAGTAATAGCTGTTCGCGATTTCTTTTTGCAACGGAATGAAAACGGCAAACGAGTTTTCCGATACACGCTGAAAGCAGGAGCGGTTGATGATCCGAATATTCCAAGCTCGCGCATGCTGTATGATTTCTTATTTAAAACACATGC
Organism: Cyclobacteriaceae bacterium; assembly: GCA_044228465.1. Taxonomy (GTDB): domain Bacteria; phylum Bacteroidota; class Bacteroidia; order Cytophagales; family Cyclobacteriaceae; genus ELB16-189. Next base: position 29,310 of record JBGAUU010000004.1, read on the forward strand.
CGGATATTGCACTTACTATGCGGGCGCTTCTCTATTTATGCTTCGCTCGTTGGGTGTGCCTGCCCGATTTACTACCGGTTTTGCTACCATTAATCGAAGTGATAAGAACAAGGGATGGTATTGGTTTTATGCGAGTCAGGCACACGCCTGGACACAAGTTTATTTTCCGGGATATGGTTGGTTGGATTTCGACATGACAATTGGCAATGAAGATCAACAAGGTGCCCCAAAGCCTGATGGCACACCACCCCTTCCTCCTCCTGAGCCTTGGTTAGTATTGAATGCGAAAGCTCAGACAGTAGATGTATCCGCAAAAAAATTAGATGCGTCCTTCAATCAACTGATTCATTTTAATACACCGTATGTTTTGAATCAAACTTTTAGCAAACCGATTGATGCGAGCTTGTGCCGTGTGTTGATCAACAAACGAGACACTACATTCGCAGCTATTCAACCGGGCGACTCTATTATTATAGTGTCGTATAAGGATGAAGCCAAGAAAATTCCGGCACCACGGGCAGGTGTAGCCATTGAAGATCAGATTCGGTCATTCCCTAATCCTATCATTGCCGATGAAATTCACATTCACAAAAAAGAAGAAGAGAAGAAGAAAGAGAATGTTGCGAAGAAACCAACAGCACCGCAAGAAAAGAAAATGACATGGCAGGAAATTGCCTGGCTTGCCGCAAAGGGATTGGGTGTCCTATTCATACTGATTATTCTACTTCCTATTTTGTATTTGCTCTATCGCTTGGCGCGGATTGCTTTCTCATCCACTACAGCTAGCAAAGCCGACCAGGTGTATCGTGCTGCATTGTATCGTTTTCACATGGCCGGTTTTGAAAGAGAAACAGAAACACCATTGGAATATGCGCAACAAAAAATCGATCCAGCTACGCAAGCGGGCTTCGAAGAATTTATGCGAATGTATTTGCGTTTGAAATATTCCAACGGCACTTTGCGCGATGGTGATGAATCTATCGTTCGCAATTTTCAATCATCGGCTGGTAATTCCATTCGCAAGTCAGTGGGAACCTTCCGAGCAGCTATCAATTACTTTAATATATTCCGCGCCTTGCGCTATTTTCAACAACCTGAAATCAATTCTGAAAATTCATCCTTATGAGTAACTCTGCATCCAAACTAAAAAGTTTAACTGCCAACATTGAAACCATCATTCGCGGAAAGCCGCAAGAAATAAAATATGTTGTCACTGCTCTGCTGTCACGTGGTCACATTTTATTGGAAGACAATCCGGGGGCAGGTAAAACGGTTTTGGCTAAAACATTAGCACAATCCATTTCAGAAGGTGCGATTGATTTCCATTCGGCTAACGGTGGCGTTGCCTTTAAGCGCATTCAATTTACGCCCGATCTTTTACCGATGGATTTGATCGGCTCATACATCTTTGATGAAGCTAAGAAAGACTTTGTATTTAAGAAGGGGCCACTATTTACCCACGTGCTATTAGCGGATGAGATTAACCGCGCCTCACCCAAAGTACAAAGTGCGCTGTTAGAGTGTATGGCTGAAAATCAAATTTCATCCGGAGACCATACTTTTCAGTTGGATCAATTCTTCTTTACCATCGCCACACAAAACCCGATTGAGATGGATGGAACGTATCCGCTTCCTGCAGCACAGCTCGATCGTTTCAGTATGAAAATTTCTTTTGGATATGTTTCGGAAGAAGTTGAGTTTGATATTTATTCGAACTACCTCGCCATCAACAACGGTAAAAATACGGTGAAGCAAGTGCTCACTTATCAGGATATTATTCAACTACAAAAAGAAGCAGAGGCCGTTTATATTCATCCTGAGCTTATTAAAGGCATTGTAAAAATTGTTCAGGGAACACGTCAGCATGCAGAAATTGCATTGGGATGCTCAACGCGCGGAGGTATTACCTTCATTAAAAGTTTGAAAGCTTGGGCGCTGGTCAATCAGCGAGATTACGTAATCGAAGACGACTTGCGTGCGCTCGCACAACCCGTGTTACACCATCGCCTCATATTCAGAAACCGCGAAGCATCTCAAACTGCACTTACACAGATTGTCGACAAAGTCGTAAATGGTTTGGCTAAGTTGGGAATTAGTGGTAAGAAGTAAATGGCAATAACGCATTACCCCTTTGTTTCAAGTAAAAACTTATACAACATTATGGCTACACAAATTAAATCTAAGAAAGCTACGAAGCCAAAAGCACAAAGTCCTTCAACAACAAAAGGAAAAGATTACGGTAATGCCACTTTTTTTGTAAAAAAGGCCAAGGAATCAAAAGCATTTCTTGAGAAGAATGGTTTCCCGGAGGCCATCTTAAAAAAAAGATAGGCTTATAAACTATGATCGTCAGGTAATTTCACAAACTGTCTGCGTTTGAATATGTCTAAAGAACACAGAAAAATCATCCTCGATCGGATAAAAATTCGAAGTTAATCCAGAGGATCAATAGTGTTGGAATTAGCTTTAAATTTATTGAAATCATCCAAGAGTTTTCAAGCCTCTTACACAAATAGAAGTCTTAAAATTTGGCTAAAAATAAAATCATCTAAAAAAAGATAAATGCAAAGACTGATTAGAAATTCGCTATTCCTATTTGTGTTCACTCTGCTAGTGAGTGATGGTTTTTCCCAATCCACCATTCGTGCTCAGATCGACAAGGAGCGTGATGGATCTTTTTTGGACGAAAAAACATACGAAAAGGCGAGAGGCTTCATTCGAAAAGACAGTACTTATTATGTGGGCTACTTGTTGGAAGGCGCATTTCTATTTTTTCGTGCCAACGATGAGCTTGGCTTCAACAAAGCCATTGGCCCATTGAAGAAAGCTCTTGACAAAATTGAGTATGACTTCGATCCTTTGCTTCGCATTCGTTCAAATAATTATTCCGTGTATAGCGCGAACTACCGCTATCACTTCGACTACGGACTGATCACTTATTTTCTGAGTCGCTGTTACCAAAATGTAGAGAAGCAAGACAAAGCCATGGAAGTATTGATGCACATTCGCGATCGCAACTTTCAGGTAGAGATCAACATGGACTCATACAATACCATGGCGTGGATATTCCATCGCAATCGCGTGTATACATCGAAGCAATTTCCATTTTTGAAAAACAGCGTAAAAGAAAATGTCGCAGCTGCGAATCTATATTTAGATTCAGCTCTGCAAAAAATTCAAAACGACTTTGCGGTAAACAATGGCTTGTATGATCCCAACTTTTTGAACCGCCAATACTTGAGCACGTATCACTATAAAGCCATGATCCATGATTATTTGCTCGATATTGATTCGGCTAATTACTATTACGACATGCTGATTCAGAATCAGGCATACTCCAGTAACAACTATGCTGAATTCAAATTAGCTATGGGTGAATTTGAAGAGGCCGATCTATTTTTTCGCGAAGCAGAAGATCGTGAACGCAGCCCGGAGAAAACCACGAAAGAGTATTACTACATGCGAGGCACATTGGCTACATACCGAGGGCAACCTCAACAGGCCGATTCTATTTTAAGCAATGTATTGGAATCGCAGGGAAGCACGCCTGGTTATGGCTGGCACTGCATTGGCTTGGCGCGCGCACAACATTACGAAGGACTTACGGCAGAAAGCCAGGAGCGCACCAACAAGGCTGCTCGCTTTCAGGAACTGCACATTGGCACTACGTGGGGACAAGAGCAGTACAACATGGCGGTAGCCTCTCTGAATTATATCAATCAATTACAATTCAAAAAAGAATATTGGTTTGAACACGATGAGTGGTATTTCTGGCTCAATCCGTTGAACTGGTATCGTTGGGTAAAGTACACTTTAGAAATTCGGCATCACAAAATGGTGTTGGCTTCTTTAATTGCAGAAAATCCGGAGCGTGAGCAGGTCATTTATTCTATCTTCTCTCCTGAAAATTTGATTTCATTCGATGAGGTATGGTCGGCTATTGATGGTTTTGGTAATGAATACTTTATTGACATTTACAAGAAGAAATTGCAAACCGATAAGAGGCCGCGCGTGAAAAAGTATTTCCGCTATTTTCTAGGTAAGCTTTATTTGGCAGAAGGAAAAGAAACAGAAGCCATTCAATTCTTCAATCAAGTGTTAAATGATCCCGACAGCACCGATCCATATCAAACCATGCTGCTTGCCCGAACCTATGAAGGATTAGCCTTGGCCAATAGCGGAAGCGAAAAAGCACGCTACACTCAACTGCTCTATAACATTTATCCACAATTGGTTCCATTTACTGATCTGAAAATGGAATTCAAATTGAATGAAGTAATAACGTCTAATGAGGAGCAGGGAAAAATTATTAATGAATTAAAAAATACAAGCATCTATTTTTCATCCAATGATCAAGCTCCGCAAGTCACCATTTCATTCTCAGCACGTGGTGAGGCGTTGGATATCCGGTATGCGGTTAATGGAGGAAGCTCAAATCAACAAGGGGTGCTCACCATTGAGCCCACGGAGCGAGAAAATGCCGGTAAACTTTTGGCGTATCATCTATTTGGAATACAGAAAACCAAAATAGGAGAGCGACCACCCATTACACCTGCTGTAGAAAAAGAGAAACCAGAAAATAAAGAAAAGGCAGTGTAAGCTACTTCTGCTTTTCCAAAACCAAAGTTACTTTATTGAAATCCGCAGCTGCGTTGATCACCTTTCTAAAATCTTCGTACCGGCTCACCGGTGCTGATAGCTGTTTGTAATATTCTTGAATGGTAATTTTCAATTGGCTACCCTTCAACTCATAGTTTGAAATAAATAGATAAGGTATTTCGTCTCCTTCTTTATAAGTTACATTAAACTGTAACGACTCCGGGTTTTTCAATTGATAACCAGCCGGGATTTGGATTGATATTACTCTGTCATACCCTCGGTTGAAATCATTCTCTACATCGAGTGTTCGTTTATCATCTTGGTATAATTCTGATTGCGGGCCAATAAGCAATCCCGCTTTGAACAGAATTTTAGAACCTGCCATCTCTAAAAAATGAGAAGAAACAAAATCTACATCAATCAAAAATTTTTGCGTACTGTCCTTACCAAGTGGCTTTGCTTCCCATCGTTTGATCTCCGGATCAGGTGCAGTCTGTTTTGTTACCTCCTCCACTAAGGAATGCAATTGCTCTTTGTTAATCAAATGAAAATAAGGCGTAATAAAAGATGCATTGTATCCACTGAATACGCGTTTTATCGCGATCATATTTCTTGTGATTTCCTCATCAAAGGTTACTTTGATATCCAGATTGTCGGTATTCATCAAATACGATGCAGCCGGAATATCTTTTACAGTGCCTAAGCCGGATTTGATTCCACCTATCTCCAACGGTTCGATGAACAACCCTTTGTTTCCCATAAACTGTGCAGGTAGCAATGGATAGCGCGTCTTATCATCATACGGAGCAAGAAATCCACCAGTGGATGGGAAATACAATTCAAAATCATCAAGGTAATTCCACGTATCAAAAGAAGAATCAAATCGGGCTACCTCGCGATTGCAAGTGAGTACAATCTCGCAAGGGATTTGAAGTTTTGTGTAGATTCCATAAAACAATCGCACCATGCCAACTGTAGATGCTACTTTGGTTTTTAACACCGTTTGCAAATCCTTTAGTCCGTCATCTCTTGATTCCGTATTAATTACAATTGTCGATTTCAAAACATCTTCTACCTGACGTATGCGACTGGAAGTTGATGACGAGCGGTTATCTTTGAGCGTTCCAACAAATTTTGTCAATGCTTTGTCTTCATCTTTGCTCAGCGTGGAAACTGTTTCATAAAATGTCTTGGCAGCATCATCCCATGTATAAAGTCGAGCGTTATTTCTTGCTTTGTTGTAGGCCAACTTAAATTCAATTCGCTTGCGGTTGATTTCTAACATTCCAAAAGGCTCTTCTTTAAGGCCCAGCACATTGGACTCCTCAAAAAAGTAAGTATTTAGTTCATCTGTACTTTCCTTCTTTTCGTCTGCTACACCATTGTATGCTTTGAAATCAAACTCCAGATGCTTGGGGGTTGTCAATTTGAAAGTAGCCCGCTTGATATCCGCATCCAACTGCATGTTGACACGCTCAAAAAGATTGGCTTGCATTTTTCGCACATAGTAGTACTCTATTTCACTTCCTAACTCTACACCTTCCATAGCAAATATCCGATAGGAGTTATCTGTAGTTTCATCCTTTAACTCCTTTAAATTATTCTTATCAAAGTAAATTACTTTACCATCTTTCGAAATGGCTCTCGCCTTTAGATCCACCAATGCCAACGTATTACGCATCGGAACAACGATACGGTTGTATTTTTGAATCGCCTCGCTGTTGTTTACATAAATGATCCGGTGCACCACCGTTTGCATAAGGAACTGTTCATTCTCAAAGCCATAATCATACTGGACGTGGCTCTTCAATATCAGCTGGGTAGCTTCGCTCTCAGCTGGAGTTAATTTATAACGAGCTCGCTCTTTCTCCCACTCGTAAGCCTGAAAGCCATTCGAATAGCTTGCTAATGTCGATAAAACAAAAATCAGTGAAAACAAAAAACGCGTCATGTTATTTCTTTTTAAAGATGATTGATTGCTTGTAGACTTCTGAAATCTTTTTCACTTCATTATTCCACGCATCAAATTGATTCCGCAGAAGTAAAAGGTAGTTAACTTTAATTTCTTTCGTAAAGTATATCTTATTATCTTTTACCTGATAGGATGTACTGAGCGAGATATAGTTTCCATTGACAGTTGCATTCTCAGGAATAAATTCCACAGTATACCCTGTGGGTATTTCCAATTCAACCACGTCTCGTTTCCGGTACTTATAGGTATTCTCGCGCGGTGTTTTTCTTGTGCTCTTATTGATATAGTTATTGAAATACTCTTTATTCAAATTAAGGTTAAAGTAAATTTCATCTCCTACTTGCTGGTAATAATTACTGATTTTAAAATCATATTGAATCAATGTTGGTTGGTCGCGTAGCAATTGATTGGCTAAGCGGTATTTTCCTACAATGTACTTGTTGTTGCCCTTATTGGTGATCCGAGTTACACTTTCTTTAACATCTTTTTCATGCGCTCTGTCTAACTCATATCCTCCGTATATTTTAGTGTAGCCATTTAACACAACGGTGCCGAAACCTACTACTTCCTTATTTTCTAAGCGAATGGAAATCGAATCTACCATCAAGCTACGGTTTGGTTCAAGCTCTGGCACATTTTGAATGAGATAATCCTTTTCAGACTTCACAATAAATGCTTCCTTTCCCTGAATCATAGAAGAAGGATAACCCATTGGCGTGTAGTTGCTGGTAGCATCTAAAAAGGTGTATTTGCCATCCGGTGAAATGTAGGTAGCAATCATGTGATTGTCTACAATGGGAGTTGGAAATTGAGAATACTTGTAAGGAATATCACGCGTGCCTATCCACGTATGATACACGGGCAATCCTGCCATCTTACTCATATCTACAATCAGATTAGCCATATCTTTACAATCACCATAGCGCTTGTCGCACGTATACGATCCGCTGTTGGGAATAAACCCACGCATGCCTTGTTCAAATGCAATGTATTTGATGTTGTCTTGCACCCAATAGAAAATATTTTTTACTAATTCCTGTTCCGTTTTACTCTCCGCTTTCAGTTGCTCTACTTGTGCTTGTAATTGTTCTGAGTGATTTACATTGACTTTGCTAACATGTCCATAATACCACTTGCTCAAGCTATTGATATCATTCAACACTTCACGCTTGATAGAATTATAGCTGTATGACTTAATGTAGCAGACTATGTGGGGTGTGTAATAACTAACCGGTGGGCTGTTGTCTTCGCCTTTGAGCGCTGCCAAATTTTCTGCCGTCCATTCGTATTGTACGTTTTTGCCTTTCTCTGTTTTAGAAAATTTAATTTGTCCGCTACTATCATGCAACACTTCAAAAAAAATGTCTACGTCTTTCGGTGCTTTGATAATGAAGGTTGTTCGCACCTGCGGTAAATAAGTCGTAAAATTAAAACCGGGCATGAATCGAATATCTTTCATGATTTCGCGGTACTGCAAGGTGGTGCGGTTGTGGATTGCTGCCGCAGGGTAATCAAATGCATAATAGTACGAGTCGTCATAAAAAATGCCTCGATCTTGATCACTATTTTTCTTGAAGGTGGTTACTGGTATAGCTTTATACTTATTTTTTTCCCACACCCATGTTTTCGCTTTCAAGTCTGTGACTTCAGAAAAATGAGATCCGTAAACTCTTCGATCTGAAAATAAATCTGTTTGTTCTTTTAGTGAAAGCATATCACTGGATGTCTCGGTGTACATGCGCAATGAGTCTTTCTCAAAATATAAATTGATGGTATACGTGCGATTGAGGTAAATAGCCGGATCATCCGGAAACTGCTTCTTCAAGGCCTCCCATTGCGCATCTTCTTGAGCGAACAAGCCATACGCAATCACCCACAAAATAGTACTTAGTATCAGCTGTTTCATTCTTATTCTTCCATTATGCCATCTCTGAAATTATATTCTTTCATTTTCACTCCTTTCTCGTATAAAGTTGCTTTTCCATTTCGTATACCAAAGTGAAATTGAACCACCAGAATCAATGACCCATCTTCTGCAAAGATCTCAGAGTTTCCCTCCAATTCATCTTCTTCATACAATTCCTTCATCCAAATTTTCCCGCTGGGGTAATAGACTGAAGCCGGTCCATGCAGATTTCCTTTTTCGTAACCATAATCAGAAAACAAAGTTCCGTTTTCATAAAACAACTGTTGCTTTCCTTGGCGAACGCCATCCTTCCACTCTTCCATCCACTGCACAACCCCATTCTTGTTTTTAAACTCAAGCTTTCCAGTGCCGGTAAATGGCTTCCATTCCGCATTCTCATTTTCAACAATTGATCGATAGGCCAGCATGACACCCTCATCCAGTTTCTTTTCAAACAACGGATTGCCCTCGGGCGAATAGTAGCGCGTAATGCCTTGTCGCTCATCATTTAGAAAAGTTCCCACCGATTCCAGTTTACCATTCTCATGGTAATACATCCAAATACTATCCATTGATCCTCCCCGATAGTTTCCTTCGCGGGAAAGTTTTCCGTTGTAGGCATAGTAGCGCCACGCACCTTCCGCCAAGTCATCCTGATAATATCCATCAATTGATTTTTGTCCGTTCACGCCAATCCATTCATACTTCCCTTCTCGTTTGTCGCTTACATAAGATACTTTATAAATCAAAGAGCCGTCAGGAAAATACCGAACAAAATCATTGATGTAGTTGCCACAGGAAATAGTGTACTTCGCTCTTACCTTGCCCGAAGAAAATAAATCTTCAATAGTTGTAGCAGCACCTTCTGTTTTGCGGTTGGATTTTGTGGTGCCGTCATTCAACAATCGTTTCACGTCTGTCACACCATTTTCATCGTAGGTGGAGAGCAAGTGTAATTTGCCGTCCAGTGAAAAGTCCAAGTTTTCTTTAGTAAACTTTCCATTAAGGTAGTAGTAATCCGTCTGAATCGTGCCATCCGGATAATAACTTAGCCACTGCTGTTCTTGTTCACCATTTTGGTACCATCCTTCTTCCTTTTTCTTACCATTCTGATAATACTTAACATAGTAGCCATGCAATTCCCCGTCTTTGTATTCTTTTTCTATTTTGATTTCTCCAGTAGGATAGTAGTCTTTTACCACACCTTGTAATTTATCATCTTCAAAAAAAGCACGTTCTGTTAACTTACCAAAGCGATTATAGTACTTCCACTCACCGTGATTATTCCCTTTTTTGTAAGGGCCTTCGGACATGAGCTGGCCAGTAGGAAAGTAGTACTTTGCATAATAGGTTCCGTCATTGGCACCTGAAGCAAAAATTACTTTCCCGTCTTTCGCATATGAAGTTGTTTTGACAGCCACTCCTTTCTTATAGGTAATCGCATACTGTTTTACGCCATCATTGAAAATCGTGTTCTCTCCGGTGTACCTTCCTTCTTCATCAAATACTCTGATTTCGGCTAATTGGCCTAACTCATTATAATACAACCACTCGCCCACTCCTATGCCTGTTGGTGAATACGAGCCGCTTCGTTTTAGTTTTCCATTGGGGTGATAATACTTCCATGGTCCGGTTTCATTGCCATTCAGGTAAGTACCTTCTGTTGATTTTCTTCGATTACGAAAGTATTCGATATAGTTCCCCGAGAGTTTTCCTTCTTCATAGGTCATTTGGTATTGTCGATTCCCATCTTCATAAAAAGTTTCCACCGGGCCATGGAATTTGCCCTCTTTATAACTATACTTTTGATAGATCTTTCCGGACGTATAAAACAATTGTGTAGGGCCATGGCGCTTGCCTTTATCATAAGTTGTCTTTTGGCGTATCACACCGCATGGGTAGTATAAAATGACTTCACCATGTATTTCATCATCTTTCAAAAAGAAATACTCACTTTTACCTCCATCTGTAGAATAAACCGTGACTTCGCCATTATCATAGTTCTCTACACTTTTTATTGCACCAATATCATAATAGTATTTCCAAGTGCCGATCTTCTCTCCCTTGTCATTATAGTTTCCTTCTGCTTGCAACTCGCTATTATTATGAAAGAAAAGCCATTGGCCTACCCGCTGATCATTTTTCTTTTCGCCTAGCGCATCAACTAGTGTGTTATCATCTCTCCATACGGTGAGGGGAGTGTTTACTTTGTATTTCGGAGCTGATAATTTTTGGGTCTTAGCCGAGAGCGCCTTATTGACATTGGAGTACAATTCCGTTAACAGTTTTTCATTTTTCTTGCGCCACTTCGTAGCAATTTCATTATTGGAAGAACTAAGGAGATGATAAATAAAAGCCTGCACCTGCTGCTGATCTTTGATGGCTTTATAAACAGGAAGATAAAAGTTTACCCATTCATCGTTTGTATTTGCATTTAGCATTCCCAGTTGATCAAACAACAACTCGTATTGCTTAATAACAGCTGCTTCAATCGGTATTTGTGATTTAAAATTTTTCTCCAGCGCTATCTTAGCCCGAATTATCTGATCTAATTTATCGCTTGCATTTACACCAAAAGCGGCAATGGTACCTTCATCTTGTAACTGATTATCCAAAAATTTATTAATAAAAACCAGTCTGGAATTGTCCTTGGTCTGAATAGCTAGATACATGCCCATGGAAAGCATGGCGTGTGCCTTGCGGCCTTGCCCCATCGAAAGCAAAGCTAAATTCAAATGTGCCAGTGTATTAAATGGGTTGATTGCTAAGATCCGAAAATAAACTTGCTTGGCTTTCTCGTATTTTTTCTCATCGTAATATTGAGCAGCCATGCTTGTAAGTAATCCCTGATCCACCGGGTAACTCTGAATAGCTTCTTCAAAAGCGGTAATGCCTTGATCAAAAGCACCACTCTTAGTAATGCAATTCGCTTGTGCGCGCAGGACGCGTGCGCGGAAATCGATGGGGTGTGACAATACTTGTGTAAATAACTTTAACGCACTGTCATATTTTTTTGAAGCTGAATAAGCCAACCCCATTCGATACAGCATCGTCACATAATTCGTATCGCGCTTTGGTATCTTTTTGTATTCCTGAATGGCTTGCTCATACTGGGCGGAATCATACAATTCATTTCCTTTCTCCAAAATTTCTCCCGATCGAACCAGCGGAATCTTTTGAGCGATCGATTGTACCGACATAAGAATGAGAAGACACAAAACACAACTACGAATCATAGATTAAAAATATTTCAGCAAAATAGTAAACAAGGTTCTGTTGTAATCGAACCCATCCATAAATATTTTCTCACGGAAGCGAGGCTACTCTACGGATTTTAGTCGGGTTGCTCAACTTATAATCGTTTCGCCTTTCCGCTATTTTTAAAGCCTTGTTAACATAGCCCTTGGTGTACACTTTGCTACGTGCTTCAAATTCAATTGTATCTCCGGGGTGAATCAATGCCTTCGCAAAACCTTGCGTATAGCTAAACCAAATATGATCGGCTACTATTTCGCCCGTCTCCATGTCTGCGACACGTTTTAGTAAAATAGTTTCTTCGCTATAGCCCTTATAATTGATTTTTCTGCCGATACGCTCAAATTGTGCTTTGAACTTTTTACGTACGCCTTCTAATTTTTTTAATTCTTTCCGCATTTTCAAAGGTACTAACAAAGTTCGCGCTAAGTAGACTGGTTCTGTTTTCTATCTTTATCACATGAAAACAATCACCACCTTATTCCTGATGGTCAGTAGCTTGACTACTGCTTTTGCTCAAATTGCCGATTATGAAAAACAGAAAAGTGAAAAATTGAAGGTGCCATCGCCCTTCGAGGCGATCATAAATCGACAAGACAGTCGGGAAATTGTCTATCAGGACGATTATGTAGTTGCCTTCGTACCCATACGCAAGCAGGCACTTGTACACCTGCTGATTGTACCTAAGAAACGAGTTTTCACTATGAACGATGTAGAAGATGCCGATGCTTCTATGCTCAGCAGCATGCTATTGGCAGCTAAAAAACTTGCTAAACAATATCAGGTAGACAAATCCGGCTATCGACTGGTGATTAACACCAACGAAAATGCCAACCAAACGGTGTTTCACTTGCACATGCACTTACTGGGCGGCATGACATTAGGCCCTATGGTAACACAATCATATTCTGAAAAATAAATTTAGTAGCCTGTAATTTTTCGCTTTCATAACCGACCTATCGGGAAATTGAATCGAGAAATGGCTACACAAAAAAAATCGCCTCGAGGTTTAGCAACAATTGTTTTATTAATGATTGCCGGAGGGGCGATTGGCTACTTAGGTGCTCAGTATGGAATGAGTGCCGCCAAAACAATGACGGGTCTCCATGTTGCAACATTATTGATTGCCTTAATTCCCGTATATTTTGTGGTGGTGGGGTTTCATGAAGCTGGGCATGTGGCAGCTGGCATTTGGATGGATTTTGAATTTCGCATGTTTGTGATTGGCCCGTTTTTGTGGGAGAAGGAAAATGGCCAGATCAAATTTAAATGGAACACCAACGTCAATGTTTCCGGTGGAATGGCAATCTGTCTTCCAAAGGATTCCGAAAATCTAACCAAGCGTTTTTCGATTTATGCTGCGGGTGGGCCGATTGCCAGTTTGATATTTAGTGGATTCACATTCTTACTATACATCATTGCCGGGATATGGGACGAATCGAGTGGATGGCTTACCGTCACCAAGGAGCTCCTCTCCATGACTTCATTTCTATCGCTCTTAATTTTTGGGCTCACCGCGTTACCGTTTCACACCGGAGGATTTTATTCGGATGGAGCCCGCGTAATTCGCTTTATGCGCGGTGGCGATGTAGCGCATTTTGATTTATTGCTTTTAAAAATTATCACCGGCAGTGCAAGTGGCATTCGTCCACGCAATTTGTCGCTGGCTGAAATTCAAGAAGCGAAAGAGCTGGCGCAAAAGCTGCAAGCCCCCATGGAAGTTTACATTCATTCATATCATTACCAAGTTGAGTTAGACAACAATAACATTGAACATGCCGAAATGCATTTGCAAAATTATGTGAAGCTAGCCGATCATGTGCCGGGGGGAATACGAAATGCAGTATGGCTGGATGCTGCATTCTTTTATGCTGCCGTTAAACAAGATGCAGAAAGAGCTGAATTTTATTGGAAGCAGTTTGCTCCTTCTGCATTGATTCCTAAAGCAATGGTGCTGGCCACCGAGGCGGCTTTTTCCCGTTTGAAAAACGATACAAATACGTTTAAAGAAAAGTATCAAGCCGCTTTGCGCGAATTACCTAACATGCTCGACAAAGGAATAAGCATATCATTAAAGGATCAATTAGAATTACTAAACAGCCGCGAGCAGCAAAATCTAACGACTCATTTTAGTCAGCCAATCGGCCAATCGGTTTGAGTAGCCCCACTCATTGTCAAACCATGCCAAAAGTTTTACGTGCGTGCCATTGGTAATCTTTGTAAGCGTGCCGTCTACTAATGCGGAATGTGGATTACCCAACACATCTGATGACACGATCGGATCAAACGTAATAGCTACCGTGTTCTTCATTTTCGAATTTGCTTTTTGCTGAATGAGTTCATTGAGCGAATTAGCATCCGAATTTTTCTTTAACACAAGTGAAATATCTGCAAGCGCCCCGCAAGGAATCGGCACGCGGGTAGACATGGTTTCTATTTTACCGCTTAAAGCGGGAAAGATCGTTTCAAGTACAGGGCGGATGTTCACTTCAAACGGGATGATAGAATGTGCCGCAGCTCTGCCTCTACGCAATCCTTTGTAAGGCGAATCGATTAATTGCTGGCGAGTTGTGTATCCTTGAATGACATTGATATGAACCGACTCAATCCCAATGGACTGTTCAATAATATGTAAAAGCGATGCCACACAATTAATCGTGCAATCGCCCGGTGAAACTAGCGAGGAAGTTTGTTGGTCATTGACACTCCAAATGGTAGAAGGTAAATCTTTTGAATAGGTGGTGAGCAAAACTTTCCTGGCACCAGCAACTACATGTTGTTGCATTTCGGTAGAGTGTGTGAATAATCCGGTTGCTTCGATCACACAATCGATATGCAATGGTTGCCATTTCAGCTTAGAAATTTCAGGCTCTTGTACGTAAACAATTTCATGCCCATCAATCGAGAATCCATTGGGAGTAGACTGAATCTCGCTGGTAAAAGTGCCGTGAATAGAATCGTACTTGAGCAAATAAATCAAGTTTTCTTTGGGCATCAAGTCGTTGACGGCAATCAGTTGATTTAACTGACCCCGCTGGTGCAAAACCCGAAAGAGCGTGCGGCCAATTCTACCCACTCCATTAATAGCATACCTGCCCATAGTTTTTGTTTAGTACAATTTTACTAAGAATATTGATCGAACGCGATACTTCCATAAATGTTCGTGTTCGTTACTCATAAAAACAGTTAATCACTCATTTTCCCTTGCCTTCGGCTCAAAATCGGTTAACCGCACATGCATGCTCCCGTATGTTTGCACAACTAAACAAAAATAACTCCCTCATGAAAAACTGGATGATCTTCGCCATTTGTTCGTTTGCTCTTATTAGCTGTAGCAAAGACGAAACTGTAACTCCCACTATTGTTGAATCGCCCTTCAGCACTTTTTTATCTTCCAAAACAGGTTTAACTTTTGACACCTTCAGTTCCAATTCTTACTCGCTTGGTTATGAATTTAAAACAACAGCAGATGGATCGGTAACTGCATTGGGTTGTTCATCAACCGAAGCAGGCACTTTCGCATTGCAACTGTACAAAGTAGACAGCGTGAATAATACCGGAACACTGGTTGCTTCAGCTTCAATCGATTTGACAGCCGGTGATATCGCCAATCGCAAATTCAATTATAAAACGCTGGCACAAAAGGTGGCCATTAGTAAAGGCGTTTACTATCGTGTAACGTATTCTGTAGTTAACAAAACATTTGAGCGGTTACAAGCATCACTGAATCCTTCAATGACTTTTCCAATCACATCTGCTAATAAAAAGGTTTTGATTAAGCGTGGTGTTTATGGAGAGCCCAGCAGCTACCCTTCCAACTCGTGGGATGTATTGTACATGGCTGACGCAAAATTAGAATTCAAATAACATTTTACGATCCCCATCAAAAAAACCGAAGATAATCCTCTTCGGTTTTTTTTGCTTTTCTAAAAAAGACTATCGGCAGGTTTTCAATTTATTTTTATCTTGAAACTTCCTAACCCAAAACCTACCTATGAAAAAAATTCTTTCGTATGCACTATTTGCTATTGGCTTTGTCATTGTAGCATTTGCCGGATTGTTCTTCTATGTAAAATTTGCATTGCCCGATGTGGGTGAAGCTGAAAACATTTCCGTATCAGCAACTCCAGAACAAATTGAACGCGGGAAATATTTAGCGAACGCTGTGGCTGTATGTATGGATTGCCACTCCACCCGCGATTGGTCAAAATTTTCCGGTCCGCTTACACCGGGCACGCTTGGCCAAGGTGGCGAGCGCTTTGATCACAGCATGGGTCTTCCCGGAATTTTCTATTCTAAAAACATTACTCCGGCCGCTATCAGTCGGTATACCGATGGTGAATTGTATAGGGTAATTACCACAGGCGTAACCAAAGAAGGAAGAGCCATGTTTCCATTGATGCCTTATTTATATTATGGAAAAATGGATAAGGAAGACATCTATGCGATCATCGCATACCTACGCACCATCCCCTCACTTCAACATGAAGTACCATCATCCAATGCAGACTTTCCGGTGAATGTTATTATGAATACTATACCCACGAAGGCACAACCTCAACCCAAACCTGCGCCTACCGACATGCTGGCCTATGGCGCTTACATGACTAATGCCGCAGCGTGCATGGAATGTCACACAAAAATAAACGATCAGGGGCAGGTAATTCCGGAAGTTGCCTTTGGTGGTGGCCGTGCATTTCAATATCCGGATGGTTCGGTGGTAACGTCATCTAACATAACACCCGATGCAGAAACGGGTATTGGCAACTGGAGCGAGGAAGCGTTTGTGCAACGATTCAAAGCCTATGCGGATAGTTCGTATGCTCCTCCCGCTGTGGCGAAAGGAGAATTTCAAACGATTATGCCCTGGACGATGTATGCGCAAATGAAGCGCGAAGACTTAGTAGCGATTTATAACTATCTGAAAACCGTAAAGCCCATCAACCAAAAAGTGATAAAGTTTACGGCTGCTCATTAATACATTATTCCTCTGTGCGCTCAGCCGGGCGCGCAGAGGTTTCATTTGGTAGTTGCGAACTTTTTTTGGTGCAGGTGAAATTACAATGTAGCTTGCGCTCGAATTATCCAGCCTATGAGCACAACAAAGATTATCATCAATAACAACGGTTCCATTAAAGTAGAAGGCGATTTCGAAATTGTAGATAGCCAGGGAAACACCTACGGTTTGCAAGGCAGAACAGTCATTGGCCTATGCCGGTGTGGTTTATCTGCCAACAAGCCATTTTGCGATGGGGCGCATAAAGAAAAATTTACTCACCAAGCCACGGCATTTGAATTGCCTCCCCGCAAAGTTTAACATCCTTTCAATCGATAAATTCAGAATTAAGAATGAAAAAAATTGTAGAGGCCCGCAAGCTGTTGGGCGTTGATAAAGATATTGACCTGAAAGAACTGAAATCAATCTATCGCACGTTCATGAAAGATTGGCATCCGGATAAATTTCATGATAATCCACAAGGAAAATTGGAAGCCGAAGAGAAAAGCAAAGTCTTTATAGAAGCCTATCACTTATTGGTAAGCATTGCTCCTGAAACGCACGCGCTGCAAGCCGAACAGTACAGTAATAGTATTACTTCTTCGCGCATTGCCGACTTTCAATACAAATCGCAAACATTAGAAATCAGTTTTACAGATGGCAGTTGTTACGAATATTTTGGAATGCCTAAAAGCATTTATCAGAAACTGGTGAACTCCGATACCCCCGATCGATTCGCTCGCAGGCACATTTATCATTCGTATTTATACCGCAAAACGAGTAAAGCAAATGAAGAATAACTAACCTAGTTATTCTTAAAATAGATTACTCCCTGTACTCACGATTCATCGAAATTGTGAGAAAGTGCAAGTTTATTCGTAAGAAGGCAAAAAAAATATTTCCAAAAATCGTTACTATTGATCATTGTTAAACCCTAAAATGTTTATACCATGGCAAAAAAAAAGAAAAAGTTATTGCGCTTCCGCGGGAATGAAGGAACTGCGATGGATGAAAAAGTGGTGAAAAAGTGGATTCAACAACATGAAGACCACCATGTAACAAAAGCCCACTTCTTTGGTCGCGAGATCATTGAAAAAATCTTACGGCAACCCGACTGCGTGGGCATTCGAATTTATTATGCACTCGATGACGAAGGGCAGAAGCAATTAATTTTAGTGGGTGCCGATGAAAAAGGCAACAACTTGTGGCCTAGCACTAAAACCAATCGCAAAAAAGGAATGATGGGTGATGGTGATGGCAACGTTGCAGGCGATAGATCAGCTCCATGTCCACCTAATTGCCCACCAAGTTTATAAGAATAGAGAATTTATTTCGATTGCAAATCACTCTATTTATGTCCTTGGTGGTTTTTGTCATGTTATCTTGCCACAAGTCACCAAGGCATAAACTAAATTAATCGCTATGCTCCGAATCTAATAAAGAAATGCTTTTCTATTTTACATATAGCTCAATCTTCTCATCATTGATCCCTTCAATAGTTGGATTAATCCGGTTTAAATACAGAAGCATTGAATTAAAGTTATTGTGCATCCTATCTGTATTATCATTTGGTCTTGATTACACTTCTCAACTAAATCCAAGTATTGCTAATCTATCCATTAACTTATTCTCATTAATTGAATTCTTCATATTAATCTATATTTTCAAAAATTCAATTCATTTATTGTCAATTTCCAAGGTGGTTTTGGCAGCAGTCATACTTGCATACCTTGGGCTATTCAGTGCAGAGATTTTTTTAAACTCAAAGGTTGAACTGAACTCCTATTCACTTACTTATACATCTTTGTTATTCATTGTGGTCTGTGTGCGCTACTTTTATTTGTTAATGCGCGATCTTCCAACCGATCAGATCCAACGATTGCCAATGTTCTGGATCAGCACAGGTATTCTTACTTACTTCGCTGGGACTCTATTTCTATTTGCCATGCGCAATTATCTTATTACCGCTCTTCACGACAATTTAAATATGTATTGGACTTTCCACAATTTTTTGAATATTGTTAAAAACTTACTTTTTGCTGTTGCCTTATGGCAGGACCTACGGAAACCCAAGCCTATCTGATTTTTGCCGTTGGCTCGCTGGCCATGTTATTCATGGCGGGGGCCATCATCATTTTTGTAACATTCTACCAAAAACGGATGCTCAATGAACAGCTCCGCAGGCAATCCATGGAGGCCGAATACCAGCGCAAGTTGCTCGAAGCTCAACTCGAATCGCAGGAACGGGAGCGTGCCCGCGTATCCAAAGATTTGCATGATGATGTAGGACTGATGTTACAGGCTCTTCGCACCACTACCTTAGCCGTTATTCATCAGGCTCCCGAAGAAGATCGGCAAGAAGTGCAACAAATGGTTTCTGAAATCACGGAATCCGTCAGGAGAATCTCCTGGGATTTGATGCCTTCGAGCTTAGAGCGTTTTGGTCTCACTGAAACAATCGATGAAATGTGCATGCGCCTTCATAAAAGAGGTCTGCCCGTGCATTTTGAATTAGATGGTGCTGCTCAACCACTATCCAAGCGCAACGAGGTGCTCCTCTATCGAATGACACAAGAAATGGTGAACAATGCATTGAAGCACGCCAAAGCTTCCGCCATTGACGTAAAGTTGCAATGGCATGCCGACAAACTCATGTTGCAAGTAAAAGATAACGGGGTTGGGTTTGAGCTGCCAACCAGTGTCAACTACTCGCCCATTGGCAGCGGCCTCGGCTTACTTAGTTTAAAAAGTCGTGCTGATTTATTGAACGCACAGCTTACCTTTGAAAAAAATATACCTTCCGGCACTGTCATATCTGTAAACCTTCCGCTTCTCCATGGCAAAAATTGATGTCTGTGTTGTAGATGATCACCAACTTTTCCGCAAAGCCATGATGCGGTTACTCAAAACTTTTAAACGGGTCAATGAAGTAACGGAAGCTGAAAACGGCCAAGCGTGCTTACAATTGCTAAAGCAACAAAAGCCTCAGGTTTTGCTGCTGGATTTGGAAATGCCCGTGATGAATGGTGTGGACTGTGCCGAAGAGGTTCTAAAAAAATATCCTGACATCAAGATCATCATCCTGACCATGCACGATAGTGAAAAATACATGCTCTATCTAATGGAGATGGGCGTGCATTCTTTTCTATTAAAAAACACCGGCCCCGAAGAATTGGAGTTGGCCATTCAACATGTGGTGGATAATGATTTTTATCACAACGAATTATTGAATAGCGTGCTTCGCAAAGGCATTCACCTGAATGGTAAGAAAATGGAGAAACCGGCTTTCGCCAAGTTGGCCGACCTCACCGACCGTGAACAAGAAGTGCTGCGCATGATTTGTCAGGAATTGAGTGTGAAAGATATGGCGCTCAAATTGGGCGTTGCCCCCAGTTCTGTGCAGACCTACAAAACCCGGATCATGGCCAAGCTGGGAATCAAAAATACCATCGGATTATTGCGCTTTGCCCTCGAAACCGGCCTGATTTTGTAAAAGCCGCTTGTCGTTTTTTCGCTACAAACTTGTCGTTTTTTCGCTACAAGAGTTTTTTCAAAACCGCTTAAACGCTCCAAAATCGCACTTTTTTGAGTTTCGATTTTTTCGGTGCGCCAAAAATCAAAATTCCTTTTTTTAATACGCTGCATCTTCGATACGGTTTAGGGTTTTTTAATCACGTACAGGATGAAGGTATTGGTAGTTCACCGGCAAGAAGCAGTTCTCGACAGCATCACACAGCAGTTGGCGAAGTGGCATGTAGAAATTTATAACAACGGACTAGATGCTCTGTTGGCAGCGCGAATTGAAGCATTTGATTTGATCTTATGCGGAAAAGACTTGCCGGTGGTTACCGGTATCGAAATGGTTCGATCGCTACGAAACTTCGGTCTCAACAAATTAACGCCTGTTATTCTACTGGCCGATGGTACGGAAAGCGAAGAGCACGCACGCATTTATCAAATGCTGAATGTAAACCTGCTAACCATGACAGAGATTGAAGAAATGAAAAACCTCCACATCGAATGACGACTATATCCCCCCCGATACACACAGCCTATCAACTTGGGTTACTCCATTTTGTGCATGTGCTGATGGCTGCCGATGGAATCATTCATCAGCGAGAGCAATTGGTGTTGGAAGAAATTAAACGTGAAGAAAATATTTCTAATGAATTGTTTAGTGAATTCTGCTATTCCATTGTAGGTAAAAACGAGCTGCAGGTTTTCAGAGAAGGCGTAGAGTTGCTCAACAGCGTGAGCGACCAAGATCGGTTGTGCGCACTCGTTCAATTATACCGGCTCTCAGAAGCAGATGAAAATATTCACGAAGAGGAAGTTCGCTTCTTATTCAATTCGCTCAAGCAAACCAACGTAGACTTTGATGATGTAGTGTTGGCTTCGCGTTTGGCTAAGAGCAAAAAGAGATAGCAGTCGAGGTTGAGGTGCGATTAGTGTACGAGGTCGGCTGATAGAATTTTCGCAAAGGCAAACTGAATATACTATGATACACACCACACCTCGTGGTTGGGTACCCGATTTACCTGACCATCGTGATAAGCGCTATGACGCACCCAAAAAAGTCATACGCAAACTCCCCTCCAGTATCAACCTGACGAAACTTTGTCCTCCTATATATAGCCAAGGCGATCTGAATAGTTGCACCGCACATGCGATTGGTGCCGCGTATCAATTTGAATTATTAAGGCAAAATCGAGAAGATGCATTCATGCCTTCGCGCTTGTTCATTTACTACAACGAGCGGGCGATGGAGGGCAACATCAAAAGTGATGGTGGCGCAATGATTCGTAATGGAATCAAAAGTGTGAACAAGCAAGGCGTTTGCCCGGAAGATATGTGGCCATACAATTTTGCTTTGTTCGCCAGCAAACCCACTACGGCTTGTTATGCCAGAGCTTTGCGTCATCAGGTGTTGTCGTATCATCGGGTGCCGCGCTCACTTACACAAATGAAAAGTTGTCTGGCCGAAGGTTACCCTTTCGTTTTTGGTTTTACTGTATTCGATTCTTTCAATAGTAAAGAAGTAAAACGCACCGGCAAACTGAACATGCCAAAGAAAACTGAAAAAGACGATGGCGGCCATGCCGTGCTGGCCGTAGGCTATAGCGACAGCGCCAAGCGATTTATTGTTCGCAACAGCTATGGCCAGAAGTGGGGCAATCAAGGATATTTCACCATGCCTTACAACTACCTGTTAGACGAAGATCTGGCAGACGACTTTTGGACGCTACGCGTAATTGAGTAAACTATTTTGAAATCAAAAACCTATGCCAAATTATACACCGCAGCTAGCACAGGAATATCAACATCTATTTGATACCTGTCAGATCAAAGAAGCTAAATACATTGAAATCGATGGCTTGCTAAACAAAATTGTTGCTGGCAAGTCGCGCTACGAAGCCATAGCAACTTCCATTGGCGTGCCGTGGTATTTCACCGGAATCATTCATTGCATGGAATGTAACAGTAAGTTTACCACCCATCTTCATAATGGCGATCCACTCACAGCCCGCACCGTGCGCGAACCTATTGGGTATCCCAAAACGGGCACTCCTCCATTTACATGGGAAGCCAGCGCGATTGACGCACTCAAGTTAAAATCGCTCGACAAGTGGACTGACTGGAGTTTGCCAGCAATTCTATTTCAATTTGAGCGATACAACGGATTTGGTTATGGTCTAAAAGGAATTCGTTCTCCTTACCTCTGGAGTTACTCGAACCATTACACAAAAGGAAAATATGTAGCCGATGGTGTTTACGATGACAAAGCGGTTTCAAAGCAATGCGGAGCTGCCGTGCTTTTGCGAAGGATGAGCGAAAAGCAAATTGCCGTAATCGGAGAACTGGATATTATCACACAGATCAAAACAATAGGCGCTACAGTGAATTACGCACCCGGCACCGTTGCGACCAATGCCGAGCAATTACAAAAGTTATTGAACCGAGTAGGGCTGCATGTGCGCATCGATGGAAAAGCAGGTAAAATAACATCTGATGCTTATTTCAGCATTTCAGGAAAATATTTAAAAGGAGACACACGCAGATAAACAGTATTAATAGATATGGAAGTAGTACAGATGAAACAAATAGAAAATCAAACACTCTTGAATTGGAAGACACTGGAAGAACAACACAAGAATACTTTTAAAAGAGAGTATGTGGCCTGTCATGAACCCTATGAGTTCAATTGGATAACGGAACATGTGCTGGCCGTATTTCCGCAATTCAGAAAAAGTCTGGTGGAGCGCGCGATAGAAGAAGTATGCCAAGAGATGAAGCACACACCGCGCAAGCGGAATGAATTTTTTGAACGATTGCAAGTGGCATTAGAAACACAGAAGCTCACCACCAAGGAAGCCTTAAAAAAGTGAGCAAGCTTTAAACATACAACGGAGTAAGCCGAAAATCCGAAGAAGAGTAGGCAACCGAAAACAAATAAAATGAAAAAGGCTAAATGGTCTTTACTTCTTTTGATTTTGCTACCGCTGGTGGCAAATAGTCAGCATTGCGGTACTTGGCGTTGGGCGGTAAAAACCCTCACCGATCAAGAAGGAATTCAAATTCTTTCTAAGCAAGCGGTAATTACTTCAATCAGTGACCTAGCATCCGAACGAGCTCCACAGCGGTTATCCACAGGGAGGAATTTTGACGGTCGCATCAACGGTGAGCAAAGCAAAATCTTGGTTGATGCCCTGATTATTAAATGCAAAAAGGAGCCGGATAAAGATTATCATTTGGTATTGCAAGATCCAAACACCAACGAAACGATTGTATCAGAAATACCTTCACCTAATTGTGATAACCTGGCTGCCTATCCCCAACTCAAAGAAAGATATGGTAAACTACGGGCTTGGATTGATTCCAAGATCAACATTACATCAACAATGAGTGATGTAGATCCACCTATCACTGTAAAGGTGGAGGGTGTTGCCTTTTGGGATGCACCCCATGGTGCCACAGGTGCAAGCGATGAAGGAAGGGAAATTCATCCGATCACAGATTTTATTACTGCAAACGGAAGTGTTTTCAATCAGTTCAGCCCAACAGCTTTTACACTTAACGAACCCCCAGACAGGCCACGTGATACCAGTACATCAGAAAGCACAACGCCCCAAATGGCTGGCGTAGTAAAGGCGCAAGATATGCTAGCATTGATTGCGTTGGCTGCAATTTTAGGTATGGCCGGCCAAGTTATTCGTTTTGTTGCCGGGTTACGAAAAACAGCAACAACCGGAGTATCAATCAGTCAACAAGTAGACGGAAAACAAATGTTAGTGGGTTTAATGATATCATTGATTGTAGGTGGCATGGCAGGTGTGTTGGCGAGCATTAATCTGGCGGGCAAGCCTATTGATAATTCGGTGATCATCGCATTTCTGGCAGCAGGTTATGCAGGCACCGATTTGATTGAGGGGTTCATCATCAAGAAATGATAAGATTCATATTCCAATTCAAATAAAACGGAGTAAGCCGAAAATCCGATGAAGAGTAGGCGAAATCGTAATCGTTATGAAAATAAAGCTAATTGGAATTTTTATCTCCATTACATTTTATTGTAATAGTCAAGTATTAGTTAAGGAGACAATCGAAATTAATCCATTTTATTCACAGAAAGATTCAATTAAGGCTATTCGAACCATGATTAAAATAAGGTTCGCAAAAAATGATGCAACTACCACCATAAAACTAGAGTTAAGCAACATAAATTACAACTCTAAGTTAGAGCTAATTCATAATGAACTAAATGTTACGAATAAGGGTAATGGAAAAGAAAATAAGACAAAGGATTCTATTACCGTAGAGTACCCACTTGATCTTCTATTATACAATACAACCAATCAACTAAAAGGAGATGAATTGGCTGCCCTCTATTTGGCCAATGATTCGAATAAGGAAAACCCAGTATTTTTACGATTAACGGAGAAGGGTCTTTACCAACCCAATAAATCCTTTTGGATTGAATTGGGATCAAATTTCGACTTAATCGATGGGTTACAAAGTAACAATCTCTTCTCAGGAATATTTGTTCATAAAAAAGACATCCGTTCGCTCAATAAAAAATCTAAAAATATCGGATTTTTTGCAGGCGTTTATGAATCAAAAGCAATCTCAATTATTGGTAATGATGAAATTGGTATTAGAGAATATTATACTAAGAACTCACAAACTTTAGTAAACCCAAAAGTTAAACCCGGTGAATACGGAGGATTTCGCGATTCGGCCAGGATAAAAAGTTCTCAGGTTGTTAGAAACCTTGGTTTATTCTTATCTCCACAGCTTAGGTTAACAAACGGCTCAGCAAATAAAGATGGACTACACTTATTCGTTTCACTGTGGATTGAACTCCAATGGCAAAGAGTGCAGCTCGATAAAGAATACACCGGGCTTACACGAATTGATACGTTTAGCATTCCAAAATCTTCATTATATAAATACACCCTTGATATTGGAAATCAAACCAATTCGATTAGCACGAATACAGTAGATTTAAGGTCGCACTATTACGGAATCGGGCTTCCAATCCTTTTCAAAGAAGGTAAAACAAACGTATTTATTAATCCTGTTATTGGGTTTAGCAATCAGCCCAAAAGCACACTCGACTTGAATACATTTTCTGAATTACAGTCAACACGAAACTGGGGGTGGTTCTACGCCTTCCAATTCAGGTTAAATGAAGAAACATATGGCCTTTCCTTAACGGGTGAAGTAAGAGGGTTAACAATTACCAATAGCCCACCAATAATTTCACTCGCCTTGTCGAAAAAATTTGATTTATCCAGGCTTCTACTTTTTTAACAAGATGGACTCATTCGAAGCAAACGAAGAACAACCACTTCTTACCAGAAGTATCACTAACGAAATTGAGTGGGTGAAAGAAGACACGGCTATACTTGTTATACATGGCATTGGTAATCAACTACCCCTCGAAACGCTCGATCAATTTGGAAGAGGGTTAATAAACGCTTACAAAAAAAATCTTGCTGCTGAATTTAACATCAGCCATCAAGTGGTGGATAAGCCTGATAGCCGAGGGGGAATATGGTTTGATAATATCTTGCGCATTTCTAAAAAGGGCAGTGAGCACACCATTGATATTTACGAATACTACTGGGCTCATTACTCAGAAGATAAAGCAACCTGGCGCGACATTAACTCGTGGATACAAGGAGTTGTGAGTGGTGCAAAGAATTTTTATAAACGCAACGCACAGCTTGGATATCAATACAAAGATAAAAGCCCCTTTTTTGATTCAAAGACTGGCGCATTTAATGCCACAACCTACAATTTCTTTATCTCTGTTGCATCAAAAATAATACTAGCCCTTGACGGCCTCATTCGTGGATTAATTTGGCTCATTGCGCGAATACCCTTTTTGGGCGGCATTGCAGAATCTCTCTTAAAAAGCTATGCCGACAACGCAATACAAGGATTAACAAATGTTATTGGCGATGTGGTGGTTTATAATGTTTCTGATCCAAAGTCTAAATTTTATACGATAAAAAAGAAAATTCAGGAAGGAGCCATACACGCATTAAAGTTTGTTGTTGAAAGAGATAAAAACAATCAACCTTTCTACCCTTCTGTAATTGTAGCCGGCCACTCCCTTGGAAGCCAGGTAGCTTACGATGCGGTAAATAGAATTAACCTGCTGATCAATCAAAATCAGATTAAAAACTATAACAAAGATGGCATTCATGAGAATACCAACGAACACATCTCTAAGCAACTGAAAGGTTTTATCACATTTGGTAGCCCGCTCGATAAAATCATTTTCTTCTTGCGTGAAAATGTGCCCGATGACCAATACATCAGGCAACAATTTCTAGATCACTTCAACGGGTTTAAGCAACGAGACATCAACTTCGCTAATAACCCAAATACCAATAAGAATTATATCAAGGCCAACAGCGGCCTGAAACGACATCTCGAAAAAATTCAATGGAGAAATTACTATGATGGCCGTGACTACGTAAGCGGTGGCTTAGATTATTATCGTGGGCTTACCAACATTGATTGCCAATTTAAATCAGGAAGATTTGGCTTTACCCATAGTTACTACTGGGATTATGAGGCGTTTTATAAAGACATTATTATTCATTTTTTAAAATAATAAATTATGCCAACAGATAAATTATCACCCATTAAATTCCCTGATGATTATCATGCCGATCAAAGTGAACAGAAAATTAAACTCTTACTTGATGGTGAGAATTTGCAACCTCAAATAAATGCTTCAAAGGCCGAAGCAAGAAATAGTTTGCGATGGGGCGCTTTTATTATTATACTCACACTACTCACCAGCATTGGTATTGCCGTGGTATCTAAGCGAGATACGCATGCAATTGGCACCTCCGTAAACGCTATTTGCTGCAATGGTCAGGTTGTTCAATCTCAAGGCATTAATCCACTTTACGATTATTCGATCTACGGATTTATTGTTATTTCACTTACCGGATTAGGCTTAGGTTGGGTATTGGTAAAACACTATGTGGCTACCTCAAAAAAAGTAATATCACTTAACGATCAGCGGCAGCTACTTAACGAATTGAGAGCAACATGGGAAATGTCTAAAGGGCTGGCCGATTGGGTTGAAAAAGAGCCCAAATCCACGGTTCGAGATAAAAAAGTCACCTCAAAAACAGAAGACAGCAAAAATTCATCGCAAGTAGAAGAAGGTAAGTCAACTACTAAAGGAAAAGAATATTCATATCCTCGCCAGCTCGCTCAGCAACAAATAATAGAAACATTGCTTTCACGGATTTCTAAATAAATAGAAATGGCTAACAAATCGCTAAACGACTATTCGGGGTTAAGTGGGTTATTCCGAGATGGAACGCTAGGCATTTTGCTTAGTACGGGTATACTAGGAACGCTCGTACCCAACGGTATAGAGTCAATTGGCAAAACGCAGAACCTAAGTTCATTCAAAACGCTTAACCTATTCTCGGTTATCTACTTCTTATTACCCATTATTATTTTTACAATTTACTGGCACGCCAGAGGTAGTCAGCTACTGATAAAAGAGAAGTTTAGCAAGCAAGAACTGGCCAAGTGGCACTACCCCCACCAATACAATTGGTTAAAAATTATCCTCACCTTTTGTAAACTTCTACCACTGGGCGTATTTATCTACAATGAAGATATATTCGCAGATTTTGAGGCTGCTACCATGATGACGCTACTTGGTATGTGGTATGTGGCCATCGCCATTGGCCAGCTTGCCCTTTGTACTCAAATCAATGATACTTGGCTAAAAGAGTTTGACTTTTCACGCAAAGATTCCTTCGCCTATCATTCGTTTTGTGTTAACGCCCTCATTTATTTCTTAGACATCATTATTGGGCTTACTTTAATCGTATTTTCCAAGCCGTGGATTCTTTATAGCAACTACTTTTATTTTTTTGCCGGAAGTGTAATTGTTGTATTCGCCATCGGGGCATGGTTCTACTCCATTATTCAATTCTCATCGGCTCGATTAAATCTGGAAGATTACATAGTAGCAATATTACTGATCAGCTCTGGGCTATTATTCCCGTCAGTCAATACATATTATCACCCTTATTTGCTGGCTATCACCATGGTGTTGTTCACTGCCGTAACGGCTTGGTGGCTATTTTCCGATAAACATTCAAATAAAAACGAATCGATTATTAAGAAAGTAATAATACCTGCTTTTGTCATTTTTGTATCTGCGGTATTCCTTCATCTAACTTTTTTTGCCGGTTTTGATCGGCTCAATAGTGCTTACTTAAATCATCGCTACGTAGCTTCGCAACAAATACCCGAAAATGAAGTCTTCCCTTTTCCGAAAAAGCTACGCCCTGCTGATACGGATAAAATACTTCAGTCTGCCATTGCAATAAATCAAGAGAACCTACTCCTTCCAGTTTATCAAAATAGCCCTACATTAAATAAAAAATTAAAATACACCGACTCGCTAGAGAATGCCAATCTGCGGTTCGTCTATTATAAAGAATATTATCAGAAAGAGAAAGAGTCTAAAAAGCGACCATTCAAAATTGAAGAAATCATCACAAAAGACTCTACTATTGACAATTTCTATCTAGGTGTTTTTAATGCCGTTCAAGGTCTCAAGCTTAGTGAGTACAAAGAGTTGGTGCGCCACAGCCACCACACCTTAGAGGCCTATTTACATCCGGTAGACTATACCGCCTATAGGCTAAAAAGAATGAGCGACCAAAAAAAGGCGGCAGACAGCATGCTAATGCTAACAGAACACCTTTATCATATTTCACTTCTTCAAAAAAACCAACAATTTACCACACCCGGCATTTCTGAATTAACAAAACTTCAAGCGCGAAAACTCGTAGCTCGATTAGACACGCTATACAAAGAATCGGTGCGGCTACGGTTTGATGAAAGTGCAATTAAACTTCCGCTCGATAGCGCTCAGCTTGTAAAAGTTGTAAAGTTTCACAAACTCTACTTTGAACTAATAGAAGTAGAATACATTAAAGTATATGAAGGAGCACAAAAAGTTTTTCGAAGCTATCTGATCGACTCGCAACGAATAGGCATTTGGACTTTTCTAACAGCCGTGCTCACCTTAGGGCTGGCAGCATATTTTAACAATAAAGCCAACAGGCTCTTAATTCCTGTTACTGAAGATCAGCAACGCCTCAAAGAAGAATGGCCGCTCGATACGCCTAAAAATTCTCTACTCATTTTAACAATTGCTATTATTATTCTAGTGGTGCCCTTACTCAAACCTATTGAACCCCAAAACATAGATCCTGAAAAACCCTACTGGATGGTAAGTCTTCAAAATTGGCATACGCCAAGTTTTGTAAAAGCGCTTACAGATAAAGATCAAGAAACCTACCGCTACACATCTGGAAGAACAATTATCAACAATCAAATTAATCTTTCTGAATTTCAAGAAGGCCTCAAGGCAATCAACACCAGTTTAGAGGCAAGTAACGAGAATAGTAAGAAAATTGAAGAGAGCGTAAAAAAATTGCGCGAACAAATAAAGAATGATGCCAATCAAATCGATCGTCCATGAAGCAGCTTAGTTATCTCCATTTCTTACTCGCAGTCAGTTGCGTGATAAGCGGTTGCGCAAAACTACCTTTGCAAACGGCTATTCTGGAAGAAGTCTATCAAAACGAAGAGAATTTACTTCAAGTTAAAAGTGAGGAGACCAGAAAAAATATTCGCGCCCTCACCAAAGCTAAAATAGCAAGAAAAAAATTACTGCACCTAAACGATTATTGCGCCTATGTAGAGCAGCAAAAAAAACTAAATGCACAAACTCTCGCCCCCTGCAAAACCTCTGCTATTCAGCTCAAACCATTAGCCGATGTTGTTTTAGTTCCTGCCATTGCAATGAGCAATCCTTCTAGCCCCGCCATGCGCTACCAGCTTGAAATGGCAAATCAACAGAATGAGCAAATGAATCAACAACGGGTGGAAGAGCTTCGCTATCTAAATTTTAAAACACAATCAGATGCTGAACTTACTATGCGCGCTCAATGGCAAAAATGTAAAGCCGATAGTGTAGCCAATGCCATCCTGCTAAAGCAAAGTCAGGAAGAAAATTATCTCCAGCTACTACGTGCCGGCAACAAACTGAAAGTCAGTTTTTCGAGAGCGAATCGCAGATTCTTAACCAAAAATTAAATAACCATGGACGCTGAAAAGATTTTTACCAGTATACTTTCCGCCTTCTCTCCTATTCTTTTCACCTATCTGTTTAAGGTATTTGAAAACAAACGCCAGACCAGCGTGCGCCTGCACGCCCTGGACGAGGCACAAAAACGCATTTCGTTTCTCAATACCTATTACCAAACACAAAGTGTCTTTGTAGAGGCTGTTGATTTAACTTCGCTTAAATCAAAATTGGCAGCCGAAGCTCTTGCCATCAAAACAGAAATAGAAAATGTCTATCTGGCAGGAATGGAAAAAGCTGCTAGAAAACTAGACACCCTTCAAAAACTATTTCTCACATTCAAGCCACTAACAGGCCTAGGCTGGCTGTGGCACATCTTGTTTTATCTAACGCTTACTACTATCTCTTTTGCTATTTTAGGGATGTTCATAGACGAAAACACAAACGAATACACGCTCAATGCTTTTATCACTAGCATTGGCGACTCTGAGTTAATGATTGGCCTGCTTGTATTTATTGCCGTGCTCATTTTATTTCGATGGCTGGCCATTTCAAATTTTAAGTCGCACGCTGGCTACTAAAATTCTAGCTATAAATTCTATCTTATATTCCGTTTGAAAAATATTAAAGCTGAATTTGCCTACACACATTTTGATGGTTCGGATAATATACCAGGACTTTCCGGAGGGAGGTTGGTAACTACAATCTCTTTCGTAGGCGGATTCCCCTTAAAACTAAATTAACCCCATGCCCTTCCCCATCCTCGACATACACGTTCACTCTACACTCAAGCCATTCGGGCATAGCTTCTATGCGAATGAAGATGCGAAAGATGCAGCCAGCGAAGCGTGCATCTGGTACAACGATCCGCCCTCGGTGGGCGATCAGTTGATTGAAAATGCCATTGGCTTTCCGCGATTCCGTCAATCAGACTTTACTTCATTGGCAAAAGGTGGTGCGAACGTAGCCATCGTTTCACTGTATCCAATCGAAGTGAATTTTGTGAAACCC
The DNA here is from genome assembly GCA_044228465.1 of Cyclobacteriaceae bacterium. GTDB lineage: Bacteria > Bacteroidota > Bacteroidia > Cytophagales > Cyclobacteriaceae > ELB16-189. The sequence continues at coordinate 60,697 of JBGAUU010000004.1, forward strand.
AAAGTATCACCTCTGATCGCGAATTGGCTTGTCAACCTGATCTCACTCTTTGGAAGAAAAAGAATTGAAAATATTAAAGCGGTTTCTTTCAATTACTTCAAAGACTTACAAGAGGAATACAGCTATCTGTTGGCACTGCACAATAAGCAGGCACTCAATACTACGCGCCAATACAAACTGATCAGCAACGGCAATGAACTGACAGACGATGCTAAAAACACGTTGCTCATCGTCACATCCATTGAAGGGGCACATGTATTTTGCGATGGCAACAATGTAGAAGACGATGCCGCCTGGCAAAATCTTGCAGCCAATGTAACACGCGTCAAACAATGGCAACATCCGCCTTTCTTCATTACACTTAATCATCACTTCTACAACGGACTTGCCTCGCACGCTAAAAGTTTGTACGACATCGTGGCGAAACTGCTCGACCAAAGTTACAAGATGGATCAGCCCGTGGCCAACGGCAATTACATCACACCGCGCGGCTATCAATTGATCGACTTGTTATACAGTCCGCTGAATGGCCGCAGAATTTTTATCGACATCAAACACATGGCCAAGGCTACGCGACAAGAATTTTACTCGTACCGCAAATTGCACTATCCGGAAGCGCCCATCATATGCAGCCACACGGGCGTGCAGAAATATTATGGCGAGAAGATCAATATGGACGATGAGGACATCAAAGAAATTTTTAATTCAGGTGGGTTGATCGGCATTGAGTTAGATCAACGCATCTTAGGTTACAATGCTCTCGGTCATCGATTTGTGAATTGGTTTAAAAACATTTTCCGCAGCAAGCGCCAAAAAGAGTATGTGTGGGCCGAGTGCTTTTGGAAAAACATTTTGTATGTGGCCGAGCAGTGTTACACGCTCGACCCGCAACAAAATCCGTGGAAGATCATTTGCCTCGGCAGCGACTTGGATGGCGTGATCAATCCCCTCAATCAATTCCGCACCGCCACCGACTACCAGCGGCTAGCCGATGCTTTGCTGCTACACGTGCAAGACTATTGGAACACTGGCTCCAGCAAAATACCGAAAGGCCATTTAAATCTGGACGCACACAATGTGGTGTATCAAATTATGTATAGCAATGCGCTGTATTTTATTAGGGAGAATTATAGGTAGAGAAGTTCAATGAATTAGAGTAGAATCAAAATCTGTTTAAAATGTTGAACTATAAATCCGTTGCAATTTTAATCACGTAGCACATGAAAGTAACATTTACGATTATCACGACAATTCTAACACTTGCTTGCGCTGCACAAGATTCCGATCCGCGCATTCAAAGATTGATTAATCAATTGGATAGTGTGAAGACAAAAACCGACACTGCCAAAAAACAAATAATCTCTAACCGTGCATTCAACATTTTCTTTGCAAAAAAGATAAACAGCTATCTGTCAGGAACCAATGACCTCTCTCTCTATAAGAATTATGCCATTGTAGATGCCGGTGATTCTCGACTTTCATTTGGGTATAACTTTACTAACAAAGTTGATAAAAGTGATGGCTTCGTAAGGGCCATTTATACAATAGGAGCCGAAGTAAACACAAAAAGCAAACTCTCAACTATTTTTGGTGATGGTGACTTCTCAGAAGATTTAGGTATAACCGCAAAATTTACCCTGCTGGGCAAAGGTTTTGTAAAGTTCTATGAAGGTAAACAAACACAAAAAGAATTTGTAGCAAAAAGACAAAAGCCTATTGTAATTGAAAAGCGTAATATTTTGCTCTGTTGGCTAGAAGCAAAAATAAAAGCAGATGAAAAAAGATTTAAAGACTCTATACACGCTTATGTATCAGATACTGAGCTTTTACAGGAAGCCCGAAATGAATACTATGGAAAAACAATTGCCAAGTACAAAGACATTTATGCCTCACGCGAATCTGAATTCTTAGAACTTAAAAAAACCTATAATTTATTATTCGATCATTGGCTATCAGTAAATGCCTATATACCTATTACGCCTACAACTTATAATGTATTTCCTACCCTCAATAGCAAAAAAAGCGAAATGAAGTCCTGGCCGTATCGAATCGGCCTGCAATGGTCATTCATTTTTGAAAGTCGATTCGGCAAGGTCTTTGGTAATGCCAGCGTAAATTTTGCTGGTTTTAATTCTGTAAAAGCAGACTCATTAAAAAAGCTCGACTATGATTCATTTAAAAAGCTTGGAGGCACTGATTCGCTTCAATTTCTTATGCTCGTAAACAAGGATGCCGGCTACTATGGTGTATTTAACAACTTCAACACGATTAAGTATCGGTTACAGTTAATATACTTTACGCCTTGGACGGACATTGTTGGGTTATCGATAGTATACGAAGATGTTGAAAGTGATATTTATAAACCAAAGAGCTATGAAATAGGTCTTCCTGTAAAAATCGCTGGAAAAGAAAAACCCATTAATATTCAACCCTTTGTAAGAGTATTTGATTTTAAAAATGAAGTCAAGCCAAACAAATCACTAGAAGAAAAAATGACTATTGGGGTAACCATTGGTTTGCCCTTTAGCAGTATTCTATATTGAGTCAATTTTATTAATCGTTTTCGGGCTATCAAAAAAATGGTATTCAGCAAAACTCACTATCTTTAATCGGACTACATAAATCCCTTTCATCCCTCTATGAACGATAGCCCCAGTCAGTTCAACGAAGCGCAAACCCGCTACAACCTCATCGATCCGGTGTTGGCCAAAGCGGGCTGGAATCTATCCGACCGCACGCAAGTATGGTTTGAGGTTCCCGTGGACGGATATGATGCTTCACCCCAAAATGGCATTACCGATTATTGTTTGTACCGAACCAATGGAGAGGTGCTCGCGGTCATTGAAGCTAAGAAAACCAAACGCGATGCCCGTGTGGGTAAGGAGCAGGTGCTTCAATATGTAACACGCATCGAAAAAAAGCAAAGCTTTCGACCGTTCGCGTTCATGGCTAACGGTGAAGATATTTTCTTTTGGGACACTGAACAATATCCGGAACGATTGGTGGCCGGGTTCTTCACACGCGCTGATTTAGAGCGCCTCCTGCATCTCAAGCTGAACAAGCTACCGCTCAATGAAATTAAAATCAATGAAAAGATCGTAAACCGATCGTATCAAACGGAAGCCATTCGAAGAATCGGTGAGACCATTGAGAAAAGAAAAAAACGCAAAGCACTTTTGGTGATGGCCACCGGCACAGGCAAAACGCGCACCACCATGGCCCTCATTGATGTGTTTCTCCGCGCACGGCAAGCTCAAAAAGTATTATTCCTGGCGGATCGCGATAGCCTGGTAGATCAGGCTCTCACCGATGGATTCAAAGTTTTTCTTCCCAACGAAGCGCGTACGCGAATCCGCAGTTATGAAATTGACAAGACAGCCCGTGTATATGTGAGCACCTTGCAAACACTGGAGATTTGTTACAATCAGTTTTCGCCTGCAGAGTTCGATCTCATTGTGGCAGACGAATGTCATCGCAGCATTTACAACAAGTTTACCGATGTGCTGGCATACTTCGATGCCGTGCAAATCGGTCTCACCGCCACACCCGCTCATTTTATTGATCGCGATACCTTCAAGTTTTTTGAAACCGATGGCGCTGCACCTTCCTTTTTATACACCTATGATCAGGCCGTAAAAGAAGGATATCTGGCTGATTACAATGTGTATGCAGCACAAACCAAATTTCAACGCAAGGGTATCAGAGGCATCGACCTCAGTGAAGAAGACCAGGAGCGCTTACGCGAACGTGGCATCGACCCGGAATCGATCAACTTTGAAGGCACCGATCTCGAAAGAAAAGTAACTAATCAGGATACCCTCTTTAAACAGTGGGACGAACTCATGGGCATGTTGCACCGCGATGCGTCCGGGCAACTGCCGGCCAAAACCATTGTGTTTGCCATCACGCAAAAACATGCGTTGCGACTCGAAGAAGCCTTTAATGAAATGTATCCCGAACACCGGGGCCAGATGGCGCGCGTAATTACTTCCGGAGTAGAGCGATCCAAAGACTTGCTAACTAAATTTAAGAAAGAAGATTTGCCGCGCATTGCCATCTCGGTAGATATGCTCGATACCGGTGTCGATGTTCCCGAAATCATGAACCTGGCGTTTATGAAACCCGTGGGCTCGCAAATCAAATTCTGGCAGATGATTGGTCGCGGCACCCGCCCGCTGGAAGCCTGTACGCATCTTGATTGGTTACCCGACAAAAAGAAAGACAATTTTCTGATTGTGGACTTCTGGGAAAACTTTGAGCACTTCAACATGATGCCCAAAGAAGAAAATGGCACTCGCCAAATACCGGTGTTGGTAACGATTTTTAATACGCGCTTAGCTAAACTCGAACTATTAATCCACGATCAAACTGCGGCCGACTTTCTAGCCATTGTTCAAAACTGCCGCGATGCCATTGCACGCATCCCCATGGATTCATTTACGGTGAAGAAAAATCTGAAAGACATCCGCGAAGTGTGGATAGATGATTTCTGGCAATACCTCACCCCGCAAAAAATTGAACTGCTGCGAATGAAAGTAGCACCCTTACTCCGTTTTGTGAGTGATGTAAATCTGGATGAAGCCTTCTTCACCAGCAAGATGGAGCGCGTGAGTCTCACCCTCTTGCAAAAGAAAGATACCACCGCCTTGATTGCATCGATCCGCGAAGATGTAAGCCTTTTGCCCTCGAACATTGCACAGGTGCAAGAGAAAATGTTGATCAAAGAGGCTGTGCTGGCGAATAAATTTTGGGAAGAAGCTTCACTACCTAAAATTGAAGCTGCACGTGCAGCACTGGCGCCACTGATGAAGTACAAGCGTGAGAAACCAACGATGGTTGTTGAACTTGGATTAGACGATGTGATTGAATCACGCAAGTGGGTGGTGGTGCGCAAGGATGGGCAAAAAATAATGGTAGAAGAATACCGTAAGAAAATTGAAGAAAAGATAGAACAACTAGCCGCACAACACCCTACCATCAAACGACTGCAACAAGGCGAAGCCGTGAAGATGGAAGATTTACTGCAACTGGAGCAAACCTTAGAAACCGAATTAAACAGCGATGCACTCAATCTGAATGACGACAACATGCTGAAGGCATTTGGTGTGCGCGTGGGTAGCCTTACCGACTTCCTAAAACATGTGCTCAACCTGGAAGCCCTGCCGAGTTACGAACAAATCGTGCGTAAAGCATTTGACGCATTTATCCTCGAACATAACTACAATGCCGACCAAACGCGCTTCCTGCGCACCGTGCAAAACGTATTCTTACAAAAACGCAAACTGGAAGAGGCGGACTTGTATGAAGCACCTTTTACCAATTTTGGTAATAATGCGGTGGAGAAGTATTTTACACAAGATCAAATCGAAGAGTTGATTGAGTTGACGAAGAAATTGGCAGCGTAAAAATTTAATTAATAACACTCAAATGAATTACCTCTTTCTTATTGGCATTGATAAGTACATTCATCAAAAGCGGCTTAATTGTGCAGTCCGAGATTTGACTGATTTTAGAAATGTACTACTTGAGAAATATGATTTTGATGAATCAAGAATTTATGAGCTATACGATGAAAATGCTACTAACAAAAAAATTCAAGACGCATTTAAAGGGTATGTAAATACTCTTGACGAGAAAAGTAATCTAATTATTTATTTTACGGGTCATGGTGGCTTAGAAAAAACAACCAACCGAGGCTTTTGGATTCCTCAAGAAGGTGCGAAAGATGATTACACTACATGGTTGCCCAACGAAACAATTCTCACGTTTATTCAGCAGATAAAAGCTAGGCACATTTTTTTAATTTCTGACTGTTGCTTTTCATGGTCAATACTAAATACCCAAACTCACAAAGCGACTGCCGACTATGCATCATTCTCCTCACGTTTAGCACTAACTTCTGGGCAAAACTTAACTTACGATGGATCTTTGGGTGAAAATAGTTTTTTTGCAGATAGTATTATTACATGCTTAAAAGAGGCAACTGAAGATTTGAGAGCTGGGAAAATTATAGAATTTGTAAAGGAGAGATTTTCTCAAAATCAGTTGCAAGCCCCTCAAGGTTACCCCTTAATTGATAAGAAGCACGAAGGAGGAGAGTTTATTTTTAAAATACTCAATAATGAAATTATTGATGACCGTCAGGTAAGGGGATACAATGATTTTCTGTGTGTACTTTCTAATTATAAAAAGAACGGAAACTTCGAGTTGAAGGGTGAATACGGAGTTAAAGAAGGTGAAAAAGCCCTTCGTATAGGTTATCAACTCTTTCAGGAGTTTGATAGTGTTCAGAAGCAAGCAACTTTTTATTTGTATTTGTTCGAAGGAATTAATCAAAAACAAACCTTAGAACACTTAAGGAATAAACACAGTAATATTTTCACTGGCAAAAATTTAATTATCTTCCTTCCTAAAGAAAAAGACCAGATTAATCCAGAAATAAGAAAACAAAATATCAATGACAAATTCAAACCATTGAACATTTTTTACATTGATGAATTTATTCGGGACCATTGTACGCCTAAGAATATTGTTAGTAATTCAGATGAAAAATTTTTGGATATTCCCAACTTTGTAGTCCCTTCGTTTGAAACTAATAACCAGATTTACGAGACTGATGATTTCTTTAAGGATTGGTTAACGCATGAGAACGAACCCATATTGGTTCTTAAAGGGGAAGGGGGAATAGGAAAAACAACGTTTGCTCAATTCATTTCAGATAAATTTGTAAAAGTTAATACCCAATCTTCTGTTCTCTTTATTGATTCAGGAGCAATTAAAACTGAGCTAATAAAAAGAAAAAGAAGTTACGAAAGTATCAGTGTTTATAATTTTTACGAAGCACTTCATGATTTAACAGGTGCGTCATACGAGAAATTAAGTGAAGATTTATTCCGAATAAATCTAGATGCAGGTAATTTTCTTTTAATAGTTGATGGTCTTGATGAGGTTATTTCAAAAGTTCCGGAGTTTAATGTTGATGAATTTTTGAATTCAATAATTGCGTATACATCGCAAATTGGAAACGGCAAAGTAATTCTTACGTGTAGATCATACTTCTGGGAAGTCTCCAAATTTAGTTCCAATGAAATTAAGACGGTTGAGCTTTTGCCATTTAATCAGGCTCAAACGAGAAGATTTTTTCAAAAAAGTTTTGGTGATGAGGAACGAAAAGTAGTGAAGAGTTTAAAGATTGCAGAAGAGTTCAAGTTTCAAGAGAATGGTGAATATTTCTTTCATCCATATGTTTTAGATGTTGTTCGTTCAATTGTGGAATCTGACCAAGAGGTTCTAAAAGCAGATACAACATTTGAATCTGCTATTTTGGAAAAGGGAGTTAAGAATGATTATATAATCTATAGAATTTGCTATAGAGAAAGATTAAGAGTTGAGCAGATTGGTATCGATGACCAAGTGAAATTCTTTTCATATTGGTCTATTAAGCGCAGAGGCATAATTAGTATGGACAATTTTGCAAAGGAATTAGCCGAAGCATTAGGGAAGCACATCGACAACACAAGTGTTGAGGCTTTTAAATCACATCCTTTTATCCAATTGAGAAATAGAACCATAAATTTTAAGTATGATTTTTTTGCTGACTATTTTAAGAGTATTTATGTTTCGAGGCATCTTACTCTTGATGGTAATCATAACACCGCTTCGGAAGACTTCTTAAAAATAATTTCTGAAAATTGTTGGTATGGCTCAGGCATGATTAATGACATACGTGATAGGTTGGTAAGATGGGACGAAAATAATCTTCTAAAGTGTTCTGATTTAATTAGTCAAATCTTGCATCATGAACAATTGAATGTAGTTACGAAAAGAAGGACTATTTCAGGTTTATTTAATGTATGTCTTGCTGCAAACATTAAAAGAAAATCTAATAGTTTGGCAAATAATACAGAGCTTTTACTTGCATTGTTCAGTAGTGGCAAAAATGAAATAACAGGAGTACAAATTATAGGGATGCATAGTAGCGAAGAAACCATTAGGTTTGATTTCTCAAATTTGACATTGAAGGACTGTTATATTGATGCTTACCAGGCATTTTGGAGCTGTTCGTTCAACGAGAATACGTTCTTCGTAAAGTGTTACTTGTTGAATTTAGATTACGATTCGAATAAAAAACTTCCGATTGGCGAAGGGAATTTTCAGAATTGCACTACGGACGACAAGTTTAAATGGGCGTTTAAAAATGATAGTTTCAATGACAAGAAGTCGGATTTGCAGGTTAAGGAGTTTCTTGAAGATTTCTTCAAATTATTCTTTAGCAAAGGAAGGCTCGAAAGGCAAGGCTTTGATTTTGTGATAAAACGAAGGTTTTCTGGGATAAGTCAAAGTTACTTTGATTTTGACGTTGTAATGAAATATTTTGACAAATTGGATTTCTTTGAATACTTCAAAGAATACAATGAGCAGAAGATAAAAATCAAGGACCGATACAAAGCAGACGTTGTACGTTTTATTAAGGATGGAACGATGTCGAAGACAATTACTGATTTGATTGCTCAACTTAGCACTTTGAATAGAGAAAAGCTCATAAGATAAAAAGTCTATGCTAACCTCCGCCTCACTCAAATCCCAAGTCGATTCCCTCTGGTCACGCTTCTGGCTTGCCAGCCGAAGCGTGAGCGAAGGATATAAAAATAAATTGATCTATGCTTACTGATGCTAGTCTTAAGTCAAAAGTCGATTCTCTCTGGTCACGCTTCTGGTCCGGTGGCATCAGCAATCCTCTCACCGCCATCGAGCAGATGAGCTATCTCATCTTCCTCAAGCGATTGGAAGATATTGACAATGCCAAAGCTGCCGCGGCCAAGCGGAGAAAGACTGATTTCAAATCGCTATTCCATGGGCGCATGGATGTGGGTGGTCGCAAGATCGACAAAGAAAAGTGCCGCTGGAGTTACTGGAGTCAGTTGTCGGGCGATGAGATGCTGCGCCACGTGCGCGATGTGGTGTTTGAATTTCTGCGCAACCTCGGCAGCGAAACCAGCTCGTTCACCCAACACATGGAAGATGCCATGTTCAGCATTCCCAAAGCTTCGCTGTTGCAAGAAGCGGTGAAGATCATTGACGATATGCACATCAGCGAACAGAACATCGATGTGCAGGGCGATCTCTACGAATATTTATTAGGTCAACTGAGCACAGCCGGCAAGAACGGCCAGTTCCGCACCCCGCGCCACATCATCCGCATGTTGGCGAAGTTGATGGACCCACAACCCGGTGAGCGCGTCTGCGACCCTGCGGCAGGCACGGCCGGTTTTCTGGTAGCGGCCTATGAACACATACTGGAAACAAACACCTCCAAAGACATTCTCACCTACGATGAAGAAGGCAAAGCCCACAACCTGATTGGCGATAAGATTGATCCGAAGCTGCACAAGTTTTTAAAAAGCCAGGCCCTCTCCGGCTACGACTTCGATGCCACCATGGTGCGCATGGGTGCTATGAACCTGATGCTGCACGGAGTAGACAACCCCAACTTCCGCTATGCCGATGCGCTGAGCAAACAGTTTAACGAGCGCCAGTGCTACGATGTGATACTTGCCAACCCGCCTTTCAAAGGCAGCATAGACGAGAGCGATATTAACCCGCGCTTTGGCGTGAAAACCAAAAAGACCGAGCTCCTTTTTATCGAACTCATTTACGGTTTGCTCGAAAGCGGTGGCCGCGCTGCCGTGATTGTGCCCGATGGCGTTTTGTTTGGCACCAGCAACGCCCACCAGGATGTACGCAAAATTCTTGTGGACAAATGCACGCTCGATGGCATTGTGTCCATGCCCTCCGGTGTGTTCAAACCGTATGCAGGGGTGAGCACAGCCGTGCTGCTCTTTACAAAAGCTGTGCCGGAGAAAGAGTATGATGTATGGTTTTACGACATGCAGGCCGATGGCTTCTCGCTGGACGACAAACGCCAAAAGATTGCCAACAACGACATACCCGATGTGTTGAAAGAGTGGACGGCACGCAAGACCAAACAGAAAAGCAAGAGCAAGAAAGTAGTGTGGGTAAATACCAAAGACATCCGCGCCAACAAATACGACTTAAGCATCTCGCGCTATAAACCGGTAGAGCACAAGGCAGTGGAATATGAAAGGCCAGAAGTGCTGATGGATAAGGTAATGATGTTGGAGGAGGAGATTGTGAAGTATGTGAAAACTATTAAGAAGGAAATTTAAAATGGTTTCTATTGGAGAAATTGCGACTGCTTTGACAGGATATCCTTTCGATTCAAAATTGTTCAATGAAACAAAGGGTTTTCCTTTGATACGAATTAGAAATTTAAAGGAGGGGAGAACTGATACTTTTTTTGACGGAGATTTTGATAAAACCTTTCTTATCAGAAAAGGAGATTTGCTTATTGGGATGGATGGCGAGTTTAACTTAGTAGAATGGCAATCCGTTGATGCTTTATTGAATCAACGAGTTATGAAAGTCATCCCAAATGAAAAATTAGTTTCGAAAAATTATCTAAAGTATGCTTTACCTAAAAGACTCAAGGAGATTGAAGATGCAACACCCTTTGTGACTGTAAAGCATTTGTCACACAAGAAAGTTCTCGATTCTAAGATTCCACTTCCCGATCTAAAAACCCAACAAAAAATTGCCGGCATCTTAGCGCAAGCCGATGCAGCGCGGCAAAAGCGCAAACAAGCCAACCAACTCACCGAACAATTTATTCAGTCCGCCTTCCTCGAAATGTTTGGCGATCCGGTAAGGAATGAGAGAGATTTTTCATACTTAAAACTTGAGGAAGTATCTGAAAATATATTTTTAGGCCTTACTTCTAAAGTTAATTATGTTGATCAAGGAGGATTTCCGCTAATCCGAGCTACCGACATTAATGAAGGAAAATTATCTTTTGATAAAGTGAAGTTTATTTCTGAAAGTCAACACCATCAAATTACTAAGAATAGGATAACTAAGAAGGGCGATGTATTAGTTAGTAAATCAGGTTCGCTAGGCACATGTGCTATTGTTGATACTGACCTAGAGTTTACAACTTATGAAAGTATAATTACAATTCAGTTGAATCCTAAGTTGATGGTGAATCACTTTTTGATTCATCTGATTCGTAACAGCAGTTTCCAAAATAAAATTGTTGGAGGTAAAGTAGGTGGAACCGTTTATCACTTAAATCTTGAGATGTTTAGAAATATACTTGCTCCAGTTCCCCCTCTTCCCCTCCAGCAAAAATTCGCAGCGTTGGTAGAGCAGGTAGAGCGCCTGCGCACCAAACAACGCGAAAGCGAGCGCGAGCTGGAGAATTTGTTTCAGAGTTTAATGCAGAAGTATTTTGGGTAGATAAATCGTATCTTTGCGCAAATGAAAAAAATCTTCATTTCCTACAATTCGTCAATGCCGCAGGAACAAAGCCTTGCTCTAAGGCTACAGACACTTAGCTCACTGTATGGCTTACATGTGTCGTTGCCAGACCGTGTAGGTTCAACTGTAATTAAAGAGTCAACAAAGGAGCGCATAGCAGCAGCCGAACTCTTTATTGTGTTTTCTACAATAAGTCTTTCAAAGTCTGTAAAAGATGAGATAACATACGCCAGAACTTTAGAGAAACGCATTGTAGTTGTTTACGACAAAGATGTGCCTCGAAATCTCAAACTTTCCGGTGTAAAGGAAATTGAATATGACCGATTAAAAGATACACCCGATAAAGTATTAACGGAAATTCTTAACGAGGTAAGTATTTCTACTGGTAAATCACTTAAGCCGAAAACAAAAACTACGAAAGGGCGTAAGACAATTAAACAAACCGATGACTCATTTGCAGGCTTTGTCTTGGTTGGACTTGGTTTATTACTATTAGCAGCACTCATGTCTGGTAACAAGAAATGATTTGCGTAATCGACACTTCCGCTCTTATCACTTTTTATGAACTGGGTAAGATGGAGTTGTTGAATCAGTTGTTTAATGAGGTGTATATTCCAACAACTGTTGAGGAGCAGTTTCTTAAAGAGAATGCCGATGAAAAGCTGCGTTTTTTACTACCGTTTCAGGATGGTAATGGCTGGATAAAAAAATGCCAGACTTATAGTGATGACATCATAGCCATTTTAGCTACAGAAAAGAAAATCGATCCGGGCGAGAGGGAAGCAATGGCCCAATTCAAAAAGCTTCAAGTGGATTTAGAGATTGAACGAGGTAGAATCACCTGCGTAATTGATGAAAGAGATGCCCGTAAGATTGCTTTAGCAATGGATGTTGAGGTATGCGGTACGTTGCTCTTGCTGGCACGATTGCATTTGCTTGGATTTATTAACTATTATGAAACGGTTCAGCCGATTGCTAAAAGAAGGCGTTTTTCGAAAAAAGTAATTGACCAGGCGTTTGAAAAAGCATCCCAACTACCATTTGGCTAAAGGGACTCTAGCATTTCCCCTCCAGTAAAAATCCGCAGCGTTGGTAGAGCAGGTAGAGCGGCTGCGCACCAAACAACGTGAAAGCGAGCGCGAGCTGGATAATTTGTTTCAGAGTTTAATGCAGAAGTATTTTGGGTAGCCCACAAGCGAAGCAATCAAAATTGTCAGTTTTTACCGCTATTTCTACATGAAATTTTACATTAAAATACACTATAATTGTACAAAATAGAGGTTTTATTCACTTTTAAGTGAATCATTCCTTGCAACTTAGCGTTAAGTGAGTAGATTTGAGCTTGAGATATGGGACAATGAAACCGAAAAGGTCACTTTTTACACGGTAAGGTGGGAAGGCGCCCCTCTCTCGGAAACAGACAAATTCTTTGCAAAGTACAAGGAAACAGAAAAGCAGGCAGTGAAAGAGCTGCTGAGTTTAATCTTAAAAGCAATAGGTAACGAACATGGTGCACTGGCCGAATTTTTCAACCGCCCAGAAAACGGAGTGGCCGGTTTGCCACCCAAAGGAAAAATTAGAATAGGAGAATTTAAAGTTCATTTTCAACAATTTCCATTACGACTTTATGCACTGCGCATCAACGACAGGGAAGATCTGGTTGTGCTCTTCAATGGCGGTCTTAAAACATCTGAGGCCAATCGAGATAGCCCCGAACTGAATTTAAAATTTATTGAAGCCGATGCCTTTGGTAGTAGAATTGAGCAAGCCATTCGTGAAGGGATGATCGTTATTGACGAATCATCAAGATCATTAAAATTATTTGATGGCTCAGATGAGATTATACTTTAACTAAGTAATATGAGAAGTAAAATAGCGCAACAAATTTTGGATGAAACCCCCGAGGAGGTTAACATCTTTGTAAAGCAGTATGCCGATATCGTAGTGCGAGTGCATCAGCTTTTGCGTGAAAAAGGCTGGACACAGAAAGATCTGGCCATCAAGATGGAAAAAACCCCATCTGAAATAAGTAAGTGGCTAAATGGAGATCACAATTTTACACTACGCAGCCTGGCAAAGCTACAGGCAGAGTTGGGGCAAGAAATTATTTATGTACCCAAAAAGGATTCGTTTCATGTGCAACGAAGCGGTGTGTTAAAGGCAAAAGCAGAAAAGTCTGTGCCCGTATCAACCAAGATAGTATTTCAGAATGCAGGTGGAAGTATTGCCCCTCCGTCAGAACCAATAGCGGCATAACCTTATGGAGGCAAAAAGAATACAACCGGAAAAAATTACTCTGCGCGAATTTCGCCTGGTAAAAGGACTGATCGACAGCCCCTTTGATTTTAAAGTATCTGAAATTAAATCTTTCGATTTTAAAGTAGATTTTAAAACAGGCTTTAATCTGGAAGAGGATTTGATTAAAGCCGACTTTATTATCAATGTTTCTACTATCAGCAATGAACCGGTAACCGAAGCCACGTGTGTGTATCATTTTGTTTTCTTGTTTCATGTAGTAAGCTTGAGTGAGCATACTTCTCTGGCACAAGATCAAAGTGTAGATTGGAATCCCTACCTCGCCAATGCAATCGCATCTATTACCTATTCAACCTCAAGGGGTATTCTTATCTCCAGATTTCAAGGTACTGTGATGAAAGATTTCATCTTACCTGTAGTAGACCCCAATAGTCTGTGGTCGCAACAGCCGGCATTGCCAAAAGTCTAACCACTTGTTTCGCTACGCTCAACAGAACAATTTAATCGACTGACACAGTTCGTTGAACAGACTCTCTAGACCTTTTCACACAATCAGTTTATGCTGCCGCCACTCCTTCCCGTCATAGCGGCAATCGCTCCTCCCGTTTTGGCATTTGCTCCGGCCGTAGCGGCAATCGCTTCCCTCATCTTGGCAATGCTTCCGGTCGTGGCGGCAATCGCTTCCCACGTCTTGGCATTTGCTCCGGCTGTTGCGGCAATCGCTCCCCACATTTTGGCAATGCTTCCGGCCATAGCGGCAATCGTTTCCCACATCTTGGCATTTGCTCCGGTCATAGCGGCAATCGCTTCCCACGCCTTGGCATTTGCTCCGGTCGTGGAGGCAATCGCTTCCCACCTTTCGGAATTAGTGCCGGTTACACCGCCAGCAGTTACCTTACCTTTCCTATGAGGGAGGATAAAATCAAGTTGCGAAAAATAGTTTTCGGATTTTCGGAAAAGTCGCATCTCAACGTGCCAACCCGCTTTCGGTTACACCCATTTTGAGAAATAAAGTTGTAAAAAATGTGCTAAAAAACCACAACCCGTAGTGGCAGTAGGTGCGTTGTGATGCCATAACTTAAATACAAACAGTTATGTCACACACCAAAAATGTAGAAGCCTTTGAGAAGCTCTTGGGCATCTGCGCAGGTTACGGAAGTAAGTTCAATCCTGCTCAAGAAAAACTCCGTATGGAAAACATGTATCAGTTGTTGGCAAGCGGCCAAGGGGTGCTTCAAAATTGGAGTGCCGCGAAGACCGAACACAACAACGCGGGCAACACGCGCGAAGTGTCGTACAAAGGCTTAGGGAAGCTGGCCGTACGTATCGTAGGCGAGTTGAAAGCCAGCCCCGTGCTGGAGCAAACAGTAAACGATGCGAAGAGTGCATTGCGCTTGATCAAAGGACATCGTGCAGCGAGTCAGGTAAAGGAAACTGCAGCGGCAACGGACGCTACTGAGGTACCGGTGCGTAAGCGCAAAGCCGGCGGAAGGGACTACGCCACCGTGGCGCAAAATTTTCAACAACTGGTGCATACCGTAGCGGCGGAACCGGGCTACCAGCCTGAAACTTCCAACCTGATGGTAGGCGCGCTGAACGATAAGATTCAAGAGTTGCGAAGCAACAACAGCAAGGTAGTTCAAACCTGGAGTTCATTGAATGAGGCACGTAAAAAAAGAGATGAAGTGCTTTACGATCAAGAGAAAGGTTTGGTAAGCATTGCCAAAGCAGTGAAGCAAAAAGTGAAAGCCATCTTCGGCTCTACCAGCACCGAGTATAAGCAAATTGCTCACATTCGTTTCACCATTAAATAATGAACATGAAACCAAATAGGTGACAACCTCTGCACACCACCGTGTGCAGAGGTTACGATTAAAGTGTTACAATAAAATCATTCTCTCGTTCTACACCTCAAGCCATCGTCTCACTAAAAAAATAAAATCATGACTCAACCACATTCAACACACCTCTTCTATGAAAACCTTCATCTTCATTATCATTATTGTCATCCTCGCCTTTGGCGCAGGTTATTTGTTTCATAAGTCCGAGCCCAACCCCACCCCGCAGCAACTCACCTTAGAACAAATACTTTCCATCAAAGAGTTGCATTTAGTAAAACATACCTACACCGATCTGTTTTACTTACACCGACACAACAATCTCAACAAACCGATTCGTGCTATTGTACAGATTCCGGTGTCCATTACGGCTTATCTCAACTTAAAAGAAATTAAGTTAATCCATCACCACGATTCGTTGAAAGTAATTGTGTTGCCCCATGCGCAACTCAATGCCCCGAACTATCACATCGATCAGATGATTGTGCGCGAAACCAGAGGCCTGCAAGTACATATCGGAAAAGATTTGTATCCGATGGTGGGTAATTATTTAAAGGACCGAGTAGCCGAGCGCATCGACACTTTACGCAAGGCAGCCATCTCAGCGCAAATACTGGCACAAGCTGAAAAAGAGGGCAAGGAATACATTGAAAAATTATTGCATACGCTGCATCGCCAGGATATTTTAGTAACCTTTGAAACATCGGTTACAGAAAAGAAAAACCGATGGGCACTTTTACCCTTCTCTGATTTAAGTGTACGGTTCGTTCCATTACCACAAGTAGGCAGGAAGCTGGAAGCCTTAGTTTTTATAGGCGTCAAGACACCTCAAAGGTGTCAAACGCCTAACGCGGTAGACAGTACACGATGACGATCGTGAACTTTACTATCTTTATCTAAATGAAACTATTTCTATCCGCTGGTTGGCGAGCATATGGCTTTTTGGCAACTTTCCTACTTTGTTGGTGTGTAAACACTCAAGCTCAATTAACTTTTGAAAGCAGCAATGCACGTTTAGATAGCGCCTTTGTGTGGGCAAAAAAGAAAGCCCTTTATTTTGTACACGATGGAACTGACCCTGTAGGTTATTGGTACGAAGCCGCGTTACCACAACGCGAAGCATTTTGCATGCGCGATGTTTCGCATCAGGCAATTGGTGCCGCCATGCTCGGACTGAATCAACATAATTTGAACATGTTTCAGAAGTTTGCCGAGAATATCAGCGCAGAAAAAGATTATTGTTCGTATTGGGAAATCAACCGCTACAACCAGCCCGCTCCGGTAGATTACGAAAACGACAGAGACTTTTGGTATAACCTGCCCGCCAATTTTGATGTGGTATACAATGCCTGGCGCTTGTATCGGTGGACGGGCGATAAAAGTTATTTGCAACATCCTGCCTTTCAAAAGTTTTATGCACTTAGTATGAATAACTATGTTGATCATTGGCAATTGGGAAGTGATCGGGTTACACAACGCAATCGTCATTTGCACGACAGCAATTCGAAACGATTCGGTACGCAGCGCGGCATTCCTACCTATAATGAAGGGGGCCGAGGTGAAACGAAACTAGGTATTGATTTAACAGCATCGCTCATCGCAGCGTATCGTGCGTATGCCGATATTTTAAAAATGAATGGTGAGCTAAACAAGGCAACGGTTTATGTAAACAAAGCGAAACGCGAACAACAATTTCTAAATGACTTTTGGTGGGATAAGACAAGACAAGAATATCGATCGGTGCAGTATGCAGATCAGTCGTTTGATTATTTTATGGTGGGCAATGATCAGGCCTTTCTACACTACCTGCTTTACTTTGACGTGATTGACAATCCAACACAGGTTTCAAAACTGATGGAAGAGTATCAGAAAAACTATTCACAACTGATTGTCGAACTAAAATCATATCTGCCCATTGTCTTTTATGAAAACGGCTATTCGCAATTGGCCACGCAGATGATCGTTGATTTGTGCGCCCCTGAAAATGCCAGACGTGATTATCCGGAAAATTCATTTACGATCATTGAGCATGTGACACGCGGACTGATGGGCGTGGATGCCGATGCCTCCACCAAAACCGTCACCACATTATCAAGGGTAGAAGCAGGCAATTGGGCTGAGTTGAAAATGCTTCCGGTGTTTTCGAATTCTATTTCAGTAAAACACATAGGCACACACACCACAACATTTACGAATCAAAGAGGGGCAGCCCTCACTTGGCGCGCTTGTATACCAGGCAAATACAAATATTTATTTGTAAACGGTGTGAAACAAAAATGCAATCAGGGTATCGACCATGGAAGACATTACTCATTTATTAATGTGCCGGTAAAGTCGGGTGAGGTGAGGGTGTCGGTTAATAAGTAAAATCATTAGCCCACGAAATCCGCAAGGATTACTTTACATACTCAATCTTCGTAATGCGCCAGACAAAATCTCGGGCTTAGGTGCGATGAATTCAGAATTTAAAATAAGCACTCAATTCGCTCAAAATTTTCTTATTTACTCCAAAATGTTAATTTAGAGTCAATCATTTGATCTTATTTTGATATATTTGTTTAAATAAGCAAAATAATGCTCAATTCAGTTGCTAAATCGCAGATCATTGATCGTATCCGGTTTGAAAACCCGTGGTGGGTAACGGGGCATATTGAAGACGACTACAATCAGATGCAGCGCAGGGCCTACTTCGAATTATTTAAACCATTGGCATTTGAAAACGATATTCGAAGAGCATTGGTGCTGATGGGCCCCAGACGCGTGGGCAAAACAGTCATGTTATACCATCTGGTAGAAGAATTATTGCTGGCGAAAGTGCCTGCCCGAAAAATAATTTTTCTGACCATCGAAAATCCACTCTACATCCATAAGACGTTGGAGCAACTTTTTCAATTGGGTAAAGAAGCGAGTGGCAATGCCGATAAAAATGATTGGTATGTTATTTTCGATGAAATTCAATATTGCCGCGAATGGGAAGTGCATTTAAAATCGCTGGTGGATTCATACCGCCAATGCAAATTTATTGCTTCCGGTTCGGCTGCTGCTGCACTCAAATACAAAAGTCAGGAAAGTGGTGCCGGTCGGTTCACTGATTTTACGCTTCCGCCACTCACCTTTCACGAATACGTGGAGTTAAAAGATCAAAATCATTTGATGGTGCCCACTTCGGTTACCTGGAACGGAAACGTATCTGCATTCTATACCTCTACGCACTTAGATGAACTGAACAAACATTTTGTCAACTATCTGAATTTTGGTGGCTACCCGGAAGTAATCTTCAATGAAAAAATTCAAACCAACCCGGGGCGTTTCATCAGACAAGATATTGTAGACAAAGTGTTGCTACGCGACTTGCCAAGTCTCTACGGCATCAACGATGTGCAGGAACTTAATTCGTTGTTCACTTCCATTACCTACAATACCGCCAACGAGTTTAGTTATGAAGAACTAAGTCAAAACAGTGGAGTGCCTAAAAACACGCTGAAGAAATATATTGAATACCTCGAAGCAGCATTCTTACTCAAACAAGTAAAACGGGTGGACCAAAGTGGAAAGCGTTTTCTCCGTGACAATTTTTTTAAACTCTACCTCACCAATCCATCGATGCGTAGTGCGTTATTCTCGCCACTCACAGCCACAGACGACCAGATGGGTAAGATGGTGGAAACAGCCATTTATGCACAGTGGATGCACCGCGAGTGGTTTACGCCTTATTATGCCCGATGGAATGGAGGTGAAGTGGACATGATAGGCATGGATGAAAAAAATCTAAAGCCAAATTGGGCACTCGAAATAAAATGGAGCAACCGGTACTTTGAAAAAACACAAGAGCTGAAAAGCTTAGTTAAGTTTTGCAATGAAAGCGGTCTTGACAAAGCTTTGATCACGAGCATCGATAAAGAAGGCACAAAAATAGAAGGCAATTGTACGCTTCAGTTTTTTCCCGCGGCTGCGTATGCTTACACCGTAGGGAAGAATACATTGGTGCGAAAGAAAACGAAATAAATGAAGCGCTAAGTGGACTTTGTAGATCCTACTTCAAATACTCAATCTTCGTAATGCGCCAGACAAAATCTCGGGTAGGTGTTTTCACGATGACTTCTTCGCCCACTTCTTTTTTTAAGAGAGCTTGTGCCATAGGCGAGTCCATCGAGATATAATCTTTCGTTCCGATCAGTTCTTCACCGCCCACAATGCGGAAGCGGTTCTTCATTCCCTTGTCGTTTTCAATTTCTACCCACGCACCAAACATCACCTTCCCTTCCTGAAAAGGCGAGTAAGTGACCACTTTCAGATCGTCTATCAATTTGCGCAAGTACAACACACGCTTGTCAATTTCGCGTAAGCGCTTTTTGTTGTAATGATAGTCTGCGTTTTCAGAGCGGTCGCCCAAACTGGCCGCCCAGTTTACTTTTTGGGTGGTGTCGGGCCGCTCCACGCGCCACAAGTGGTCGAGCTCTGCTTTCAACTTCTCTAAACCTTCAGGTGTAATCAGCAATGTTTTCATTTTTTACTTGGCGGAAAAGTATCATAAAGCATCTCGATCAGAAATGGCGACTGCCAATTTAGTCAAGAAAAGTGGAACGTCAGATCAATTCGCTGGTCATGATTGATTTCCATCGATTAAATCTTTTCTTCTTGCCAAAAGGTATTTACATTTGTTTACTCCTCTTGAAATTCTCGTTATAACTAAATCATACTTCTATGGATGCCGAAGAACTAAAAGATCACTTAGAACCTCTCTACGAAGCGGCCATGCAAGAGCAGCGGGACATCAAAGATTGTATCGAACACCTGACGCGCAGCGCCAAAGATTTTATTGCGCAGCGCTATTCCAAAGAAATTCATAACCTGAGTGCGGAAGGGTATCGAAAGCTGGAGGATGTAATTGACCGGCATGCCGATAACCTAGCGACTGAAATTTCTAATATCATTTATAGGTATGAGGAAGAATAATTTTTTGTTCGCAAGCCGATATTATTAACAAATAGGTAATTGAAAAGCTATCCTATTCCTTCGGGGCAAACTTCACACCAGCACGTATAGCTACCGGCAAATCATTTACCTTGGGCACTAACGGGCAAGAATACAAATCACTGTATGCACAGTAGGGGTTGTACGCAAGATTGAAATTAATAATTAGCGTATTTCCTTCTTTGGGTATTCGCAAGCCAAGGTAGCGGCCTCCTCCATACGTTTCATCGCCCGTGGTGAGGTCTGTAAAGGGAAGAAATAGATAATCTTCATATTCCGGATTGTTCCTTAGGTCTTTTGATTGATAAAGCGTAAGCGAGTAAGATTGTCCATCAAGTTGAAATTGAGCAATTGCAAACGTGCGATACGCTTGAACAATTTTCCCCGTGGCCTTCATGGGAATAAAAGGCGAATCAGGAGTGAGTGTTAGTTGTGCTTGCACAACATACTTTAGATTGACAGGAAAAAAGTCGTGATGCTTGAATTTCTTTAATGCAGATGGCTTGAGCGGTGAGGTAGTTTTATCTCTAAATTCTTTATTCTGTTCATCCTGAAAAGTTAGTATATCCTTCACCAATGAAAGGGAGTCAGGTTGTGCCTGCAAAACAAACGGAATACAAAGCAATACTGTCAAAAGGTGTTTCATGCGTAGTTCTAGAATTTTCTTTAAATATAAAGTTCTTAGTTCTAAATCTTGATAGCATCAATAATTACTCTTCAGGTACCGACCTAAAATCTCCAGCGGTTCTTGCATATTCTTTCGTCCAAAGCCGATGCGAAAATGAGAACTGCCAAAGTCAAACATTTCTGCAGGTAATGTCATGATGCCGGTGTTCTTTACTAGCTGGTCACTGAAAGTTAATGAAGTACCTTTTCCCAACCATTTTACAAATGCCGTGCTACCGGCTCGTGTTGGTCCGAACTGAAAATGCTGTGAATGTTCTTCACAGAATTTGGTAAAGAGTTGAAGGTTGGCCGTAATTTTTTTTAAATTGTGTTCAATCAACTTTTGCTTGTTGCGCAGTGCAATGAGCGCTAGCACTTCGCTGGTAGAAGGATTACAGATGGTGAGGTAATCTTTAAAACGTTTCATCTCCTCCATCACGGAAGCATCTTTGCAGACCACCCAACCCAATCGCAATCCGGCCAGCGCAAATGTCTTTGCCATGCCCCACAACGAAATGGATCGCTCATACACTTCGCACATAGGCGGCAGCGTGTGCTGTGGATGGTGCTCCAACAAATGATACATCTCATCAGCAAAAATGAAAATGCCTCGTGCTCGTGCGATGGAAATAATTTTATGATAATCTTCTAATGAGGGAATGTAACCTGTCGGGTTATGCGGGAAATTAAGGATGATCAATTTAGTGCGATCCGTGATCAGTTTCTCCAACTGCTGCGGATCGTAGTACCATGTCGATTCGTTGGGTGCCGGCTTCCAGAATGACAAATCGCAACCCAAGCTTCGCGCTACTTCATACAATGACTGATACGCGGGAGCCATACAAATCACGTGATCTCCCGACTGCAACAACACATTCATGGCAATGAAGTTGGCTTCACCGGGTGAGAGCACAAAGACTTCATCGGGTGAAGTGCTTTTATAAAGTCTGGCAATTTCCTCGCGCAATTCAGGCAAACCGGAAGACTCCGTATAACCGAGTTGTAAAGAGTTCCATTGTTCCAGTTCTTTGGGGCTGGCCAACGCTAAAATTTCTTTTAACGAAAATCCATCGCAATCCGAACTGGAAAGCAGATAGCGCGCAGAGAACTCATGTTGAGCAAAGTAGCGCTCGAGGTGAAATGGTTTTATTTTCATAAGTCGAATATCCGGTAAAATACAAATTTCATAAAATGATAGTGAGTCAAGATCAATCAACATCTCTTACTCTTTCTATATAAAGAAAAAAGAAGAGCAGGTTATACTCTTCTTTTTTGCGGATTAAGAACCTAATAAAAAAACGATTATCCTTCTACGCCAGCATCTGGAGCATTCTTTTTCACCGAGGCAATTCCGTTTTCCATAGCTGCACTGCTTTCGTACATTTCGCTTGAGCCAACCACTTGGCCATTACTTGCTTTTAAGTTAAAATAGTGTTTGTCGTTGGTAGACCGCTTCCGTTCATAACGCGCATCGTCTCCCGAATTTTTTCGAACGGATTCAATTCCGTTTTCACAGGCAGGGCGGGTCGTGTACCCTTCGCTGGTTAGAATTACTTGTCCATTGTCTGCTTTCAAATTGAATTGAAACTCTCCGTTTTTACGTGTAGTGATTACAAATTTTCCCATGGTAGTTTGGTTTAAGGGTGTTGAATAGAAAAGAAAGATACTTTTAAAACTTCAAACTTAAATCCGTTAACAAAAACTTAATTTGAAAGGGTCCAAAAGCGAGTTACGGAAATGTTACTTCAATAATAGGTGTGGGTGTACCCAAAGAAGTGAACAGATCAAAATTAGTCTCCCGGTCATAGTAATATGTGTTAAGATTACATGGGTAGGCAATCATTTTGTATTTTTTTTTGCTGAATCCCTCTAAAATATCTGAGTGTCTATAATTGCCAGAATAGGCAAAGAAAAAGTTTTCAAACTGATT
Organism: Cyclobacteriaceae bacterium; assembly: GCA_044228465.1. GTDB lineage: Bacteria > Bacteroidota > Bacteroidia > Cytophagales > Cyclobacteriaceae > ELB16-189. The sequence continues at coordinate 83,695 of JBGAUU010000004.1, forward strand.
TGAGCTTACGGTAGATCCATCATTAAAAAAAACAAGCACAATGCCTGATGGTATAGACGTATCGAAACTTAGCATTGTCTCATTATTCACAATAGAACTGCTAAAGCCAGAAATAGTAAAAGTTGGTATTTGACCTAAAATGATTGGTATGTGCCCATGAATATTAGGTATTGTACCTGGAGCTGGTCCACCGGCATACGAAATTGAAAACTGTCGGTATGTACCGAAACCATCTTTGGTTACCGTAATATCATATGTTCCTGCACGCACATTCTTTAATTCATATTTTCCTTTGGAATCGGTAATGGCAAATATAGAAGTGTTGTCAATGCTGACTTTCGCTCCGCCATTATCAGCAAATGGTTGCTGATTCTCTGACACAAGTTTTACAAACCCTACGATAGAACCTACACTTGATTGTGGCTCGCAATCGCTTTTGCATCCGGCAACGGATAATAAGACTGCGATGCTAAATAAAGATCCAATTATCTGCTTCATGCCCGTTTTATTAAAAAAGCAAAGCTAACAGGAAGTTTTAATTTGTTATACTTTCAATTTAACTTGATTTCCGATTAGTTACCTGATTAAAGATAAATAGAGATTCACTAAAACAAACATGTTTAAACGCGATGAGGCTGCGCGCTTGCGCGAAGAATTCTGGACTACATTTGGACGTTACATGGGTCCGGTGCCATCATCCGATGGAATGAAAATCAATTGGGTGAATTACCGCACCAGCTTGAAGGATGTACACTTTCGGATGATAGCTCAGTCCAATACCGCTACCATCTTTATTGCGCTCGAACATCGCGATGCCGCCATCCGCGAATTATTTTTTCAGCAATTCGTAGAACTGAAAACCATGCTACACACTACCATGGGTGAAGAATGGAAATGGCAACTGCATGCACCGATTACTGAAGAAAAAACCATTAGCAGAATTTATCGTGAGCTTCACGATGTTTCGATTTTCAACAAAGATCATTGGCNACGTCTCCCGAATTTTTTCGAACGGATTCAATTCCGTTTTCACAGGCAGGGCGGGTCGTGTAACCTTCGCTGGTTAGAATTACTTGTCCATTGTCGGCTTTCAAATTGAATTGAAACTCTCCGTTTTTTCGTGTAGTGATTACAAATTTTCCCATGGTAGTTTGGTTTAAGGGTGTTGAATAGAAAAGAAAGATACTTTTAAAACTTCAAACTTAAATCCGTTAACAAAAACTTAATTTGAAAGGGTGGAAAAGCGAGTTACGGAAATGCTACTTCACTAATAGGTGTGGGTGTTCCTAAAGAAGTGTAAATTCTGCGGTTGGTAGCTTGGTCAAGGTAATAAGTACCTGCAGAATAATTTCTATTTGCTGGATAAGCAATCACTTTAAAGGTTTTCTTGCTCATACTTGATAGAATGGGGAATTCATTAAAATACGTTTCGTTCTCGATGTCAACTGAAAAAGCATATTTAAACTCTGTTGAACTTACGGTAGCTCCATCATTCAAATAAACACGAATTAAAGCCGATGGAACAGGAGTTTGTATGTTTAATGTCACTTTGCCATTCACCGTAGACATGCTAAAGTTAGAAATTATATAAGTTGGTATTTTACCAAGTATAATAGTTGGGGAATAACCTGGATCAATGTAAGGTATAGCCCCTGGTGCAGGCCCACCGGCATAGGGAATAGAAAACTGTCGGTATGTACCGAAGCCTTCCTTAGTAACTGTTATATCATAAGTTCCAGCATGTACATTTTTTAATTCAAACTTTCCATTTGAATCGGTAAAGGCAAATATAGAAGTGTTATCAATGCTTACTTTCACTCCACTGAAGTCGTCAATGGCCTGATCATTCCAAGGAATAAGATTAACAAACCCTATAATTGAGCCAACACTTGTTTGTGGCTCACAATCGTTTTTGCATCCAGCAATGGATAATAAGACTGCGATGCTAAGTAAAGACCCAATAATCTGCTTCATGCCCGTTTTATTAAAGAAGCAAAGCTAACAGGAAGTTTTTATTTGTTATACTTTCAATTTAACTTGATTTCCGATTAGTTACTGGATTAAAATAAATAGAGATTCACTAATCAAACATGTTTAAACGCGATGAGGCTGCGCGCTTGCGTGAAGAATTCTGGACTACATTTGGACGTTATATGAGTCCGGTGCCATCATCCGATGGAATGAAAATCAATTGGGTCAATTATCGCACTGGCTTGAAGGATGTACACTTTCGGATGACAACTCAGGCCAATACGGCTACCATCTTTATTGCGCTCGAACACCGCGATGCCGCCATCCGCGAATTATTTTTTCAGCAATTCGAAGAACTGAAAACCATGCTACACACTACCATGGGTGAAGAATGGAAATGGCAACTGCATGCACCGATTACTGAAGAAAAAACCATTAGCAGAATTTATCGTGAGCTTCACGATGTTTCGATTTTCAACAAAGATCATTGGCCCGATTTGATTTCATTTTTCAAACCACGCATCATCGCACTGGACGAATTCTGGCAAAATGCTCAATACAGTTTTGAGTCATTAAAGTAAGCCTTGTTTACAGATTTAGTCAATCAAAATAATTACGCAAAAGTGATTATTTGCATTCTAAGCTTCGTATTCTGTAAATTCGTTTATCAAAATCAAATTTTATGCCTGCGTTTCACATTGCTAAATCGATCCTGATTCAAGCCTCTCCTGAAAAAGTGTACTCCATTATCAGCAACTACCAACACTGGCCTGCGTGGTCACCTTGGTTAATTACAGAGCCTGGTGTTAAAATAGAAGTAAAGCCGGGAGGCAAAGAATATAATTGGCAAGGCAAGCGCACAGGTAGCGGAGAGATGAAAATCCTAAAAGAAAATTCTCCTTATCGGTTAGATATGATCGTTCGTTTTTTAAAGCCTTGGAAATCTACTTCACCCGTTTGGTTTGAATTAAAACAACAAGGCCAAGATACAGAAGTAACGTGGAGTATGACCGGCAGCCTTCCGTTCTTTATGTTCTTTATGACAAAAATGATGACTGCGTACATCGGCATGGATTACGAGCGAGGATTGCGCATGCTCAAGGATTATATTGAAAAAGGTGCTGTGCCTTCTAAGTTACACTTTAAGGGCATTCGTCCGTATGCCGAAACGAAGTATATCGGAATCAAAACGGCTTGCACCATGCAAACGCTAGAGACCAAAATGTCAGATGATTTCAGTAAACTCACTTCTTGGGCAACACAACCAACAAGTCAGGTCAATGGTCCGGGTTTTTCCATTTATCACACATGGGATATTGTGAAAGATAAAGTAGTGTATACATCCGCTTTTCCGGTAAGAGAAATTCCGACTACATTACCCGAAGGTTTTATTAGCGGAGTAATTCCGGCAATGAATGTTAACACCATTGCGCATATTGGTGCCTACAAACATCTAGGCAATGCATGGACAACACAATATATGATGCAGCGCGGCAAGGAGTATAAATACCGCAAGGGAATCGACCCTTTTGAGGTCTATTTGAATATGTCAAATCAAGTGCAGGAAGAGCAGTTGATCACAGAGATTCATTTTCCGGTAGCTTAGTCTTCGAATATCACAAAGGCCGGATAACACGGCCTAAACATTAACGAATAGATGATTCATATTCCTGAATCACTTTTTCCGTCAGCGGCTCTGAAAATTCAAAGTAGCCGGTGAACCAATGGTTTTGCGAAAGGGCATATCGAAAATGTAAACATTCGCATGAAAAACATTTTTAGTGTAAATGTTCAAGGTAATTCGCCCTTGATAGTTGCGCCAAATACGGTGCAACACCTCGCGCGAAGTAAGACCCTGTATTCCAGTTACAATATCCATTTTTGTTTTTGTTGGAATCCGGCTGCGGATAAAATCAAAACCTTCTTCCGACATCGCGGCCGTAGCAATGTAACAATGCTCGACTTGTGGCAAAATTTTTTCGTTGATCAGTGGAACTGCTAATTTTTTTATGATCATGACAAACTATTTGGGGGTGGCAAATTAAGTATTTTTAACGGGCCAGTCTCTTAAATTAAATCTATAAACCAAAAGGGTTTCTTACCTTGCACACACAATCGCTATTGTTATGACCGAACGAGAACTGATCAAATTAGAAAGAACCATTCGCACTAAAATGGAAGACATCAAAAGCCAGCGCGTGAGCCTGAAAGACTCCGGCATTGGCGCACTGATGAATGCCTTAAAAAACAAGTTAGAGCGAACCATTCGCACCAAAATGGAAGACATCAAAAGCCAGCGCGTAAGTCTGAAAGACTCCGGCATTGGCGCACTGATGAACGCCTTAAAAAAAGTAGACGAAGCCTTGTACGAGAAAATTTTACCCGAATACAAAAAGATGGCTGCTGAAAGCAACATCTTCAAATAAGTCCATATTTACTCCCCATGTGTTACAACAAAGCCTATCTCACCAAACGTGCTGAAAAGCTGGCGAAGCGATATGCGCACAATGAGGAAGAAGAAAAATGGGTGCTTGAACAATTGCAACTTCTTAATATCACTCCGGTCTACTCCGCTTCTGGCTTCAATCATCCTTCGGTGCCCGTGTTGCTTTCCGGTTCGAAGCAAATTCATTTGTTCTCATGGGGGCTCATTCCCAATTGGATTAAGTCGCCTGCCGAAGCGGTTACCATCAGCAACAGTACCATCAACGCACGTGCTGAAACGATGTTTGAAAAACCGGCTTTCTGCGAAAGCGCCCGCGAGCGCAGATGCATTGTGATGGTAGATAGTTTTTTTGAACACCATCACAAAAATGGAAAAGCTTTTCCGTATCATATTCGTTTGAAAAACGATGAGCCCATGGCCATGGCCGGACTGTGGGATGAGTGGGTAGATCAATCATCCGGACTGGTACGCAAAACCTATACGATTGTAACCACGCGTGCCAACGCATTGATGACGCGCATTCACAATAATCCGAAAGCGAGTGAAGGGCCACGCATGCCCGTAATCTTACCGAAGCAATTCGAATTAGAATGGCTGAAGCCTATTCACGAAAAAGCTGATCAGGAGTTGATTGCTGAATTGGCTCAACCCTACAATGAACAAGAGTTAGAATCGTACACCGTGAAGCGCCTGACAGGCAAAGAGTCGGTGGGCAATCGGCCGGAGGCACAGCAGCCACATCGCTATCAAGAGTTGGAAGAACAACAGGGAAGTCTTTTTTGAATGCGATTCATCATCAACATAGTAAATCAATTTCTCAAACAATCAGATAAACTGCTTGGCATACTCACCATCACTCTGTTAACAACAGCCTGCGCTAAAACTATTCCGGAGAAAGGGTTTCCACGAACGATCATCCCCTCTGTTGATCAATTTACTTTTCACATTCAACATTCACCTGACTCCATTCGTGTTTTGTATCTGGGCTGCGGACATCTGATTATTTGTTATCGGCAAGAGAACATTGTTATCGATCCATTCTTTTCCACCCATGGATTTACCAAAAGCAAATTGTTTTCAGATACAATCGCATTTCAGAAATATGAAAACATACTGCACAAGCAGCGTGTGAATTTAAATGACACGAAAAGTGTGTGGATCGCTCACACACATTACGACCACATGAGCGACTTGCCGCTGCTGTTGGAGAAAAAGCAAATCAACAGCACTACGCCAATCTACGGTAATGAATATGGAGCTTCGATCTTGCAAAATTTTATCACACCACAACAATACCATCCACTCACAAAAGAGCTCACGTACAATCCGGAGCAACCCAATTCTGTTTCATTCATGAATGCGTCACCGTCTATTTCGGTGTTGCCCATCCGATCTGATCATGCGCCTCATTACAAAATTTTCGGTTTGCAGATTCACTTGATGACAGGCAAACTGAAGGCAAATTATTTTAAACAGAAATTCATTCACGCCACCGACACCACCAGTCGCGGGCAATGGAAGGAAGGGTGCACGTATTCGTATCTCATCGATTTTAAAACCAATGATCACATCGACTATCGGTTGTTCATTCAAACTTCGGCCAGTCATTATCCGTTGGGGCGGCCTCCGCTGGACGTATTGCGCGAGCGGCCGGTGGATGTGGCGTTTCTTTGTGCCGCCTCCTCGGACTATGTAAAGAAAAAATATCCTATCCATATCTTACGTGATCTGTTTCCCAATCATCCAACCAAGAAAGCCAATGTGGTGTGGATTCATTGGGAAGATTTTTTCGGTAAGCCGCTGGCATTTGAAAAAGCACGCCTCGTGCGAATGACCAACTTCAAAGGACTTGGCAAGCGCCTCCGCAAAGCTGGCTTCACGCCCGATTCCACGCATCAGGTAATGCCAAGACCCGGCACGGTGGTGACGATTAAGTAAAATTAGTCGAGATCCATAAAACCAAAATACAAAGGCAATCATCTTTGTTAAAATAGCTTGTGTCTTTTTATGGAATCAGTCATTGATACGAATCATGGAGATAGATTCGTTATCACTTTATATCTAAACCTTACCTCATTATGAAAGCTAAACTGATTGTTTGCCTTTTGCTTTTTGCATTCGTTCATAGTTCTTATGGTTACCCTATCACTCCACGTTCACTCATGAAGTTGATTCAGGAAAGTGAATACATCATTACAGCATATGTTAGAGATGTTCATGAGATCAAGCTGAAGGAAGAAATTACAAAAGACAAAAAGAAAAAGCGCTCAAGATATGAATATCACTTCAGGGGCAATCAGGCCGAACTGGTAATTCAGAAAACGCTTCAAGGTAAAGTGACTGATAGTGTTATTTTTATCGATTTCAATCCGCATATGATCTGTCCGGCACCGCCTATGTTTTTTAAAGGATCCTATGTATTGGTTTTTCTTAATCAAAAAAATGACTCATTTTATGTTCAAGCCCTATCCTATGGAGTAAAAACACTGATGCCAAGCGATTTAGAAATTTACAGCGAGCGTATAGCTGAAATGCAGAAAATTTTATCGGTAGAAGATACAGATCAAAAATTTATACAAACTACCGAGTGGTTGGTAAAGTGTGCTGAACTGCGATGTACTCGTGGCGAAGGGTTATATGAGCTTTCGCGAAAAAGCAACTTCATGTCATTCTATGATGGAACAGAAAATCAACCATTTGAATACGCGCTCTCGACAGAGCAAAAAGATCGACTATATCAGGCACTTATTACAACTGACTCTCTTTCATATGAGGACGTGGGTCTGGTCGATTTGGTCTATTCAAGTCACCCTGAAAAGGTATATGCTTTTTTGCTAGACAGAATCAAGCAAATAAAAGATACACAGTATTGGTATGCCGATGATTTTATGAGCCGGCTCAATCTATATAAATCAAATGAGCGGACCGTGGCATTGATAAAACAATATGAAGACGAGAAGTATAAATTCGACAAAACAGAAGACACCTATAAAAAATTAAAAGATATACTCAGTAATTTTATTTTAGAAATGGAAAAACTATAAAGTATCTTTAGTTGAAATTTTATTTGCATGATGCGTCATACGAACTTCCTTCACCTAAAAAGTTACAATCTATTTGTTTTCATTTGTCTAACGCTACTCTTCTTTTCCTGCGGATCGAAACCTAAATCAACCAACGAAGAGCAATTGCGAATTTCAATCGCTGACTCTGCCTCGAATCAAACGGACACAGCTAAAGTAAATGGCATACAGGGAAACCTCTCGTTTAGTCAGATTACTACCGATCCGAATTCTGTAGTCCTGACGGGATTGAAACAACACCGCTTAGTGACTGTTTACAAAGTACGTACAGTAAAGGAGAAGGGCAACTCATATTCCAGAAGTATGTATGAAGAAGACTACGAAAGCGACCGTGTAACACACTACATGCCCGGCTTTGATTTGTTGTATGGATATAATCTGCTGGCCATTGCACATTATGATTTAACCACCGAAAAACTAAACTCACTGTTTGATAAACCAGTGCTGATTAAATCGCTCTACTACCCTTCGTTTGAACAAGACTCGATTGAGAAAAAACCTGTGAACCGAAACAATTACATGGTTTCTGTATATGATGAAGATACCAACCGGGATACACTCATCAACCGCCTGGATTTAAGACGGTTCTATTCCTTCAATGTGTCGGGGCGGGAACGCATTCAATTAGTACCCTCCAACTATTCGGTAGAACGCTCGCAATACGACTCACAAAACGATGTCATGTACATTTACGCTCGGCTCGATGCGAATCAAAACGGTAAGATTGATAAAAAAGAACCGCAACACATCTTTTGGATAAACCTCAAACAACCCGATAAAGCCAAGCGCTTGTATTGATGATTCAACTGTTTTCAATCGCATAAAAAATTACGAACCCATAAATTAGCTTAAAATCGAGCCTTTTAACTAAATATTTTAGTATTTTATTTGCTAAATATTTTAGTTTTATTATGTTTGCCTGTGTAAACACAAGCGCATATGAAGATGATCGAATCCAATCTGATTGGCCGCTGCCCCATTACGGCAAAAGACAAGAGCGTGCGGCTGTTTCAAGTAAAAGAGGTGCTCAACCGGCACCGTACTAAGCTGATCAATACTTTATTGAAAGACATCCCGTATTTTATCGGGCAGAAATACCACGCCTTTGCCACGCCTGAAGAAGTGGAAATCATTAAAAGTAAACTCACCTACCTGCAATCGCGCGATATCGACTTAACCAACTATGCCTCCATCGTGCACGAAATTCATCGGAGGTCAATTATCAAATTAAACAACGAAGCCTTCTTTAAAGAAGTGGATCAACTACTCCTTCAAAAACAAACGAACTAATGAAGACCATAAAGTCAGCGCTGCTGGGAACAAAATCGCTTATTGACACCAACGAAGAAGTGTTGATCGTGCAACTCAAAGATGTTCTAAAACAACACCGAGAGTTAATCATCAATCGCTTGCTGGGCGACTTAATCACTTACTTGGATTACAAGTTTCAAACAAAGCCGGATAAACAAATGATGGACGCGATTAAAGACAAATTGATTGCTTTAAAAAAATCAAACGTAAGCATGGAATACTATCAGTCCATCGAAAAGCAGGTAATGAACCGTGCCGTGACACACCTGACGAACGAACCATTCTACGTAGAAATTGATGCGTGCGTAGCAGAAGTGGTGGTGCCGAAGAAAAAAATCTTTTTGTGAGAATATTGGATACACTATCTCATCAGTAGACGGTCTCAACCACCAAAGCAACTTTACAGGTATCAATTTCTCACTGTAGTATTTTGAAACTTAACATGAGTCTAGTAAGTTTCAGGTTGAAACAGTTCACATGTCACAAATCATCTACCCACCCAAGCCACTAAACGTATCTGAGAAAGTAACGGAGCCATCGGCTGCTTTTAAAAAAGAGGTAAGCAAAGTATTGTTTTCGATTGGTCTTTTTATTCTTGTCTACTTCCTGTTGATGGGTGGTGCGATTGGATTAGCATTACTCACCGGCTTTGGCGGCCTGATGTTGATCGCTGCCTATCCCAGTTTCATCACGATTATGCTGGGACTTGGGTTAATCGGCCTCGGCATTATGGTGCTTATTTTTTTAATTAAGTTCCTATTCAAGAAAGTCAGTGCCGATCGGTCAAATCTCACAGAAATCAAAAAGAAAGATCAGCCGGAGTTATTTGAATTCATCCAAAAGCTAACAGATGAAGTTGGCGCACCTTTTCCTAAACGCATTTATTTGTCGGCAGATGTAAATGCTTCTGTCTTTTACGACTCAGGCTTCTGGAGCATGTTCTTACCCGTTCGAAAAAATTTACATATCGGTTTGGGTTTAGTAAATGCTGTAAACCTGAGCGAACTGAAAGCCGTGCTTGCGCACGAGTTCGGGCACTTTTCGCAGCGTAGTATGAAGCTGGGAAGCTACGTGTACAATGTCAATCAGGTAATCTATAATATGTTGTATGACAATGCCGGTTATGGTAAGGCACTCGAGTCGTGGGGAAACATCAGCGGCTACTTTGCCATTTTCGCCAATCTCACCATCGGAATTGTAGAAGGCATTCAAAGTATTTTGAAAAAAATGTATAGCTACATCAACAAAAACTACATGAGCCTGTCGCAGCAAATGGAGTTTCATGCCGATGCGGTAGCTGCTTCGGTGGCTGGCGGTAATCAATTAATCACTGCTTTGCGTAGATTAAATGTAGCAGCCAGTTGCCATCAAAAATTATTGGAAACCTATGGGGCATGGATGGAGGAGAATTTAAAAGCAGAAAATATGTATCCCCACCATTCGGAGTTAATGCATCGCTTCTCCACCGACTTTGCAATTCCGCTGGATCACGGGCTTCCACGTATTGACGAAAATGTGTTTAAGAAACTTTTCAGTAGCCGCGTGGTGGTCAAAGATCAATGGGCTTCGCACCCAAGTACAGAAGATCGCACGCATGAACTGGAGCAACTTAATTTAACTACCGAAACGGTTTACTTACCTGCATGGTCTATTATTCGAGATGCAGAACACATGCAGAAAAGAATGACCGATCAATTGTATGCAGCGGCTATCTTTAAACAAACACCCAACCTATTCAACAGTGCTGTCTTTCATGAACGATTTGAAAAAGAAGTTCAGAAATTTCGGTTTGACCCGATTTACAAAGGATACTATGATTATCGAGCCGTGTTGCCTGTTGATTTCAGTAAGACAATGGAAGTTTCGGCACAATCGATTATCGAATTGCTTACTGATGAAACGTTGGGAAATCCCAAGAAACTAGACGCTATCCTGAACGACATTCAAACACTGAATATGTTGCGTTCACAGCCCAATGACATTGAGACATTTGAATTGGATGGAAAACGCTACTCCAAAAAAGAAATTAATTCGGCCATTGAAAAGCTGGAAGTGGAGCAAAAGCAACTAGAGGCCTCCATCGCGGTAGCAGATCATCGCATAGCTTCTTTTTTCTTTCATAAAGCGCAGGCTGCTGGCAAAGAAGAAGATTTGAAGACAAAGTACCAAGCGTGGGCTAATACTGAAGTCGATGCAAAAAAGATGGAAGAACATTACACCGGTTGCTTGCAAACGCTTCAACCCGCTTATCAAGCACAATTGACTGTTGAGCAAGCATACTCCATCAGTAGTCAATTGAACCTGAAAGGAAAGCCCATCAAAGAGTGGATGCAGAAAATACTGGTGGCTACTTCCAATACTGATGAGTTAAAAAACGAAGAAAGAGAAAAGTTAACCACGTTCGTCAACGACAAGTCATATTACTTTACGGAATCAACCGGGTTTAATAATCCGGCTCTTGAATTATTAACACAATCTACCGCGATCTTCTTTCAATATTTTGTTGCAAAGGCATTACAGGCCAAAAGGAATGCACTGGAATGGCAGCTACAACTGATTGCAAGCTAGTCAGCTATAAAAATTGTCTTCTCGCGAGAGTAGGTAACCGTGAGACGATGCATGGCGCGCGTGCAAGCGATGTACAACATTCGCTTTTCAACATCTGTATGGTAATTACGTGCTGACACAAATGGGATAATCACTTCATCAAATTCCAGTCCTTTGGCAAGATAAGCAGTAGTAACTATCACCCCTTCCTTGAAAGAAGTACTCTCCGGGGTGAGTAACGAAACACCGTTCGCGCGTATAGATTCATAGACAAAAGCTGCCTGATCTTGTGTTTTGCAAATAATGCCCAACGTTTTATGACGCGATGAAGCGAATTCACGCAACAACTTTTTAATTTCTTCTACTTCTTCCGGATTGGATTGAAACTCTTTCACCGCGGGCACTTCGCCATGTCGCTCCAATGGAATCAACTCAGGATTGTACGCAATGCGCTGTGCAAACTGGCTGATCTCATAGGTAGATCGATAGCTGCGCACCAACCGAACCATATCACCTTGCGGAAATACGCGCTCAATTAATTCAGATGACGAAGCGCTGTACGGATTAATCATCTGATTAACATCGCCAAGAATGGTTTTCTTGCAACGAAACAATCGTGACAACACGGCATATTGCACGGGTGTGTAATCTTGCATTTCATCGACCAACAAATGTTTCACATGGTCAAAGTTGATGGTTCCTTCCAGACGAATTTTACAATAGATCAACGGAAACACATCTGCATACTCGAGCGTATCGCCCGTCATTTCAAAATATTCCGGCTTGCCAATCCAGGTGTAAAACTCTTTATATAAATCAAGAATATTGCTGGTGCGCACCAAGCGCGGCACGGCTTGCCAAATCTGATTTTTTTCGTGACCTGTCAATTTGCGTTGTAACTCATTTCGCACAAATTGCTGAATATCTTTCACCACCTCTGGCGCGCGCTTCAATAGAGGAATGCGGTGATACGATTTAAAACGTTCTAGTATAAATGGGAATGGAACGACTACTTTACCAATCTTTAATTCGGTGAACGTAAAAAAATTGTTTTCCAAGTGCACCATGTATTGATTGAGCTTACTCAAAAACTCAAACGTAGATTTGAATTGAATGCGCTCGACAAAAGCAGGCGGGTGCTTTTCCAGCAGCAAAGCCACTTGTTGAAAGAATGTTTGAAACCGAAATTTTTCTTCCAACACTTCGTTGGCCAAATCTTCCATGCCCATTTCCGGAATCCATTCTTCACCTAATTCGGGCAACACGTTCGAAATGTAATCGGCAAAAACTTTGTTGGGCGAAATGATCAACACATCCTTGGCGGAAATATCCTCGCGAAAGCGATACAACAAAAAAGCGATTCGGTGCAATGCAATGGATGTTTTTCCGGAGCCGGCCACTCCCTGAATGATCATAACCGAAGCTGTTTCGTTGCGGATAACAGCATTCTGATCACGTTGAATAGTGGCAACAATATTTTTCATTTTGTCGTCACTCGATTTGCTCAGTTCCTTTTGCAACAAGTCGTCATGAATATGCACATCATTTTCAATCATGAACTCCATTCGGCCTTCACGGATTTTATATTGTCGCTTGCGCGTGATGGTGCCGTTGATTTTTCCGGAAGGAGTGGTGTACGAGGCATCTCCCAATTCAAAATCATAAAACATGGATGAAATAGGGGCGCGCCAATCGTAAATCAAATTCGCTTTTTCATTTTCATCGGTGTAGGTATACATGCCGATGTAAATAGGTTGCGGTTGACTATTCGTTTTAAAATCAATCCGCCCAAAGTAAGGCGAAGCTCCCAGTTTGATTAACTTCTTTTTCCATCCAACAGCGGATTCGCCAGTAGATGCCATGCGATGAATCGATTGACCAGCGGCTACGCGATCCGCATCATCCATTCCCGACTGGTGCTCATACATGTATTCTTTGCTCTGGCGCAACTCTGTTGAAAATTGCTTCACGCGCTCATCCATGCGCTGGATGGCGAAGAGCAATTTATCTTTAATCGCTTCTAAATAATTTCGTTCTTCCTGTTCCGTTTCGTTCATATCAAAAAATCATCATGCACCACTAAGACACTGAGGGCACTAAGTATCCGAACAAACTTATTTTCCTTTCTCGATACCGGCTTCCAGTAGCAAAGTGAGAAGTGCGAACTTAATTCCATCCGCTCCCTTTTCATTTAACCACCACTCACCCAACGCATGCTCGTGATCACTCTTTCCTCCGGCACCAATCGTAACAGCCGGAATACCATGAGCAATGGGAACATTGGCGTTGGTTGATACAATTGCCAATTGGGGCACCACTGAAAAATACCGTACGGCAGCAAATACCTTTTGTACCAAAGGAGATGATGCATCTGTTGCACCCGATGGTCGATATCCGATTTGTTGCAAACTCAATTGCACAGGAGGTCCCTGCTTCACCTTTTGATTGTACTCACTTACCCCCTTCTTCATGCTCACCTTAAAAATAGAATCAATCTTCTTGAGTTGCGATGGGCTTTCTGAACGCATATCCACTTCAGCCCACGATTCAAACGGAATGGAGTTTACAGATGTGCCACCGCCCGTGCGGCCCACATTAAAACTGGTTTTCACACCGGTAGAGGTAAACTGTGCGGCTGCATCTGAAAAATAATTAATCGCTTTGGCCATGGCGTGATGTGGATTGCCAATTCCAAATGCCCCCCACGAGTGACCACCCGGGCCGGTGATGGTTGCTTTATACCGAATAGAGCCGAGCGCTCCGTTAATCACCTGGTCGATAGCAGTACCATCTAACGCTATCCACGCGTCAATTTTGATTTTACTTTTCTCAACGATGTATTTCACACCTCGCAAATCACCAAGACCTTCCTCGCCTACGGTTCCAACAAACAGCACATCGTCTGTTGTTTCAATAGATGCTTTCTCTAAAGCACGTAGCACCGTCAACATCGCAATCAGTCCCCGGGTATCATCGGAAATACCCGGAGCGAAAAGTGTATCGCCTTTTATTTTCACGGTTACATCCGTTCCTTCCGGAAAAACAGTATCCAGGTGCGCATCGAGCACGATAGTACGCAAACTCTTTTTGCCTTTGCGCAAGGCCAGCACATTGCCCACCGAGTCGATCCAAACTTTATCAGCTCCGGCAGCTTCCAACATTTTGCGAAAGTATTCGGCACGAACCGATTCTTTGAATGGTGGCGCAGGGACTTGATTCAACTCAATATGTTCTTTACGAGTGGTTGGCTCCAACTGATCAATGATCGCGAATGCATTTTGCACCTGCGGATTTTTTGTCAGCAATAGCACTTGCTTTGTATAAGGATCCTCTTTTTGCTTCGATGTAGATTTCTGTCCGTGGCCATCGATCACCAGCAAAGCGAACGAAAGCAAAATAAAAATATGTTTATTCATGGATTGCATTTTACAAGTTTACCTAAGATTTATTTTTTGATTTCAGTAGAAGGTGTAAGTATTCGCCTGATGGTAATGACCATCTGGTGATTGTTTAAAAATGTTTTTTTCTTTATCCATTCACCATTGTGATTATATTGATACTCATAGCGGTAATGTTGCGGTCTGCTTTTGTCGGCAGTTTGAATAATAACAGCCGTAAGGTTACGCAGGCTGTCATAGCTATAGGAAGTATTCGACCGCATCACTAAATTGGAATCTACCTGCATCGTTTGAACTAAGTTGTTATTCGAATCGTATAAGTAGGTTTCTTTCTGTAGCCAGCTGTTTATTCCGGGCATTGGTATCCTATCGATTTGTTCATCGGAAGGTTGAATATAATGTCTACTCTCAATTAATCGCCCTGATGAATCATATACGCTTTCTGTTGATTTAACGAATTTGTCTTGAATGTTTAAGAATGTTG
>JBGAUU010000089.1:0-20852 GCA_044228465.1 Cyclobacteriaceae bacterium
GCTGGTCCTTGATTGAAGATGTAAGCACTGGTGTAAATCAAGATTTATTTTTTGGTCAATACAACTATGGTACAGGCGTTTGGAATGCACTTTCTTCTACCATTGGAGCTGGTAGCGAATCGTGTATTGGATCATCTAAGGCAGGTTACATTACAGCGCCTTCAATTAGTTTAAGCTCAAGTTCAACCAATAGCAGTAAAATTACTTTTGTTTCAAGAACAGGCTCCAACCCTCTACCTGTCCAGTTAGACTATTTTACTGCAACAGAAATCAATGACCATGAGATCATGCTCAATTGGGCCACTCAAAGTGAAACTAATTGTGACTATTTCCAATTAGAAAGATCCGTTGATGGTTTCAATTTTTTTGTTATATCCCGACAACAAGGACATGGTAGCTCGAATCAAAAAAATGAATATGCGTTTGTCGATCAGAAACCTCTTACTGGAATCAGTTATTATAGACTCAAGCAAGTTGATTTCGATGGTGAATCCTCATCTTTACGGACAATCAGCCACACACAGTCAATAAAGGAAATTGAAGCGTTTATTTTTCCTAATCCTGTACGTCAAGGAAAAATGCTAAAAGTTAATGCTCCAATTGGTTCATCAATTAATCAAATAATTTCAGGCACTGGCTTTAACGCAACTGACATGGTATCCATTCAAGAAATAGAGCCAGGCTCATTTGAGATGGATGTTAGCCATCTTCCTATTGGGGTTTATCTTATCTATTTTCAGGTAGGTGTCCGGCCCATAAAATTTGTCTTGTTGTAAAATTAAAATTATTGAATCCTAAAACTTATTAGAACTATTTATTATGAAAACCCTTACCGTCCTATTCATCGTTTTTACAATGTCATCTCATCTGGGGATTCCGCAACATACCACTATTGAATCACAAGTTATTCAAGCAGATGCTCAGTTAAATGAATATATTTTAACAAACAATTTAGCTAAAGCTGAATTAGTATATGAAAACAGTTTTATACTGACCACGCCTTCAGGCAAGGCTAAAACAAAATCCGATATGCTGACTGAGATTGGTTCGCCCGATTTAAAACTGGAGATAAATGAAACGCAAAATGTACAAGTACGAGTTTTAAACAATACAGCTATCCTTACCGGTAAATTGCATCAAAAAGGAATATATAAAGGCCAATCTTTTGATGTTTTCCTGAGTGTCACAGATACGTGGGTGAAGACTAAAGCAGGCTGGAAACTTTTTGCCGGACATGCTACGCTAATTCCTAAACCGTAAGATTACTTACTGATGTGATGGTAGATTGAGGCAGAGGTATCACACCTCATAGTCTCTTTCTACCTTAGCAATTCTTGTTTTGTAATTCGTGTACCATACCTCACGCCCCTTGGCTCGCGCTAGTTTGTGTTCACTATGCTCCTTCCATTGCTTGATGGATTCAAGATCTCTCCAATAAGAAACTGTAATTCCAATTTCATTCCGTGCGCTTTCCACACCAAGAAAACCATCTTGCTCTTGTGCCAGCTCTACCATTTTAATTGCTGTATCCGCATAACCATCGTCTACATCCGTACGGATTGAACTAAATATAACAGCGTAATAAGGTGGCTTAGGAGTTTTTGCAATCATTTCCTTTCAGATAAAATTGATGATTTCAAATTTACTACTAAAGAGAATTCACAGTGAGTTCATCAAAAGAATTTTTTTTCTTTTCTCCATAGCAGAAATTGCGAATTTCAAAGTATGTAGGTCTTCAATAAATGAAAATATAAATCCTACTTCCCATACTTCTCCATCAGCTTCTCAACTGCTTGGCCGGCAATATCGGGAAATGAAATGGCCAGCGGCTTACTTTCTTCCAGCCATTGCTCAATCTTCTTAATTGATTTTTTCTTTACCTTCTTCAACACGGGCACACCCAATTTCTTCAAGGCAGCAGCATTGCATTTTTGTTCATACTGCGATTTCATGGGCACCACCAATAATTTTTTGTTGAGATGCAACACTTCGGCTGGCGTTTCAAATCCGGCTCCGCATATTACACCAGTGCAAGTAACTACGCTTTCTACAAAATCTACACCACTAATCGGGTATACCGAAATACGACCGACATGATACGCACTTTTGGTGTGCTTGGAAAAAATATGCCAGCGCACCTTCGGAAGTTTCAATAATCGCTGCACCAGTTTTTTATCGTCATAAGCCGGCAAGTAAACCGTATAATGACCTAAATCTTTCGGGCGTGCCGAACGAATCGCTGCTCGGATCACCGGAGTAAATATATTCTTATCGTATTCTTCGAAGTGAAAACCAATGTACTTTTTAACGGGCGCATAGTTGCGCAACATCCATTCACCAAATGGATCTACGAATTTTGGTCGAGGTGCCTTTTTAGAAAGTAATGCTGATTGATGACTGAGCGACACTATCTTAATTTCTTTCTTCTTGCATGCCCAAGCCGTAATTGGTTCAAAATCATTCACCACTAAGTCATAATCTTCCACCGGAAAATTCTTGATTTCCTTCATCACATCTTTTGAGCTGTTCTTCTGGAATGTTTTCAAAAAATTAATTCCCCCACTCTTTCCAAAATAAAAACTCAATCCTTTTGATTTGTATTTTACCGGATACGGCAATACAATTTCGGCCTGTGCTCCACTCACAAACAGATCGAGGTTTCCGTGTTTTTTCAATTCAGGAATGATGTCTACTGCGCGGCTGAGGTGCCCATTGCCCGTACCTTGTATAGCGTAAAGAATTTTCATTTTTTAGTAGCTAGAAATTCGTTCACAAGGTCTTTAAATATCTCATCATTATCTAGTGTATGGCGGGCATGTTTTGACAATTTTATCCGTTGAGCCTTTTCGTCCTCTTGGTACCGGTAGATTTTCCATTGCCCTTCATTATACTCCAAGGCAGTCAGGTTCTCTACCCAATCTCCTGAATTAAGATACATCACCTCCCCTTTCTCAGTAGTGATTTTCCTCATCTCCGGTTGGTGAATATGACCGCATATAACATACTGATAACCATTTGATATGGCAATGTCGGCAGCGGTTAGCTCGAAGTCGTTGATGAACTTTACCGCCTGCTTAACACTGTCTTTTACCCGCTTGGAAAGCGAAATTTTGTTTCGACCCAATGCCTTTAAAATGAAGTTAACAAGCGAATTAATGAGAATGAGTATGTCATATCCTACTGCACCCAACTTCGCCAGCCATTTAGAATGTTGCATGGTTACATCAAACACATCGCCATGAAATATCCAGGCCGACTGCCCTTGGATGGAAATGACTTTCTTATTGGCAATGTGAAAGGAGCCGAGACGGAAGCCTGCAAATTTGCGCAGCATCTCATCGTGGTTGCCGGTGAGGTAAGTGATCTTCGTTCCCTTGGCCAATAAACTGGTGATGTGCTTCACTACTTGCATGTGCGACTTAGGCCAATAGCGTTTGCTGAATTGCCACATGTCGATAATATCACCATTCAGAATCAGGCGATTGGGCTTGATTGATTTAAGATATTTAAGAAGTTCTTCTGCGTGGCAACCATAGGTGCCCAGATGTACATCTGAAATAATGACGAGTTCTACTTTGCGTCTGGCGCTTTTTCCCATAAGGGATTGGTTTCACAAATGTAAGTGAATGATCGCAGCTTTTAGGTATACCCGATATTACGAAAGTGTTATCCAACTATTACCGGAAAGCGACTAATTCGCATGATTGAAACGAAAGCGCAGGTATTTGATTACCTCACCTTGTGCAGCAAACATTTCTTCATACTTCGTTTTGATGTCGTAGCACTCGGGGCGCAAAGACGATTGATATAAATCGTGTGTAAATTCAAAGTCCAACAAATCGTTCCGCAGATTCAATTCTTCTAATGTGAAATTGAATAGATCTGTGTTGTCGGTTTTGAACCGGAAGAAACCACCTGGTTTCAAAATCTTTTTATACATGTCAATGTAGCGACTGCTGGAGAGTCTACGTTTGGCATCACGCTTACGCGGAAGCGGATCGGGAAACGTCAGCCACACTTCGTCTACTTCACCGGGTTCAAAAAAACTCTCGATGAATAAAATGCCGGTGCGCAAGAAAGCCACATTGGTAAGACCATCTTCCACCGCCCAGGTGCTGCCTTTCCAAAGTCGATCGCCTTTTTTATCTACTCCAATGTAATTTCGATTCGGAAACTGACGTGCGAGGTTAACAGAATATTCTCCGCGACCACACGCCAACTCTATTGTAATCGGTTGCTCGTTTTTAAAATACGCGCTATTCCATTTTCCTTTGATAGAATTGAATAGTGATTTACCAGGCTCAATAACGTTTTCACGATTGGCAATAATTTCAAATCGTTTCAGTTTACTTTTCATATTCTCTAACAACTATCTGGCGCATCTAAAATACATCAGGCAGCTACAATTCTTCTATCTCAGCTACTACAAAGGTACTTCCGCCAATAAAAATAAAATCTTCTTTACTACTTCTTTGCTTTGCCGCGCGAACGGCTTGATTGACATCGGAAATTACTTCGCCTGTCAGTCCAACTGCAACGGATTGCTTCATTAACTCAGTAGCATCGAGTGCTCGAGGTATCCTCGCCTGACAAAAGAAATAATAAGCTTCCTTTGGCAATAGCGAAAGCACCGCATGCAGGTCTTTATCTTTCACGCATCCTAATACAAACCATAAGCGATTGTATTTCTGTTGGCGAATTTGCTGCACCACTTCCTGAATGCCCCCTTCATTATGTCCTGTATCACAAATAATCAGCGGTTGCTCACTCAACTTCTGCCAGCGACCTTTCAATCCCGTTAAGGTGGTGGTATTTTGTAATGCATGAACTACGTGATCATTCGAAATCGTAAAACCGTTTTTGCGCAGCACATCAACGATGGCTAATGCACCGGCCACATTTTTTCGCTGATAGGTTCCTTTTAAGTCCAGCAACAAATTCATGTTTGATCCCGTTTCTCGATTATGAATATGAAAATTTCCTTCGGTCGATGAATCCACTTTAAATACATCTGAAGCAAATTGAATTTGGCTGTTAGATTCATTCGCTTTGGCAGCAAATACACCGACTACATCTACTTGACGCTCACTGATAACAACCGGAACCTGCGGCTTGATGATTCCAGCTTTCTCACTTGCAATTTTTGGAAGCGTATCGCCCAACAATTCTTTGTGATCCCAACTGATATTGGTGATCAACGAAGCTAATGGAGTAATTACATTGGTTGAATCCAGTCGCCCGCCCAATCCTACTTCGATAATAGCGATATCTACCTTCTGTTGTGCGAAATAATCAAATGCCATGGCCACCGTAATCTCGAAGAACGATGGTTGGATGCGCTCGATGGCAGGTCGAATACGTTCTACAAAGTCGATCACAAATGATTTACTTACCTCTCTCCCATTGATGCGAATACGTTCGGTAAATTCTTTTAAGTGCGGAGAAGTGTACAAGCCGGTTTTGTATCCTGCTGTTTGTAAAATAGCTGCCAGCATATGTGAGCTACTCCCCTTGCCATTGGTACCGGCTATATGGATACTCTTAAACTGATGCTGCGGATTACCTAGTTCCTCGCAAAGTGCAATCGTGTTTGTTAAATCTGCTTTATAGGCTGCAGCACCCACTCGTTGAAACATGGGTAGATTGGCATACAAGAATTGTAGTGTGGCTTTGTAGGATAACATATCGACAGTTCCCCCCCAGAAAATAAAAAGCCGATCAAAGACCGGCTTTTCATGGGGAGAATCAAAAATTATTTTCCAAATTTAAACAGTTTATAGCCAAGCGAAAATTGAATGACCTGGTTTTTGATTTGTTCAGAAGTATTCTGAGCATTATTAATATTCGTTGTTCCCAGAATATATCTACCTTCGAAAGTTAATCCAACTGGAGATTCCCAACCTAAGCCAAATACAAATCCTAAGTCATTGGACTTAAGATTCATATCAACTTTGGTCTTACTCACTACGTTTCCATTTGAAACTACCAAAAAATCTTTCTTAGCCTCCGATAAGAAACTAAACTGCGGTCCGATCTGAAAATTAAAACCACCACCTGGATACCATTTGAAAACAACTGGCACATTCACATAATCAATGTAAATGCTTGCTTCGTTTCCAAAAAAAGTGGTTGTAGCACCTTGTTTTGAAACAATCACTTCAGGTTGTATCCCAAACTTACTTATCTTCACTTGGGCAAATGCTCCAAAATGAAAATTGGTCTTATAAGTAAATGAAGTAGATGGAGCTGGGCTTATGTCCAGATTAGAAAAATTTACTCCTGCCTTTAAACCTACGGAAACTTTAGCTTGACTTATCGATTCAAAACCAATCAGTACCAAACAAATTAACAAAAAGATCTTTTTCATTTTCATGGATGATTCAAAAGTTACTTTCCAAACTTCAGCAATTTATAACCAATAGAAAATTGAAGCACTTGGTTTTTAACTTCATTTGCTGATTTATCATTCGTCTTGGTTAGCCCCAGATTGAACCTTGTTTCTAAACTCAATCTGTTCAAAAAATCCCAACCCAATCCACCAACTATACTCGCATCAATCTTATCAATCCTATCATATACATTTTGCAATGTGAAATAACCAGTTTGAGGGTTTCCAACAGGCCCCATAGCACCCACTAAGAAGCTAAGTTGAGGACCAAATTGAAAGTTTAAACCTTTAATCAAGTATAATTTAAAAACAACGGGAACATTCAAATAGTCAAACTGTATATCGAAGTTTCCATCGATGCTGGAGCTATAAGCACCCTGTCTGGAATAGATTAATTCCGGTTGTATGCCCAAAGCTTTAGTTTTTGCCAGAAAAAACACTCCGAAATGATAATCCTTACGGAAATCGTATTTGATGAGTGGTGTATTACCGGTTAAGCTGATGTAATTGACTCCTCCTTTCACACCTAATGAAAATTGAAACTGCGCATTGGAAGCGAACGACAACAAAAACAAAGCGGGTACCAGTAAACCTCTCATGCTGTTCTACTTTCCGAATTTAAACAGTTTATAACCAACTGAAATCTGAATCACTTGGTTTTTAACATCCTTTGCAAGTGCTCCTTCATTGATTTTAGTCAATCCCAAATTGTAACGAGCATCAAAGGTTAAACCGAATGGGGCATCCCAACCCAAGCCAAGAGCTGCACTAATGTCCGAGCCTTTTAATTTATCATACAATGTTACTGTTTGACCTTGGCCGGTGACGGAAGTATAAGGAATGTTTCCGGATGCAAATCCAAACTGAGGACCTACCTGAATATTGATACCTGCCACTGTGTACAATTTTAATACGATCGGAATATTGAAGTAATCATAATTCGATTCAATATCTGTGGAGTTAATTCGTACTGTGGAACCTTGCTTGGAATAAATCAATTCAGGTTGAATTCCGATTTTACCCAATTTCACTAAAACAAATGCGCCACCATGATAACCGGTTCTGCTATTATAAGCAGCATTTAAGCTACTGGCATCAATGTTGGCAAAGTTCAATCCGCCCTTAATACCAATGGCCACCTGAGCCTGTGAAAATGCCGAAAGGCCCACCAACACAAACAGAACTGTAATTACTCCTTTTTTCATTTTTTGATTGTTTAATTAAGTTTCAAAATTAAGAAATTATAAATCACACCGCTTACTGAACACCCATTTCCGGGTTTTTTCCGGTGATCTTCCGGTAGAACTGCAATAATTGTTCCATATCCGTTTCAAAATTGTTGGTTGGATAAAAGGGAGCGCCCACTACCACCGTTTTGCGCGCAAAATCAAAACCACACGGCACTATTGGTATGTTTGCTTTTTTGGCGATGTAATAAAACCCGGTTCTCAATTTCTCTACTTTCTTGCGTGTGCCCTCCGGAGCCAATCCTAAAATAAATTCATCATGCTGATCAAAGATAGTGGCCACTTGCTGCACCATATCATTGTTCTTAGACCGATTTACCGGATAACCGCCCAGCATACGAAACAGCCAGCCAAAAGGCGGTTTGAATAAACTATCTTTCCCCAAAAATTTTGCCTTTTGCACTTTCAACACACTGCGTGCCAAAATGCCAATGATAAAATCCCAATTGCTGGTATGAGGTGCCACAGCAACAATGTATTTTTTAATGTCAGTAGGAAATGCTCCTTCCACTTTCCATCCCATCATCTTGAAAACGAATGCATAAAAAAGTTTGAGCATAGCTAAACGATTTGGTTAATCAAATCCGCTTCACGCTGTATAGCATTGATGGCTCCTGCATTCCGCGCCCACGCTCTTCGTGCAATCCCATTGTTCACATCAAAATGAAGCATGTTCTTTAATTTACGATCTGCCTCCGTACTTCCATCCAATAGCATGCCAAAACCTCCATTCATTACTTCGCCCCAGCCCACACCACCGCCATTATGAATCGACACCCAAGTCGCCCCGCGAAATGAATCACCAATCACATTGTGAATCGCCATGTCGGCTGTAAAGCGCGAACCATCATAAATATTGGAAGTCTCGCGATACGGGCTATCCGTACCTGATACATCGTGATGATCTCGACCTAAAATCACCGGTCCGATTTTTCCTTCACGAATTGCCTGATTAAATGCCGTGGCCAATTTCACACGACCTTCGGCATCGGCATATAATATGCGTGCTTGCGAACCAACTACCAATCGGTTCGCTTTCGCTGATTTGATCCAGTGAATGTTATCGTCTAATTGTGATTTAACTTCTGCCGGAGCGGTGTGTAAAATTTCGGTGAGGACCTCAGCAGCCAATTGATCTGTAAAATCTAAATCATTCGAATTGCCCGAAGCACACACCCAACGGAAAGGACCAAATCCATAATCAAAACACATCGGCCCCATGATGTCTTGCACGTACGATGGATATTTAAAATTGATTCCATCCGCAGCCATCACCTCTGCTCCTGCCCGCGATGCTTCGAGTAAAAATGCATTTCCGTAATCAAAGAAATATGTACCTCGTGCCGCGTGTGTGTTAATGGCATGTGCGTGTCGCTTTAGGGAATTTTGTACATGATGTTTGAATTGAGCTGGATCATTCGCCATCATCCGGTTCGCTTCTTCAAAGCTAAGTCCAACCGGATAATAACCACCTGCCCACGGATTGTGCAATGAAGTTTGATCGGAACCTAAATCCACGTAGATGTTTTCGGTTGCTAATTTCTCCCACACATCGACTATGTTTCCCTGGTAAGCGATGGATACAATTTCTTTTTTCGCTTTCGCGGAATGGATTCGTTTCACTAAATCATTCAGATCATGAACCACTTCATCTACCCAACCTTGTGAATGACGTTTGTTGGTTGCCTTTTCATTGACTTCGGCAATCACCGTAATGCACCCGGCAATGTTTCCTGCTTTGGGTTGCGCACCACTCATTCCTCCTAAACCCGATGTAACAAACAACTTACCGGCAAGGCCTTCTCCATTTTTAGAAATCTTCCGACCTGCATTCAGAATCGTAATGTTGGTGCCATGCACAATGCCTTGTGGCCCGATGTACATGTAACTTCCGGCTGTCATCTGTCCGTATTGCGTTACACCCAACGCATTGAACTTCTCCCAATCGTCCGGCTTGGAGTAATTGGGAATCATCATACCATTCGTAACAACCACACGTGGTGCTTCTTCGGATGATGGGAATAATCCCATTGGGTGGCCGGAATACATGTGCAACGTTTGGCGATCATTCATAGTCGCCAGATATTTCATCGTCAATAAATATTGCGCCCAGTTTTGAAAGACTGCACCATTCCCACCATAAGTAATCAACTCGTGTGGATGCTGTGCTACTGCCGGATCGAGATTATTTTGAATCATCAACTGAATGGCTGCTGCTTGTATCGACTGATGTGGATATTCCTGAATCGGTCGAGCCTTCATTTCGTATTCCGGGCGAAAGCGATACATGTAAATCCGTCCAAACGATTGCAACTCCTGATAAAATTCAGGCGCGAGTGCTTCATGATGACCTGGATGGAAATAGCGAAGCGCGTTGTGAAGTGCCAGCCGCTTTTCTTCAGTAGTTAAAATGTCTTTGCGTTTAGGAGCATGACTAACCGAAGAATCGTACGGTTTAGCCGGAGGTAACTCATCGGGTATGCCCCTTAAAATGTGTTGTTGAAAAGAGATCATCCCCAAAGATAGGTCAGTTACCAAGCATTTCAAACGGTTGAATCGGCCTGTTCTACCCAGAAATGATGGGGCTCGAAATTGGCTTTGGTAAACTGATATGCAATGTCAAAAATCTCTTGCGCCTTGCCGATATCGAAGCTTCCGTATTTAGATAATTGGGGTGGCTCAATGAACACATCGCACATGCCTTTGCTCACAATCGTATTGGCGTTGATGGCCATCAATAAACTGCGCTCAATCACCGTACGCAAACTATTCGGGTCAAAATCCTGACTGATCTGATTGCAGTGCAATCCCACCACTTTATCACACTTATCTTTGATTGGGCGCACCGGCAAATTATCAAACAAGCCTCCATCGACATACAAACCACCATTGAACGACATCGGGTTGAACACAGCCGGAATACTGCATGAGCTAAGAATGGCAGGTACTAATTCACCTTCATTAAAGTATTCAATTCTCCCTTTGCGAATTTCGGTAGCCGCAACTGTCAGCGGAAGCTTTAATTTCTCGAATCGGTTTTCGGGCATGTGTTTTAACAAGAGTTCCTGTAAGCCATCCATGCGGAGCAATCCGGCCCACGTCCAAGCCGGGCGCACCGATTTGAAAATACTGAGTGTCTTGATGATCGAGAAGATTTCGTCCGGCTTGTATCCATATGCATACAACGAACCCACAATCGAACCAGCACTCGTGCCCGACACCACATCGAAGCGTACATTCATTTCTTCGAGTGCTTTCAGTACGCCAATATGAGCCACACCACGCGCTCCGCCACCTGATAATACTAATCCCAGTTTCATGTTTACTCTTTTAATTTCTCTCCATCATTACAATACTTCCTGTAAAGAAAAAGTACGATCCAACCTCACCCCTTTCTCGGTATGTTTTACGGTGCAGCATTCATGATACGGATCGTGTTCTAAGAAAAGGATGTATTGATTCGTAGCCGCTTCGTCTAAGAATGCCGCCTTCTCTTCCATGGTCAGCAGCGGCCTTGTATCATAGCCCATGACATACGGCAATGGAACATGCGATGACGAGGGCAATAGATCGGCCATAAAACAAATGGTTTTATCCTTGTATTTGATTTTGGGAATCATCATTTGATCGGTATGACCCGATGCCGTGAAAATATCCATTTGTGAAAATGGCGAAGAAGATGGACTCACAAATTTCAATTGACCACTTTCCTGCATGGGTAAAATATTCTCTTTCAAGAAACTGGCTTTCTCTCGGGCATTCGGTTGGGTGGCCCACTTCCAATGCGCTTCGTTGCTCCAGTAGGTAGCATTGGGAAAAGTAAGTTTCAATTGTTCGCCCACGCGGCTCACACCGCCCCCGCAATGATCGAAGTGTAAGTGTGTGAGAAACATATCGGTGATGTCGCTTTCGCTAAATCCCGCTTTGCGAATGGAGGAAATCAGTTCACCATCACCATGCAAATCATAATGGCTCAAAAACTTTTCATCTTGTTTTGTGCCAATGCCATTGTCAATTAAAATCAAGCGGTTCCCATCTTCAATCAACAAACACCGCATCGCCCAAGAGCATAGATTGTTTTCATCCGAAGGATTGGTCTTTTTCCAAATGGACTTTGGCACTACGCCAAACATAGCACCTCCATCTAGTTTAAAATAGCCGGTGTCAATTACATGTAGATACATCGCTCTTATTTATTTAGCAATAAAAAAACCGCTCGGAAGCGGTTCTTAAATACGTTTATTCGGATCTATTCCTTTACGAGGCCCATCGCGCAGAATTTGTCAATACGTTGGTTGATTCTCTCTTGAACAGACAGCTTTGAAAGTTCTTTGAAGTTTTCAAGGATAACTCTCTTTACTTCTTCAGACATTGCCTTCACATCGGTATGAGCACCTCCAAGTGGCTCTTTGATGATGCCATCGATTAGTTTAAGGCTGTGCATATCTTTAGAAGTGAGCTTTAAAAGTTCTGCAGCTTGCTCTTTGTAATCCCAATTGCGCCACAAAATGGCGGAGCAATTTTCAGGAGAGATAACCGAGTACCAGGAATTTTCTAACATCAGCACGCGATCGCCAATGGCTATTCCCAATGCTCCACCGGATGCTCCTTCGCCTATGATGATGCAAATCACCGGCACCTTGAGCATAAACATCTCTTTCAAGTTACGCGCAATTGCTTCGCCTTGTCCACGCTCTTCGGCTTCCAAGCCCGGAAAAGCACCGGGTGTATCGATGAAAGTAACGATTGGCTTATTAAATTTCTCTGCCATTTTCATCAGGCGTAAAGCCTTGCGATAGCCTTCGGGATTGGCCATACCAAAATTGCGCATCTGACGCTGCTTGGTATTGCGACCCTTTTGCTGACCAATGAACATAAAAGTTTGGCCATCAATGGTACCTAGTCCGCCTACCATCGCCTTATCATCGCTCACTGTACGATCGCCATGCAACTCAATAAAGTCGGTGGTGATTTCGTAAATGTAATCGAGTGTGTAGGGACGATCCGGATGGCGGGAAAGCTGAACCCTTTGCCAGCCGGTTAGGTTTTCAAAAGTCTCTTTTTTCAATTCAGTGATTTTCTTATCGAGTGCCTGAATGGCTTTCGTCACATTTTCATCGCTATCGTCTGAGAGTTGTTTCATATCAGCCAACTTACTTTCCAACTCAGCGATGGGCTTTTCAAAATCCAATAGATTCATTCTGGTGCCCTTTGGTTAAATACAGGTGGGCAAATTTAGCAGAATTTTAAATACCCTGTCTGCACCTTTCGAAGTGCTGTCTTGTGATTTGATAATGAGCAAGTTAGAATTGACTTTGTCATAAAAAAACCGCCCTATGATCTCATAGAGCGGCATTTTCGACTTATTTATCTGATTTAGTTCTTATAAGGGCTTGCCCGATTCAAGGGTTTTGACAGCCTGCTCCAGTGCCTTTTTATTCAATTCGTTAGGCGCTTGTGCTAAGGCTAATTTAGCGTATTCAAGTGCTTTCTTGTAATCGCCCATGGCGGAATAGCCACGCATAAGACCTCCATTGGTGGGCCAAGCACCTTTGTGCTTTTTATAGTTTCTTTCGAAGATGGCCATTGCTTCTTTGACTTTCTTTTCAGCGAGCAACTGACGGCCATAGCCGTGCATTTCTAGCGCTGATGCATTATCTAATGCCAAGGCCATTGCCTGATCTGCTTCTGCTTTACGATTGAGTTTATTGAGCAAACCTGCTTTCGTTGAAAGAGCTGCGAATGTATTTACGCCACCTAAAGATGGGTCCACTGCAACGGTGATCCATTGCAATGCTTCTTCAAAGTTTACATTGTTATTCAAACACCAGGCAGCGGCTGCTTGCAAACTGGGAGGATCGAAACCCATCGCACCACTGAGTTGCGATCGAATAGAAGCTAAGGTTGTAGAAGTAATATCTACTTCAACCTTAAAGGGAATTCTCCAGCGTTCCCACTCCAACGAAATTTCAACCGAGCGATCAGTCTGATTGGTGAAAAGATAATCCAACCGCTCCACGCTTTGTTTTTGATCCTTTTGTTGCATGGTTCCTACGCGCAATACATCATTCTTGGGATTATAAAAGTAGCTTCCCCACGCGGTAGTTGTCTTACTAAAAATAAGCGTTGATGT
The DNA here is from genome assembly GCA_044228465.1 of Cyclobacteriaceae bacterium. Classification (GTDB taxonomy): domain Bacteria; phylum Bacteroidota; class Bacteroidia; order Cytophagales; family Cyclobacteriaceae; genus ELB16-189. The sequence goes on from JBGAUU010000089.1 coordinate 13,769, forward strand.
ATCCTGATATAATGCAATGAAAAAACCGTAGGTACCCGCACTTAACTTTTTACCATTGATTAATACATCGGTGGAAAATGAGATCGTTGTGTTCTCATTGGCACCCGCCCGCCAGGGAGACTCGCCATTTGAACCAAAACCAAGTACTGTAAATCCATAATGCGCAATGGGTGTTCCCCAAATGTTTCCTTCCCGGCCTTTTACGCCTGGGGCATTCCAATTGATTTCGATGTCGGTTACCCCAATCCGCGTACCTGTTTTTCTTTTCAGATTTACACCCCCATCCGGTAGTTGAATGAGCTGCGCAGTGGCCATACTGTGAACCAAGAGTAATAGCGCCAATGTCTTGAATGAACTAATCCGAGTAATTTTCATATCCATAAGCAAATTGTTTAATGTGAATTACTAATTGTATCGGCTATGCTAAACGAGAGCTGACTAGCAAAGTTGAAAATGAGGGTTTCTTATTGATGAATGGTTAAATTCTTGTGCGAAACCGTCTCAAACAAAAAGCCACGGCAATGAGCCATGGCTTTTAACAGAAAATCTCCTATTGATTAATCCACTTCCAGTTTCAAAGATTTCATTTTCTTTTTCAGCTTTTCCAATTTTGGATTGAAGGTAGCTTCATCATAATTGGCCAAGTCTCCATAAACGGATAGCAAACCGTACAATACGTTTTCTTCATTTGGCTTTAATGCTTCGCATTTTTCCCAGTAAGGAAGTGACTCCTTCAATTTAGATTCGATTTTCATGAAAAGCTCTTGTCTTCTCTTCACATCTGCATCTTTCGCAGTTCCAATTTCATTACGCTCTTCGCGAATGGCGCGAACTTCTTTATAGCTGATATCGGCCAATGAAGCATAGGCATCGTAATGGTTCGGATCTAGTTTAATCACTTCGTTAAACCATTTCTTTGCTTCTTCCGGGTTTTTCATTTCACCGCTGATTACGCCCAAGTAAAATCTCGATTCAACATCGTTAGGATCGGCTTTGGCATTCTTTTCCATGATGGCCTTCGCATCACCTAGTTTTCCCATTTTAATGTAGACGTCCAACTCATATTTCGGGAAATCCTTATTGTTTGGGAATTTAGCAATCATTGCTTTTGCCACTTCTAATGCCTTATCATTATCTTTCTTCTTGTCACGGTAAATGCTAAATAATTGAATGTATGCATCTTGATTTTTTCCACCTTTCTTATGATAAGAATCAATGTATTCAATTGCTTTATCATATTCTTCAGCAGATGGAGCAAAATAAACTCCTGCATTCATTAGCATAGAGGTATCATTTGGCAGGAAATAGACCACTCTTTCCATATAGGTAAATGCCTTCTTATAGTCTTTTTCTTCCTGATACGATTTAAGACTCACATCCAAATACTTCTGAGCTAATCTTGCCTCCAAATTTGAGTTAATCAATGGAAGCCCCATGTCATCGCTAAAAAATGAAATTTCTCCCTTTCCGAGCTCCTTGCTTTTGTTGAAGGCCTCTACCGCAACCTTATAGGGTTCAGCTTCCAATGACTTCCATTTTACTTCTTTCGTTGTGTCAATTCCTGCGTAGATTAACCCTTTTAAATACCATGCTTTTGCTGCATTTTTAGAAGGATTTCCTTTTTTATCTACCATGAATTCCTGACTAGCCACAGTGACATCAATAATAGATTTTGCTTCATCAAATTTCCCTGCCTTCAACGCTTTTTCAGCTTTAGAAGTGCTCGGTTTTATTTCCTTCTGCGCCATCAAGGCAATCGGGAAAAGGAGTAGTAGCGCGATCGCTGTCTTTTTCATTTTACTTTAATTTATAGTTTAAATTTGGGTTAGTTCGTAGTCTCTGGTTCTGTTGAAGGTTCACTGGCGTCTCCATCAATTTCCATCTTCTGTATTTTTTCTACCGAAGAAATCGCATCATCGTCATTGAGTTTAATTAACCGCACGCCCTGCAGCGCGCGTCCCATTACTCGCAACTCTTCTACTTTGATACGGATACTGATTCCGGACTTGTTAATAATCATCAGATCGTCATTGTCTACAACTTCTTTAATTGCAACAAGCTTGCCAGTTTTTTCAGTAACGTTGATTGTCTTCACCCCTTTTCCACCCCTCCGGGTAATGCGGTAGTCAGTAATATCGCTTCGTTTGCCATATCCTTTCTCGGAAACCACCAATAAATTGGCGTCTTCACGCGAAATACACACCATTCCAACGACTTTATCCTCTTCCGACTCCAGTGTAACGCCTCGCACACCGGCTGCCGTGCGACCCATCGGACGAACATCGCCTTCGTCAAAGTGAACCGCTTTTCCTTCGCTCTTGGCGATGATAATGTGGTTTTTACCGTTGGTCAGTGCTGCATTTAATAAACGATCGCCTTCATGAATCGTGATGGCAGTAATACCGTTGGCGCGTGGGCGAGAATAGGCTTCCATAGACGTCTTCTTGATGGTGCCTTTTTCGGTACACAAGATCACGAAAGTATTATTGATATATTCCTGATCTTCAATACTTTTTACATTCAAAACGGCACGTACACTGTCACCCGGCTGTATATTCAACAGGTTCTGAATGGCTCTTCCTTTCGAGGTTTTGGTACCCTCCGGAATTTCATAAACTTTCTTCCAGTAAACCTGACCTAATGCGGTGAAAATCAACAGGTAATTGTGAGCCTGTGCGACAAATAGATGCTCGGTAAAGTCATCGTCTTTCGTAGTAACCGCTTTCGATCCAACTCCGCCTCGTCCTTGTGTGCGGTACTCCAGAAAGTGACGTACGCTTCACATATCCCTGATTCGAAATAGTAATCACCATTTCTTCATTCGGGATCATGTCTTCTACGGTAATATCTTCATCGCTGTGAACTACCTGCGTTCTGCGGGCATCGCCATAGCGTTCTTTAATTTCGGTCAGTTCGTCTTTTATGATTCCCATCCGCACAGGTTCGCTGTTCAGGATTTCCTTCAATCGCTCAATCAAAGCCTTTACTTCGGCATATTCGTTTTGGATTTTCTCGCGCTCCAGACCGGTAAGTCGTTGCAGACGCATTTCCAAAATAGCTTTGGATTGAATTTCGGATAAACCGAATCGCTCCATCAAACCTGCTTTCGCTACATCAGGATCTTTTGAATTGCGAATCAGCGCTATCACTTCATCGAGGTGATCGAGGGCAATCAAGTAACCTTCTAAGATATGCGCTCTCTTTTCCGCTTCGTCTAACTCGAATTTCGTTCTGCGTACCACCACTTCGTGGCGGTGTTCTACAAAGTGAACAATCAAATCCTTTAAGTTCAACGTCTGTGGGCGGCCTTTTACCAACGCCACATTGTTTACACCAAAAGACGATTGTAGCTGTGTGTATTTAAAGAGATTGTTTAATACAATGTTCGGAATAGCATCCTTCTTCAAGTCATATACCACGCGGAATCCTTCGCGGTCTGATTCATCGCGCATATCGCTAATGCCTTCGATCTTCTTTTCGTTGATCATGGCAGCGGTACGTTCAATCATCTGCGCCTTATTTACCTGATAAGGAATTTCGGTGGCGATGATTTGGTCTTTGCCATTAGCATTGGTTACGATCTCTGCTTTGGCGCGAATCACTATTCGGCCACGGCCGGTGAGATATGCCTCTTGCACGCCTTGGTATCCGTAGATGATACCTCCTGTCGGGAAATCAGGAGCTTGTACAAACTTCATCAATTCCGGGATGGTGATTTCGCGGTTATCGATGTAGGCAATAATACCATCCACTACTTCAGATAAGTTATGGGGTGCCATGTTCGTGGCCATACCTACCGCAATACCCGAAGAGCCATTGACTAACAAATTAGGAACCTTAGCCGGCAATACAGTCGGCTCGGTATTCTGATCATCGTATGTTGGCTGGAAGTCGACCGTATCTTTGTTGATATCGGACAACATTTCTTCGGCAATTCTGCGAAGGCGCGCTTCGGTATATCGCATGGCAGCCGGAGGATCTCCGTCCACCGAACCGAAGTTTCCCTGGCCGTCCACCAGCATGTAGCGCATGGACCATTCCTGAGCCATCCGCACCATGGTATCGTAAATGGAAGAGTCACCATGAGGGTGATACTTACCCATTACATCACCGACAATACGGGCTGATTTCTTAAAGGGTTTGTTGTAGTTAACACCCAATTCGAGCATTCCGTAAAGAACCCGCCTATGAACAGGTTTCAGACCATCGCGCACATCAGGTAAAGCGCGGGAAACGATCACCGACATCGAATAATCGATGTAGGCACCGCGCATTTCATCTTCAATATTGATCGGAATTATGCTCTGTCTTTCAGGTAGGTTCGTACTTTCTTCGGCCACGGTTCGTAGGAGGTTTTAATAAGCACGCAAGATATAGAAAATAGTGCTTAAAAAGTAGCCGAAAACGGCTACAAATGAATCCTTTTACAAACAATATTGGCTTATTATTTTACTCATACCTGCCAGCCAATTACCACCGTTTTTTTTGGATAACTTTTACTGAACCCAATCGAGGTAAATGGTTGATTTACTTGGGTAGTTGGTTATTGTTTTACGAAGAATATCCATAGGACTGATGCTGGTAGAATTATAGGCTTTCTTACCCAGATAGACACATTTGATATAATTGGAAGAACCGCTATAGGTACCGAAAATCAAAACTTCCAAGTCCGAATTAAAATCGGGCGTGTACATATCATCGTCATCCCAATAATACGCTTCATAGAATTGATAATTCTGAATGCAGGCTATTTGCGAAATCCTTTTGTCATACGAAGATTCCGTAAGGCCTATCAGAAAATTGCCTTTGTTATCGTAAAAGTCTACATAATCGTATCGCTTGGAGCTGATGGAAGTAAACTGATCATCGATCTTCTGACCCGATGAAAGAAACTTTAAGGTATAAGTAAAATAGAATGGAGAATTAAAGTAATACGCCTGGTCTCCGATGCTATTCATAGAGAAGGAACTGATTTGATCCCATGTACCAATTGGTTGAGTTACGGGTAAAGGTGTTCCATTAAAAACCACTTTTCCATCCACCAGCATATACAGAGTCAGGCGATCTTTCGCCCAATCTATGGACGAAACGTAGCCATATTGGGACAGTTTCTGGATTTGCTGACCATTATCGGCACGAATAATCACCGGTATATTAGACTGATCCAAATAGGCAATGCGAGATCGGTCGTACGATAACTTGACATTGGTTTTAACGGCTGTAGCCGTATTCGTCAGGCGCTTGGGTATACTATCCAGTCGCTTGAAATAGTAAATATCGTTGTTGATGATGGCCACCACGTTTCGGATAGAATAGAAAGGATCGCGGCTATTATTCAACGCTTCAATTTGCTTTTCGGCCTCGGCTTTCGAGAGAAAAGGTGTGTCATCCGGAGTACAACGGAAAATCAGCAACAACGCAACACAAACAAGTAAAATCAGCTTACTAATTTTCATTTTTAAGGGAGAGAAAGATTGAAAGCAATAATTGGGGTAAAGTATCGCATGATTAATCCGGTGTTTGGATTATAATTAAGGGCACTCGAGTTTGTGTTTCCCAGTTGAATCATGAATGTGTAGGAAACACCGACAGACATTGTGAGTAAATCATTCAATCGATAGTCAAGACTGGTAGAGGGCACCAATGTTCCCCATGCGACTAATTCGGAAAGTCCATCAGAACCTCCAAAGCTATCGGTTAAGCTAATTTTACGACTGCCATAAACCAAGCCCACTCCACCTCCTGCCTTCAGTGCTAACTTTCGATCAACCAGCGGAAAGCTATATTCTATGCCTGCCCGTAATTGAAACATGTTAAAGGAACTAAAAACAGCTTTGCCTAGCCCGACTCCACCAACGCCTCCCTTATCTACCACATAATAGAGAGTATCGGCTCGAGCGGGCAAAGAAGTATAGCTTATACTAAGGCTATTAATCTTCAATATCTTATCGCCATCCATCTTACTAAATGTAAGTCGCAGACCGAGCCCCGCCTTATTGCCCCACGCCAAATCACCCGCTGGTATGTTATACTCGGGTGCAACGGTAATTTCCCTTGATTGAGAATTTGCAGTGGGGCTATAAATAATTAGAAATGGCAATATTAGATATAGGGAACGCATAGCAACTATTCGTCTGATTTTCCTTGGGCTTTATCAGTAATTAATTGCAGAATTTTTGCCGTAAAATTCTCTTGACCTCCCTTCCGGTCAAAGCCTATAATCGAGAAACCCTTTTTATAGTTTTTAAACCACATCGGTTGGCTGTCTTTCGCATCCAATACATATTGCGAATACATCACAAAGTTTGCATTACTGGCAGATATTACATTGGGCATGATAACACCGTAAGCATAATTCGCATCTTGTTCCAATACCAATTTATCCATCGTTTCGCGGTCGCACACCTGGAATTTATACGGATACACTTTCTTAATCACCTCTTCATTTAGTTTTTCATCCAACCATTCGCTTCTTATCAACAAAGTTTTCTGTGCAAGCTCCGGAAATTTCTCGTTCATTTGGTTTTCTTTACGTTCTTGCTCTTCTTTCGAACTTAGTCCGCTTTTCTTTTTGGCAATCCGGTAACTAAAATAAGTTTCGATCGACTTTATGCCATAAACCATCGAGGCTTTGGTAGGAAAAACATCAAACAATGGAACATAATAAACCGGCTTCTTTCCCCAGTCTTCGATGGTGTTGATCACCATAGTGGAGAGCATCATGTCATCGCGATCATCAAAATCATCTTTAATATCTTTCACCCAATAAATGCCATCGGCATACAAAAAGCCTGCACGCATAGAGCTGGGCTTGCTCGATAAAATGGTAAGCACTGCATATCCCTTGGAATTAGATTTCTCCAATTTCTCCACCTCTTTCAGTGTTTTGTATTGGATACCCGATTTATTATATGGCCAGAATTTTTCCACTACTGCCTTCAGGTTTTCGTTGAAGGTGAGTAAATCGGCTTTGTAATCTTCCACATCTCCTTTGCGTGGACGCTTTTGAAGTTTCTTCATCATCCGTTCGCTTGGCTCTTCGATCACCACAATCAATCTTCGCGATTTAACTTGCTGTATCTCT
>JBGAUU010000168.1:0-2289 GCA_044228465.1 Cyclobacteriaceae bacterium
CCACGCTTTTTTATTTTCAAATTGGTGGCAGGCAACAAGGTAAGTCTGCGAATGGCTTCCTCCAGTGAAATCACTTTTTCTTCACGGACATATTTTCCTAACAACCGTGAGAAATTTCCATAAGCACGGGGATGTGTCGGTGTTTTCAAAAAATTTCCCGTTGCGGTAGATGACTCAGCATCTGATCCGAAACTAACATACGGCAACTGAATTTGTCGCATAACATTTTCTTCTGTCATTAAAAAGTAAGCTGTGCCAACACGGGTACCATCGGTGATTACCAAATCCATGGCAGTTTCCTCTGGCGACTTGCCATAAATTTTTGCTACTTCTCCCAACGTTTTGCCCGTATAGTTTTTCCTGAGTGAATCATTGGTAAAACCCATTAGCAACACTTTATCGAAATCACCGGCTAACATCATCAAGTTTTCCCACTTGTCGGTAGGCGTGCGCATTTCTTGTAATGCCTTCTTGCGCATAACCGGATCTTTCATACGCTTGATCCATTCGTTGATCCCTCCCTCCTGCAACCAAGGTGGCATCGCTGCATCGAGTCCCGTGGCTCCGGCTGTGTATGTGTACATATCGGCAGTAATTTTTAATCCCGCTTTGTTGGCTTGATCGATCATGGCAGTCACTGAATCAATTTTATTCCAGTTGTCTTTGCCGCTGAATTTCAAATGATAAATCTCTGCCGGAAGATTGGCTTCGCGCGCAATGCGAATGGTTTCATCCACTGCTGCATAAATCGAATTTCCTTCACTGCGCATGTGCGCGATGTACATGCCATTGTATTGTGATGCTACTTTACTCAACTCAATCAACTCTTCGGTGCTGGCATAATTGGCTGGCGCATAAATCAACGCTGAAGTAACACCCATCGCTCCTTCTTCCATTGCCACACGCACTAACTCTTTCATACGATTCAGTTCTTCAGGTGATGGTGCACGGTTGGCGTATCCCAACTCATGCACGCGCACTGTGATGGCGCTCACAAATGAAGCAACGTTGGGAGAAACTCCTCTTCGCTCCAATCCTTCCAAATATTCACCTAATGTAGTCCAGTCAATTTTATACGCCCAATCGGTGTCGTGCAACATGGCCAGTGAGTCGTCTGCTTTCATCTTCGCATTCATCGGGCCCATCGAGCCTTCGCCCAACACTTCCAAAGTAACACCCTGCCGAATATCACTTTGCGAGTTGCCATCAAACAAAAGCGAAACCTCGCAGTGGCTCAACATATTGATAAAGCCCGGAGCAACCGCTAAACCTTTAGCATCAATTTCTTTTTTGCCAACGGCTGACGACAAATCGCCAATGAAAGCAACGGTATCCGCATTGATGCCCACATCCGCTTGCACTCCTGCTTTTCCGGTACCATCATACACGGTGCCTCCGCGAATGATCACATCAAATTCTTGTTTCTTGCAGGCTGCCAATAAAAGCAACAGCGAGGTGATTAGAAATAACTTTTTCATAGGTATAATTTTATCGATATATAACTTTTCCGTTTCGTTGATTGGTGGTCTTTCCATCGACCCAAACTACGTGACCATTTACCCACACACGTTCAATTCCTTTCGATACTTGATGCGGGTTTTGAACGGTGGCTTCGTCTCTCACCAATTGTTCATTAAACAAAATTAAATCCGCGTAATGTCCTATAGCAATTCGTCCTCTCTTTTTGATTCCAACTTGATCAGCTGCCAGTCCGGTCATTTTATAAATTGCTTCCGGCATGGAAAGCGACTTTTCTTCGCGCACGTAGTGACTGAGAATGCGTGTAAACGCTCCGAAGCCGCGCGGATGTCTTCCTCCACTGTTTCCATCCGAACAAAAGTTGGTGTACTTCCATTGCATCAATTTTTTTACATCATTTTCATCCATGCTTGTCGCTACAATGCTGCCGCCACAATCATCGCCCTTCTTTTCACATTCATCCAATCGCTTGATTAACTCGATAAGCATTTTTTCGGGCGTACGTTTTTCAAGCGTAGCAATCTCAGCCAAACTCTTTCCATTATAATCAGGATTAGGTCCGTATTTGCTTAGGATGATACCTTCGGCACTCGTCACTTCTTTGAGAATAAAAGCAGCTTCTTTTTCGTCCGTAAAATTCCGATCTGGAAACAAAACGCGGATGGTAGACGACCAATAGGTGTATGGATATAAATCAGCGGTAATATTCACACCTTCATTTCGAGCCTGATCCAACAACAACAAAGTACTATCGGCTTTGCCCCATAAGCCGCGCATGGCTAATTTAAAGTGGCTGATCTGCACCGGAAT